>JANWZN010000055.1 GCA_025054575.1 Geminicoccaceae bacterium | reverse complement strand
CGGGGCGGGGGCCGCCCAGGCCGCGCGGATCGAGCCGGCGGCGGGCGAACTCGCTCGCGAGCAGAGCCGCGAACTCCTCGGCGAGGCTCGCGCGAAGGTCGCGATCGACGATCCGGGCGAGGAAGTCGCGGAGCGTCCGACGCAGCGCCGCGCGCTCTTCGGCCCGCTCGAGCCGCTCGGCGCGTTGCGCGAGCGCGACACGAAAGAAGAACGAAGCGAGCGGCTCGGGACGGGCCAGCGCCTCGAGAAGGGCCGCGGCTCCGTGCGCGCGCATGAGGCTGTCGGGATCCTCGCCCTCGGGCAAGACCACGAAGGCCAAGCTGCGGTCGGCGCGCAACGCGGGCGCGGCCCGCTCGGCCAGGCGCAGGGCGGCGCGCAGGCCGGCCGTATCGCCGTCGAGGCAGACGATCGGGCAGCTCGCGAGCTTCCAGGCCGCCTCGAGCTGCGCCTCGCCCATCGCGGTGCCGAGCGGTGCGACCGCCGGCAGGCCCGCGCGGGCGAGCGCGATCACGTCCATGTAGCCCTCGGCTACCACCAGCCGGCCGCTCTTGCGCGCCGCCTCTGCCGCTCGGTCGAGGCCGTAGAGCAGCCGGCTCTTGTGGAAGAGCTCGGTGTCGGGCGTGTTGAGATATTTGGGCTGGCCGTCGCCGAGCGTGCGGCCGCCGAAGCCCACGATCCGCCCGCGCGCATCCGCGATCGGAAAGATCACCCGCTCGCGGAACAGCGCGTAAGGCGTGCCGCCGCCCTCGGGCCGGCGCAGGAGCCCGGCCGCCACCAGCGTCTCGTCCGTGAAGCCCTGGGCCGAGAGCGCCGTGCGCAAGGCGCCCCGATCGGCCGGCGCCCAGCCGAGGCCGAAGGTGCGGATCGTGGCGGGATCGAGGCCGCGGCCTGCGAGATAGGCGCGAGCCGCCGCCGCCTCGGGCGCCTCGAGCCGGGCCGCGAACCAGCGCGCGGCGGCGGCGTTGGCGTCGTAGAGCGCGCGATCGAGCCGCTCGCCGCCGGCGGCGGCCCGGCGCGGTGCGGGAATGCCGGTGAGTTCTTCGAGCCGGGCGAGCGCCTCTTTGAAGTCGAGCCGCTCGATCGCCATCACGAAGCCGATCGCATCGCCGTGCGCGCCGCAGCCGAAGCAGTGATAGAAGCCTTTGTCCTCGACCACCGCGAAGGAGGGGGTCTTTTCCTGGTGGAACGGGCAGAGCCCGACCCATTCGCGGCCGCGGCGGACGAGCTTGACCCATCGTCCGACGATCTCGGCCAAGGGCAGTCGCGCCCGGAACTCCTCGAGCGAGCCCGTGCTCGACAGCCGCGCTCGGATGTCCCGGGGCGCCCGCCCCCCGTTCATGCCGCGCGCCTCAGTGCAGCCGTTCGCACAAGAGCCGACGCGCCAGGCGGAAGTCCATCTGACCGTCGTGGCGTTCCTTGAGCCAGGCGATCACCTTGCCGGTGTCCTTGAGCTTGGCGGCGCCGACCGCGCGGATGGCGTCCTCGACGGCGGCTCGCGTCTCGGCCTCGCCCAGCCGCGGCGGCAGGAAGGACTGCAGGATCCCGATCTCCTGGCTCTCTTGTTCGGCCTGCTCGAGCCGAGCCTGGCTCTCGCACTTGGCGATCTCCGCCTCGCGCTGGGCGACCATCTCGCGCAACAGCGCCTCGATCTCCTCGTCGCCGGCGCCCTGGGCCTGGCCCGCGGCCCGCAGGCAGTGATCGCGCTCCTTGATCGCCGCGAGGACGAGCCGCAGCATCGCCGCGGCGCGCTCGTCGGTCCGCTCGGTGGCATCCTTCAGCGCGGCTTGCAGCCGTTGGCGCAACACGTCGACTCTCTCCAGCGGCCCGACCCGGAGGTCGGCGAACCGCCCGATACGGCGCCGCTGCCGGTCCCGATGTGCGGGAGCGGGCAGAAGGCGGCCTTGCTTGACGCCCGACGGCAGGCTGGTAGAACCCGGGGCGTTTGCCCCGAGGACGGTGCCCCGCGCCGTCGCTCACCTCGACCAACGGATCTAGCGCGTTGACGCACATCTTCGATCGGCGCCAAGCGACCGCGGCGTTGGCGTTGCAGGACGGTACCGTCTTCCTCGGATCCGGGATCGGCGCTCCGGGCGTGCACGTCGGTGAGCTGGTTTTTAACACCGCCATCACCGGCTACCAAGAGATTCTGAGCGACCCGTCCTACGCCGGGCAGATCGTCACCTTCACCTTCCCGCACATCGGCAATGTGGGCGCCAACGAGGAGGACGTCGAGGCCACCACCCCGGTCGCCCGCGGCCTCGTCGTCCGCGCCGAGGTGACGGCGCCGTCGAACTGGCGCGCCACCCGCCACCTCGCCCGCTGGCTCGAGGCCCACGGCATCGCCGGGATCGCCGGCGTCGACACCCGCCGCATCACCCGCATCTTGCGCGAGCGGGGGGCGCAGAACGCGGCGCTCGTGCACGCCCCCGACGGCCGGCTCGACCTCAAGGACCTCAAGGCCCGCGCCGCCTCCTGGCCCGGGCTCGTCGGCATGGATCTGGTTCCCGAGGTCACCTCGCGCCAGCGCGCGCTCTGGCGCCAGGGGCGCTGGGAATGGGGCCGCGGTTACGTCGAGGGCGCGCCCGGCGGGCCGCCGGTCGTGGCGATCGATTACGGGATCAAGCGCAACATCCTGCGCTCGCTGGTCTCGGTCGGTTTCGAGGTGACGATCGTGCCGGCGACCACGAGCGCGGAGGAGATCTTGGCGCTCGGGCCGGCCGGGGTGGTGCTGTCGAACGGGCCGGGCGATCCGGCCGCGACCGGTGTCTACGCCGTGCCCGTGATCCGCCGCCTTGTCGAGAGCGGCTTGCCGATCATGGGCATCTGCCTCGGCCATCAGATGCTCGGCCTGGCGATGGGGGCGCGGACCGTCAAAATGCGCTTCGGCCATCACGGGGCCAACCACCCGGTCAAGGACCTGACCACCGGCAAGGTCGAGATCACGAGCCAGAATCACGGCTTCGCGATCGCCGACGAGGGTCTTCCCGAGGCGCTCGAGGTCACCCATCGCTCGCTGTTCGACGGCACGATCCAGGGCATTCGCGTCAAAGGCCGGCCGGTCTTCTCGGTCCAGTACCACCCCGAGGCCTCGCCCGGCCCGCAAGACAGCCACTACCTGTTCCGTCGTTTCCGCGCGCTCGTCGAGCGGGCCGCGGGCTGACCCGCCTGAGGAGCGTGCGATGCCCAAGCGGACCGATCTCCGATCGATCCTGGTGATCGGGGCCGGCCCGATCGTCATCGGCCAGGCCTGCGAGTTCGACTATTCCGGGACCCAGGCCTGCAAGGCCCTCAAGGCCGAGGGCTATCGGGTCGTCCTCGTCAACTCCAACCCCGCCACCATCATGACCGACCCCGAGGTGGCGGATGCGACCTACATCGAGCCGATCACGCCCGCCTTCGTCCGCCGGATCATCGCGGCCGAGCGGCCCGATGCGCTGTTGCCGACGATGGGCGGCCAGACCGCCTTGAACATCGCCAAGGCGCTGGCCGAGGACGGCACGCTCGAGGAATTCGGCGTCGAGCTGATCGGCGCGCGGCTCGAGGCGATCGACAAGGCCGAGGACCGCCTCCTGTTCCGCGAGGCGATGGCGCGGATCGGCCTCGATCTGCCGCGCTCGCGCGCCGTCCACACGCTCGAGGAGGCCCGCGCCGCGCTCGAGGAAGTGGGTCTGCCGGCGATCGTTCGGCCGTCCTTCACGCTCGGCGGCACAGGCGGCGGTGTCGCCTACAACCGCGAAGAATTCGAGGAGATCGTCCGCGGCGGCCTCGACGCCTCGCCGATCGGCGAGGTGCTGGTCGAGGAATCGGTCCTGGGCTGGAAAGAATTCGAGATGGAGGTGGTCCGCGACAAGGCGGACAACTGCATCATCGTCTGCTCGATCGAGAACGTCGATCCGATGGGCGTGCACACCGGCGATTCGATCACGGTGGCCCCGGCCTTGACGCTCACCGACAAAGAATATCAGCGCATGCGCGATGCGGCGATCGCGGTCTTGCGCGAGATCGGCGTCGACACGGGCGGCTCCAACGTCCAGTTCGCGGTCGATCCGGCGACCGGCCGGATGGTCGTCATCGAGATGAACCCGCGGGTCTCGCGCAGCTCCGCGCTCGCCTCCAAGGCCACGGGCTTCCCGATCGCCAAGGTCGCAGCGCGCCTGGCCGTGGGCTACACGCTCGACGAGATCCAGAACGACATCACCAAGGTCACGCCGGCGAGCTTCGAGCCCACGATCGACTACGTCGTCACCAAGATCCCGCGCTTCGCGTTCGAGAAGTTCCCCGAGACCGAGCCCGTGCTGACCACCTCGATGAAGTCGGTGGGCGAGGTCATGGCGGTCGGCCGGACCTTCCAGGAATCCGTGCAGAAGGCGCTCCGGGGCCTCGAGACCGGGCTTTGCGGCCTCGACGAGATCGAGATCCCCGGTCTGGCCGGAGCGGCACGGCCGCACGAGGTGGTGCTGGCCGCGCTCGCCAAGCCGACGCCCGATCGGATCCGCGTGATCGCCCAGGCGTTCCGCGAGGGGCTGGGTGTGGAGGAGGTGCACCGCGCCTGCCGCTGGGATCCCTGGTTCCTCGAGCAGATCCGCGATCTGGTCTCGAGCGAGCGCAGCGTGCGCGAGCGCGGCCTGCCGACCGACCGGGACGGGTTCCTGGCGCTCAAAGCGCAGGGTTTCTCCGACAAGCGCTTGGCCCGGCTGGCCGGCCTCGAGGAAGAGGAGGTGCGGGCGCGGCGGATCGCGCTCGGCGTGCGGCCGGTGTTCCGCCGGATCGACACCTGTGCGGCCGAGTTCGAAGCCCTCACCCCCTACATGTACAGCTGCTACGAGACCGGTACGCTCGACGATCCCGAGCCCGAATGCGAGGCCCGGCCCAGCGATCGGCGCAAGGTGATCATCCTGGGCGGCGGCCCGAACCGGATCGGGCAGGGGATCGAGTTCGACTATTGCTGCGTGCACGCGGCCTTCGGCCTCAAAGAGGCCGGGCTCGAGACGATCATGGTCAACTGCAATCCCGAGACCGTCTCGACCGATCCCGACACCTCCGATCGGCTCTATTTCGAACCCTTGACCGCCGAGGACGTGCTCGAGATCTGCCGGGTCGAGGCGAGCCGTGGCGAGCTTCTGGGCGTCATCGTGCAATTGGGCGGGCAGACGCCCTTGAAGCTCGCGGGTGCGCTCGAGGCCGCGCGTGTGCCGATCCTCGGGACCTCGCCCGACGCCATCGACCTCGCCGAAGATCGCGACCGCTTCAAGGAGCTCTTGAAACGGCTCGGGCTCGCGCAGCCCGCCAACGACGTCTGCACGAGCGAGGCCGAGGCGGTGGCCAAGGCCGAATCCCTCGGCCTGCCGCTCGTGCTGCGGCCGTCCTACGTGCTCGGCGGCCGGGCGATGCGGATCGTCCACACGCTCGACGAGGTCCGCCGCTTCTTCGCCGAGGCGCGCGCCGCCTCCGAGATCGGTCCGGTGCTGCTCGACCGCTATCTGGCCGATGCGATCGAAGTCGACGTCGACGTGCTCGCCGACCGGACGAGCGTGATCGTCGCCGGGATCATGGAGCACATCGAGGAGGCCGGGATCCATTCGGGCGACAGCGCCTGCTCCTTGCCGCCCTATTCTCTGCCCGAGGCGATCGTCGCGGAGATCGGCAGCCAGGCCGAAGCACTCGCCCGCGCGCTCGAGGTCCGGGGCCTCATGAACGTGCAGATGGCGGTCAAGGACGGCAAGGTCTACATCCTGGAAGTCAATCCGCGCGCGAGCCGGACCGTGCCGTTCGTCGCCAAGGCGATCGGCCGGCCGATCGCCAAGATCGCCGCCCGGGTGATGGCGGGCGAGCCGCTCTCGGCGTTCGGCCTGGCACCCGCGCCGCTGCGGCACGTGGCGGTCAAGGAAGCGGTCTTCCCCTTCGCCCGCTTCCCGGGCGTCGACCTCCTGCTCGGCCCCGAGATGAAATCGACCGGCGAGGTGATGGGGCTCGCCCGCGATTTCGCCACCGCCTTCGCCAAGTCGCAGATCGCGGCCGGTACCGACTTGCCGCTCCAGGGGCGCGTCTTCCTCTCGGTCAAGGACAAGGACAAGCCCGCCGCTTGCGCGATCGCGCGCGCCTTGCACGAACTCGGCTTCGCGCTCTCGGCCTCGCGCGGGACGGCGGCGGCGCTCGCGGCCCAGGGCCTGCCGGTGGAGGTCGTCAACAAGGTCCACGAGGGCCGGCCGCACATCGTCGATCTGATCAAGGACAAGGCCGTGGCCCTCGTCGTCAACACGACCGAAGGTGCCCAGGCGATCGCCGACTCCTATTCGCTGCGCCGGGCGGCCTTGAGCGGCCGCCTGCCCTATTACACGACCATGGCGGGCGCTCGCGCCATGGTTGAGGCGGTGCGCGAGCTCAAGCGGGGTGCGCTTGAAGTGCGGCCGCTCCAGGCCTATCTTGCGGCGGCGCAGGAAGGCTGAGCCGGCGGTCCGGCGATCGCCGGCTCGATTATTTTCCCGACAGCGGCGGACGGCCAGGGATGTCCAATCGGATACCGATGACCCCGGAGGGCTACTCCAGGTTGAGTGCCGAGCTCAAGCGTCTCAAGACCGTCGAGCGGCCGGCGGTGATCAAGGCGATCGCGGCGGCGCGCGAACACGGCGATCTCTCGGAGAACGCCGAGTATCACGCGGCGCGCGAACGGCAGGGTTTCATCGAGGGCCGGGTGATGGAGCTCGAGGACAAGCTCGGGCGGGCGGAAGTGATCGACCTGTCCAAGCTCTCGGGCTCGAAGGTGATGTTCGGCGCCAAGGTCCGGCTGGTCGACGAGGAGACCGACGAGGAGGTCACCTACCAGATCGTCGGGCCCGAGGAGGCCGAGATCTCGCTCGGCCTTCTGTCGATCAATTCGCCACTGGCGCAGGCCTTGCTCGGCAAGGAGGCCGGCGAATCGGTCGAGGTCGCGACACCACGCGGCGTTCGCTATTTCGAGATCCTGGAGGTCAAGTTCGGCTGACGCACGCAGAGCGGGGGAGACGGCCATGGCGGGCGAGCGGCGGGTCCGGCTCGCGATCATCGGGGCCGGTCCGGCCGGCTACACGGCGGCGATTTATGCCGCCCGGGCCAATCTCGCGCCGCTCTTGATCCAAGGGCTGCAGCCGGGCGGCCAGCTCGCGATCACGACCGACGTCGAGAACTTCCCGGGCTTCGCCGAGCCGATCCAGGGCCCCGAGCTGATGGAGCGGATGGCGGCCCAGGCCCGCCACTGCGGTGCGGAGCTGTTGGCCGATGTCGTGACCGCGGTCGATCTTGCGCGGCGGCCCTTCGCGCTCGCGCTCGACAGCGGCGATCGGGTCCGCTGCGACGCGCTGATCGTCGCCACCGGGGCGCAGGCGCGCTGGCTCGGCCTGCCGAGCGAAGAGAAGTTCAAGGGCTTCGGTGTGTCGGCCTGCGCCACCTGCGACGGCTTCTTCTTCCGCGGTCGGCCGGTCGCGGTCGTGGGCGGCGGCAATTCGGCGGTCGAGGAATCGCTCTACCTCGCGCAGATGTGCTCGAAGGTGACGCTCGTCCACCGTCGCGACAGCCTGCGCGCGGAGAAGATCCTCCAGGACCGGTTGTTCGCCAACCCCAAGATCGAGGTGGTCTGGAACCACGTCGTCGAGGAGATCCTCGGCAGCGAGGAGCCCAGGGGCGTGACGGCTGTGCGGATCCGCCACGTCGCCACGGGCGCTACGCGCGAACTCGCGGTCCACGGCCTGTTCGTGGCGATCGGCCACGACCCGGCGACGGCACTCTTCCGCGGCCAGCTCGACATGGACCGCGAGGGCTATATCCTGACCGCGCCGGGCAGCACCCGGACGAGCGTGCCGGGGGTGTTCGCCGCTGGCGACGTCCAGGACAAGGTGTTCCGGCAGGCGGTGACCGCGGCCGGCACCGGCTGCATGGCGGCACTCGAAGCCGATCGGTGGCTCGCGGCGCACGCGGCCTGAGGCCGGGCCTACCGTTCGGCGTTCAGCTTTTGGGGAGACGTTGGGGGGCATGCTCGACTGGGACCGGGTGCGGATCTTTCACGTCGTCGCCGAGGCCGGCAGCTTCACCCGGGCCGCCGACCGCCTCGGCCTGTCCCAGTCGGCGATCAGCCGGCAGATCGGGGCGCTCGAGGAAGATCTGGGCGCCCCCCTGTTCCATCGACACGCGCGCGGGCTCGTGTTGACCGAACAGGGCGACATCCTGCTCGAGGCGGCGCGCGAGATCGCGCGCAAGATGGCCGCGGCGCAGACCGCGCTGCGCGAGAGCCGCGAGGTGCCGGCCGGGCATCTGCGGGTGTGCACGACCGTGGGTGTCGGCACGGTCTGGCTGTCCTCGCTCTTGGGCGAGTTCCTCGATCGCTATCCCGAGATCTCGATCTCGCTGATCGTCACCGATGCCGAGCTCGATCTCTCGATGCGCGAGGCCGACGTCGCGGTGCGGATGCAGCGCCCGACGCAGTCGGACCTGATCCAGCGCCGGCTGATGACGGTCCACACCCACATCTACGGCTCCAAGGCCTATCTCGAGCGGCACGGTCAGCCGAGCAGCCCCGCCGATCTCGACCGCCATCGCCTCGTGGCCTACGGCGAGGACCCCAATCTCTCGACCCAGCCCTTGAACTGGATCCTCTACGCCGGCCTCGAGGAGGGCGAGCAGGACCGGCCGCGGCGGGCGGCGCTGCGGGTCAACAACGTCTACGGCATGTTGCGGGCGGTCGAGAGCGGCCTCGGGCTCGCCTCCTTGCCCGATTATCTGGCGGCGGGCGCCGGTAATCTCGTGCGCGTGCTGTCCGACCTCGAGGGGCCGAGCTTCACCGGCTATTTCGTCTATCCGGAGGAGCTGCGGAACTCCAAGCGGGTGGCGGTGTTCCGCGATTTCCTTCTGGAGAAGGTCGCCCAGCAGCCGGTCTGGTAGCGGGGGCCGCGCGGCGCCGCCGGGGCCATGCGAATTTCGCAGGCGGGTGTTGCACGAAGGGACTAGCGGAACCGCGCAGCAAACCCTAATTGACGCAGTGCAGCACGGGCGGCTCTGGGTGTCCGTGCTAGCGCGACCCACCGGTCGCGCTCCGCAGGCGCGATGCCTGCGGGACGGGGTCTCCGGACCCCCTCTCTCCCAGACGTTTAGCCTCCCTGATCCACTCGGCCGGGTCCTCGGACCCGGCCACTTTTTTTCCAGGGAGTTGGCCCTGCGTTGGTTGCGGGACTGCCATCGCGCCGCGACACGGTGAGGCAACCCGTCGCAGTCCTGCTAGGCTGACGGGCAACGGGCGTCAAGCGCCGCCCGCCGGAAAAGAGATTGTTTTTGCAGTGCAAAATTTTCGTGAAAGGGGCGAGGCGCTCGCGCTTCGGCACGCGGCTCGCATGGTCGAGCCGCATCCCCGGTCGGCGCGGCCGCTCGGCGCGCCGGCGCGACGGCGCGCTCAATCGTCGATCAGGATCCCGTAGGGCACCACGCCCACGGGCACGCTCTTGAGCGGCTTGAGGGTCTTGGTGTCGATGATCGTGATGTCGTCGGAGAGGCCGTTGGCGACCCAGAGCCGGCTCTCGTCGCGCGTGAGCCGCAGACCCCAGGGTCGCCGGCCGACCAGGACGTAGTCGACCACCCGGCGCGAGGGCACGTCGACCACCGCCACGTGGTTGGCGCGGCCGAGCGCGACATAGGCGCGTTTGCCGTCGCGGGTGATCAACAGATCGACCGGCGTCACCATCTCGCGCCGCATGCCTTTGGGCTGGAACTCGATCGAGTGGACGATCTCGAGCCGCTCCATGTCCATGATGTCGACCACGCCCGCGATCTCGGCCGAGATCCAGAGCTCTTTACCGTCGGGGGTGAGCGCGAAGCGACGCGGCCGGGTGTTGGTGACGACGTCCTTGATCACCTCTTGCTTCTCGACGTCGATGACGTGGACGAGGTTGGCCGCCTCGGAGGCCACGAAGACGAGCTTGCCGTCCGGGGTCGCGAGCACCCCCTCGGGCTCCGGGCCGGTGTCGTGGGCGCCGACCTGCTCGCCGGTCTCGAGATCGAACACCGTGGCCTGGCTGTCCTCCTCGTTGGAGACGTAGAGATGGCGCTGGTCGGGGTGGAGGTCGAAGGTCTCGGGATAGAGGACGTTCGGGATCCGGCGGGTGAGCTTGCGCGTGGCGAGATCGTAGAACCCCACCATGTTGTCTTCGGCGCAGCCGATCATGAGCTCGCGGCGATCCGGCGAGAACGACATCCCGCGCGGCCGGGCACAGATCGGCACGCTCTCGATCACGTTGCCCTCTTGGTCGAGGACGGTGAGCGTGCTGCTCTTCTCGTTGGTGACGAAGACGAGGCCGGTCGTCGCCCCGGCGCCCTCGGCCGCGGCCAAGAGCCCCACCGATGCCAAAAGCCCGATCGCCCGACCGCCACGCATGCCCTACCTCTCGTCTTCTCATAAGTTGCGTCGATGGCTTCCATAAGCAAAAACCCGCAGTCGGGGAAGCGGCCCGATGATCGGCCGGGAACCCTTTCTCGCCCTGCGGATCGGCGCCACGACGAACGCGCCCTGTCGTCTGTGCGAGGTGTCGATGCGCCGCCGTCCGTCGTTCCGCCCGCTCCTCCTGCTCGCCTTGCTCGCCGGCGCCCCGGCCGCCGGCGCCTCCGACCTCGTCTGCGACGAGCTCGCCCGCGAGTTCCTGATCGCGCCGGCCGAGGAGCAGCGCCAGCTCGATCGCGAGCTCGCCCGCGCCGCCGAGAAGGGGTGCGTGGCGCTGGTGCGCGAGCGGCTCGCGCGCGGCGCCTCGCCGCGGGCGCGCGATCGGGCCGGCGAGACCGCGCTCCATCACGCGGCCCGCGGCGGCCGGGTGGACGCTGCGCGCCTTCTGCTCGAGGCCGGTGCCGATCCGAGGATCCGCAGCCTCGACGGTGCCACCCCGCTCTTTCTCGCCGCCGAGTCGAACCGGACGGCGGTGGTGCGCTTGCTCCTGGAGCACGGTGCGCCGGCCGATCAACCGGGCCGCAGCGGTGTCACCCCATTGGCGGCGGCGGCGTTCAACGGCAACGAGCGGCTGGTCGCGTTGCTGCTCGACCACGGCGCCGATCCGCGGGCGCTCGACGCCACCGGCAAATCGCCCGTCGTCTACGCGGCGGCGCGCGGCCGCGCGGCGATCCTGCGCCGCTTCCTCGATGCCGGGGTGGCGGTCGACACGCGCTGGGGCCACGGGCTCACCGCGCTCATGTGGGCGGCGGGGCATGCCGACGACGTGCCCGAGGCCGAGGGCCTCGCCACCGTGCGGCTGTTGTTGGAGCGCGGTGCCGCCGTCGATCTCGCCGACGAACGCGGGCGCACGGCGCTCCTGATCGCGGCCGAGCGCGGCCACCGGGCGATCGTCGCGCTCTTGCTGGCGGCGGGGGCCGATCCGGGCGTACGCGACCGCGAGGGGCTCGGGCTCGAGGCGCTCTCGGCCGCGGCGCGGGCGGCCGAGGCCAGCGGTCAGAGCGCGCCCAGATAGCGGGCCAGCGCTTCGATCTCCTCGTCGCTGTAGGTGTCGAGGAGCGAGCCCATCGCCGGGTTGTTGGTGCGCTCCTTGAGCTTGAAGGCGCGCATCGTGCTCACGAGGTAGGTCGTGAGCTGGCCCGCCAGGCGCGGCATGGTGCCGTCGCCCAGGAAGTCGGCGCCGTGGCACTCCTTGCACTGGCCCTCGGCCAGGAGGCGCTCGACCTCGCCGTTCTCGTCCGCGACCGGAGGCTGGTCGACCCGGGGCCAGGGGCGCGCGTTGAAATAGCTCGCGAGCGCACGCAAGTCGTTGCGCGAGAGGTCCTTGACGATCTCGTTCATGACCTCGTGCTTGCGCGCTCCGTTCTTGTAATCGCGCAGTTGGACGAAGAGATAGCCCTCGTGCTGGCCGTCGACGATCGGCGATTCGGCATAGTTGGGAATGCCGTTCTCGCCGTGGCAGGCGAGGCAGGTGGGGACGAGCTCGGCGAGCTTCTCGGGAAGCTCGGCGAGCCCGGGCTCGCGCGCGGCCGGTGGCCGCGTCTCCTGGCTCCAGCCCGGCTCCACCGCGCTCAGCGTGCCACCGAGCAACAGCCCGGCGAGCCAGTGGTCGATCCGTCGTGGCATGCCCGTTCCGGTCGGTTTCGCTCGCACCCGTCGCCCGCTCGTTCGATCGCCCCCGCTCAATCGACCAGCGTGAAGGCGATGATGGCATTGCCGCGCTTGTAGTCCAGTTGCGCGCTGCCGCCCGCCGCGACCACGACATATTGCCTGCCGTCGACGGTGTAGCTGGCCGGCGGCGCGTTGACGCCCGCCCCGGCTTGGAAGCTCCACAGCCGTGCCCCGGTGGCGGCGTCGACCGCGTTGAAGCGGCCGTTGCCTTCGCCGAAGAAGACGAGCCCGCCCGCGGTCGCGAGCGCCCCGCCCAAAAGCGGCTGGGGCGTCTTGACCTCCCAGCGGATCTTGCCCGTCCGGTAATCGACCGCGACCAGGGCACCCCAGTGTTCGTCGGTGGGGGCGACGCGGAAGGCACCGCCCAGCCACAGCTTGCCGCCCGGGAACGGCGTGCTCTGGAGGTGGAAGGTCATCGGCTGGTGGATCGCGAGCGCATAGGCGAGGCCGAGGCCCGGATGGACCGCGAGCGGCGACCAGCCGACCCCGCCATTGGCCCCCGGCGCCATCCGCGTGCCTTCCCTGGTGGGCGGCGCCCACATGTTCTCCTGCGGCACGATCGGCTCGGAGAAGCGGATCAGCGAGCAGTCCTCGCGGCGGTGGACGTAGAGGTGCCCGGTCTTGCCGGCGTGCAGCACGGCCGGGACGACGCGGCCCTGCTCGTCGGCGACGTCGAGCAGGATCGGCGGGCTCACCGCGTCCATGTCCCAGCGGTCGTGCGGGACGTATTGCAGGTGGCAGTGATAGCGGCCGCTGTCGAGATCGATCGCGACGAGGCTGTTCGTATAGAGATTGTCGCCGGGACGGGTCGAATCGTCGAGCGGCGGGGCGGGATTGCCGACCACGAAATAGACCTTGCGGCGGGCACGATCGATCGCCGGGGTCTGCCAGACCGGTCCGCCCAGCCGCGCATAGGGATCGCCCAGCTCGGCCAGGAGCTTCTTCTCCTGCGCGATGTCGCGCGGCAGCTCGCGGCCGGTCGCGTCCTTGGTGGCCCAGACGCCGACCGAGTTCTCGGGCGTGGTGTAGAAGGTCCACAAGAGCTTGCCGGTCTTCGCCTCGAACGCCTTGAGGAACCCGCGGATGCCGTACTCGCCGCCGCTCGTGCCGATCAGCACCATGCCCTCGACCGCGACCGGCGCCATGGTCTCCGAATAGCCCTGTTCCGGATCGGCGATCTCGGTCTGCCAGACGAGCTTGCCGGTCTTGGCGTCGAGGGCCAGGAGCTTGGCGTCGAGCGTGCCCATGAAGACGAGATCGTCCCACACCGCGACGCCGCGATTGTTGGGCCCGCAACAATAAGACGTGATCGGTCCGAGCCGGTGCTTGAAGTGCCAGAGCTCCTCGCCGGTCGCTGCATCGAGCGCATAGACGTGATTGTAGGCCGTGGTTACGTACATGACACCGTTGACCACGATCGGCGTGGTCTCCAGCGATTCGCGCACATCGACCTGAAAGAGCCAGGCCGGCCGCAGGCGGCGGACGTTGGCGGTGTTGATCTGGGCGTTCGGGTAGAACCGCGTCTGCCGGTAATTGTGATTGGGATGCAGGAAATTGTTGCCGTCGCCCTCGGCCAGGTCGAGCATGCGCTGGGTCACGATCCGCATGTCGCCCGGCAGATGCGCGCCCTTGATCGTCTGCGCCGCCGCCTCGCGGGCGAACGGCGTCAGGGCCAACGACCACAGCAGCGCGATCGCGGCGAGCATCCGGCGGGGTTGCGCTGACCTCATCGGGCCTCCCGAGCGAGCCGATCGTCGCCGCGCGGGCGGGCACGGGCGACCGGTTGGGCCCGCCGTAGCCCGTGCCCGATGTATGAGCAAGTACTGATGTGCGGCGTGCGACCTCTCGTCCGAGGCGCTCAGCCGCGACAGCGGCTCTCCGGCTCGTCGACCCCGAGCGTATCGAGCGTGTTGCGCTGATGGAGGAACTTCTCGTAAGGCGCGCGGCCGATCACCGCATCGGCGGTGCCGAGCAGGATCGGCTGACGGAGCTGACGATCCCAGGGCCGAAAGCTCGCTGGCGCACCCTTGTAGAGGTCGAGCGTCATCTCCTGGTCGAGCAGGGCGGCGCGGACCTTGGCGAAGTCGGTCGAGCGGGCCCGGCTCATCGCCTCGAGGACGGCGCGGATCGCCGCCCAGGCCGCGAACTCGGCGTCCTGCATCTTGCGCGGTCGCTCGAGCGCGCGCTCGAAGCGCTGCTCGAGCTGCGGCGCTCCCTGCCGCTCGAAGGCCCAGTGCCAGGCCACCGGCACGAGACCGTGGGTCCCGAGCACCGGCCGCGGCAGCACGGTCTGGTAGGGCAGCGCCCGGCCGAACTCGCCGTCGCTGTCGGCGACCACGACGACGTCGTAGGTCACCCCCTGGGTCAGCAGCCGGACGTTGTTCTGCTCGCGCTGGCGCGGATCGCGTCCCGAGACGAACCGGCGCGTCTCGGCGATGCGGCCGCCGAAGCGGCGGATCGCGCGGGCGAAGGCCTCGCCCCAGCGCTCGTCCTCGGCCTCGGGACCGACCAGGAGGAGCGCGTCGCGCCAGTTCATGAACGCCAGGTGCTGACCCAGCGCGTCGGCGAGCATCGAGCGGCTCGGGATCACGTGGAAGAGATGCGGCGCGCAGGCTTCGCCGCGCAGGCGATCGTCGCGCGCCGAGACGTTGAAGAGCACGAGCTCGCGTCCCCGCGTGCGCGCGGCGAGCTCGGCCATCGGCTCGTCGGGCAGATCGACCAGGAAGAATCGCGCCCCCGCCCCGTCCGCGAGCCGCTCGAGCCCGGCCTGGAGCGCCTCGATCGTGTCGGCCCGCACCGCTTCCAGCACGAGCTCGACACCGAGCGCCCGGCCGATCGCGCGCGCGTCGCGCATCGCCACCTGGGCGCCGTCGAGCGGCACGATCGCCGGCCGGATCGGCACGTTGGCGTAGGTCTTGAGCTCGCGGTGGCGCGCATCGTCCTCGAGCCCGAGAAAGCCGACCGTCACCTTGGTCCGCTCCTGCGCGAGCGCGTCCGCCACGACGAGCGCGAGCGCGAGCAGCGAGAGCAGGCCGCGCAGGAGCGGGACCATGGTGCGCCCTCCGCCGCGGAGGCTCAGCGGACGACGAACTTCCCGGCCGCCCCGCGGGCCTCGTGGCCCTTGAGGGCGAAGCCGAAATCGCCGGGCCGGATCGGCACGAAATAGATGTCGACCTTGCCGTCCTCGTCGAATTCGATCCCCTCGATCCCGCCCATCGGATGGACCTCGATCCCGGCGATGACGATCTGCGAGATCCAGGCGTTGCGGAACAGCTCGGGCGAGACGAACATGACCTCGTCTCCCGCCTTCGACTCGACCGTCAGCCGATAATACTTGCCGGTCTCGAGCTCAAATTCTTTCTTCGAGAACTGCAAGTTCTTGTCGATCGCGACCTCGAGTCGGGTGGGCTTGGTCGCGAGATTACCCGCCGCCTCGGCGGTCGCGACCATGGAAGATCCCACGAGCAGGGCCAAGATCGTCCGACGGAGCATAACCCCTCCCCTCGGCTCGTCGGAGCCGTGCAGCCATTCTTATGGAGGCCATAAGTGGCGCTTAGAGACGAGTCAAGCCGTCGACGGGCGGGCGGCTCTTGTCACCTGCCCCGCGCCGGCGCATCTCAGCCACCAGGCGAGCGAAGGGGGAGGCGCCCGCGATGATCCGACCGTTCGTCCGTTGGCTCTCGGTTCTGTCCGCGCTCTTGGCGGGTCTCCTCGCCTGGCCGCTCGCGGCGGCCGACCTCGGCACGATCCGCGCCGGTGTCCTGCGGTTCGGCACGGTGAGCTGGGAGCTCGACGTCCTCAAGCATCACGGCCTCGACCGCCGCGAGGGCTTCACCCTCGAGGTCACGGCCTTCGCCTCGAACGACGCCGCCGACGTGGCGTTGATGGGCGATGCCGTCGACATCATCGTCGAGGACTGGCTCTGGGTGAGCCGCCAGCGCGCCGAGGGCATCCTGGTCTCCTTCATCCCCTATTCCTCCAACGTGGGCTTCGTGGTCGCCCGTCCCGATCGCGGCATCGCCCGGCTCGCCGACCTCCCCGGCAGGAATCTGGGCGTGGCCGGTGGCGCCCTCGACAAGGGTTGGCTCGTCCTGCAAGCCCTCGCCCGCCGCGAGCTCGGCACGGATCTGTCCAAGGCCGCCAAGGTGGTCTACGGCGCGCCACCGCTCTTGGCCGAGAAGCTCAAGCAGGGCGAGCTCGACGCGGCGCTGCTCTATTGGCATTTCGGCGCCCGGCTCGAGGCGCAGGGCTTCCCCAAGATCGTGGGCGTGGCCGAGGCGCAAGAGGCGCTCGGGGTCCCGGCCTCGACCCCGCAGCTCGGCTACATCTTCAAGCAGAGCTGGGCCGAAGCGAATCCCGAGCGGATCGCCGCCTTCGCCCGCGCCTCGCGCGCCGCCAAGGCCATCATGAAGACGAGCGATGCCGAGTGGGAGCGCCTGCGGCCGCTCACCCGCGCCGAGGACGATGCCACGCTGCGGATGCTGCGCGACCGCTATCGCGAGGGGATCGTCGAGCGTTGGGGCGATGCCGAGCGCGAGGCGGCGGCCAAGCTCTACGCCGTCCTCGCCGAGCTCGGCGGCGAGCCGCTCGTGGGCAAGTCCAAGACCCTCGTCGACGGGACCTTCTGGCCCCTTGTCCGCTACTGAGCTCGCCGCCGCCACCGGCACCGCCGCGCCGACCGCGCCCGCGAGGCGGTGGGAGCCGCGCCGCGTCTTGGCGCCCCTTTCGCTCGCGCTGCTCGTGGGCCTCTGGGCGGCGACCGCTTGGCTGCTCGATGCGCCGCGGCTCTTCCCCGGGCCGGTCGCGGTCCTGGAGGCGGTCGGCCGCGAGCTTCGCGCCGGCGAGCTGCTCGTGCATCTGGGTTGGACCCTGGGGCGGGTGGCGGCGAGCTTTTTCCTGGCCATGTCGATCGGGGTCGCGATCGGCATCGCCATGGGGCGCAGCGGCCTGCTCGACGATCTCGGCCGGCCTTGGCTCTTGTTCTTCTTGAACCTGCCGGCGCTCGTCACGATCGTGCTGTGCTACATCTGGATCGGTCTCGGCGAGGTCGCGGCCGTAGCGGCGGTGGCGATCAACAAGATCCCGAACGTGGCGGTCACGGTGCGCGAGGGCGCCAAGGCGCTCGACAAGAGCCTGTTCGAGATGGCCCGTGCCTTCGACGTGCCGCGCTGGCGGGTCCTCGAACACATCGTCCTGCCCCAGCTCGCGCCTTATTTCCTCGCCGCCGCGCGCTCGGGCTTGGCGCTGGTGTGGAAGATCGTGCTCGTGGTCGAGCTGCTCGGCCGCCCCAATGGGGTCGGCTTCCAGATCCATTCCGCCTTCCAGCTGTTCGACGTCGCTACCGTCCTGGCCTACGCGCTCGCCTTCATGGCGGTCGTCCAGCTGATCGAGTGGGGCGGCTTCCAGCCCCTCGCCCGGAGGCTCGATCGGTGGCGGCGCTGAGCGTCGACATCCTGCGCAAGCGCTTCCCGCCGGTCGGCGCCGCACCGGAGAAGCTCGCGCTCGAGCGGGTGCGCTTTCGCGTCGCCGCTGGCGAGACCGTGGCGGTGCTCGGGCCTTCGGGTTGTGGCAAGACCACGCTCTTGAGCCTCGTGGCCGGCCTCGACCCGGTCTTCGAGGGGCGGATCGAGCGGCCGCCCGGGCGGCTCGCCTTCGTCTTCCAGGAGCCGCGGCTCCTGCCCTGGCGGACGGTGGCCGACAATCTCCGGTTCGTGCTCGGCGCCGCACCCGATGCCGAGGCCCGCATCGCCGCGGCGCTGGCCGAGGTCGACCTCGCCGAGACGGGTCCGCTCTACGCTTCGCGCCTCTCGCTGGGCATGGCCCGGCGGGTGGCGCTCGCCCGGGCGCTGATCGTCCGGCCGAGCCTGTTGCTCCTCGACGAGCCCTTCGTCTCGCTCGATCGGCCGACCGCCTGGCGACTGCGGCTCCTCGTCCTCGACCTCTTGGAGCGGCACCGGACGACCGCGCTTCTGGTCACCCACGATCCGCGCGAGGCCGTCATGCTCGCCGATCGGATCCTGTTGCTGTCGCCCTCGCCGGGCCGGCTCCTCGCCGACCTGCCGGTGCCGCTGTCGGCCGCCGCCCGTCGCGATCCCGCCCAGGTCGAGGCCGCCGTCCCCCTCCTCCTGGGCGAGGCGGGTACGGGTGTGGAGGCGGCCGCGGCATGAGCGCGCCCTGCTCACCGGGACGCTCCGCCGGCCCCGGCTCGCGCGGCGAGCCCGCCGCGCTCGAAGCCGGGCTCGCCCCCGTGCCGGGCGCAGGTCGGCACCACGTGCCCGAAGGGCGCTGTTCGCGCCTGTCTGCTCGCCGCCACGCCGGCGGCGCCGCACCGGGGTGGCCACGAGGCGGGACGGACGCGGTCGCCGGATCGGCGGAACGATGCCACGCGGCGGCGCAAGCGCACCGAGGGAGCATGCCGGCGTCCCACCGCGACCCTGCCGGCCGGCCCTCCCGCTGCCTCGGGGTCCCGGGCGAGGAAGTGGCCACCAGCGCGAACGCGCCGCCCCCCTGCGACCGCCCGCGCAGGACGCCCGTGCTTCGAGGCGCCGCCGCCGATGCCTTCCGATACCTGCCGGCCGCGGTCGGTGAAGCGTTCCGCAGCGCCAGCGGACGACGCGCCGCCCTCGCCCCTGCGAGCGCTCCGTGCT
>JANWZN010000054.1 GCA_025054575.1 Geminicoccaceae bacterium | reverse complement strand
GACCAAAAAGGACGAGCCCAAGGAGGTCATGAGCAAGAAGCTCGCCGAGCGCCATCCCGATCTGTTGCGTGCCCTGGTCCGCGAGCAAGCGCGGCTGCTCGAGGTCCGCGACCAGGAACGCCGCCAGCTCCTGTTCGCCAAGACCGAAGCGATGCTGCGCGTGGCCTCGGCCGTGCTCGACCGCTACGAGGAACTGAAGGCACACCGCGCGGCGCTCGACTTCGACGACCTGATCGAGCACACGCGCCGGCTCCTGGCCGAATCCGGCCAGCGCGCTTGGGTCCTCTATCGTCTCGATGCTCGGATCGACCACGTCCTGGTCGACGAGGCGCAAGACACGAGCCCCGCCCAGTGGGAGATCGTCGAGCGGCTCACCGAGGAGTTCTTCGCCGGTGCCGGAGCCCGCGAGGAACGCCGCACGCTCTTCGTCGTGGGCGACGAGAAGCAGTCGATCTATCGCTTCCAGGGCGCCGATCTCGCCAATTTTCGCGCTGTGCGCGAGCGCATCCGGCGTCGCGCCGAGACGGCCGGGCGACCGATCGCGACCGCGCTCATCGACCGCTCCTTCCGCTCGGTGCCGGCCGTGCTCGCCCTGGTCGACGCGGTGTTCGCCGATCCGAAACGCCGCGAGGGCGTCGCCGCCGAGCCGCTCCACCACGAGAGCGATCGGGCGGGCGAAGCGGGTGTGGTCGAGCTGTGGCCACTCGCGAGCGCGCCCCCGGACGAGCGCCCGGACGAGCCCTGGGCCTTGCCGGACGCACCGCGCCGGGTCGCGGAACCCGAGCAGCTCGTGGCCGAGGCGATCGCGCGCGAGGTCGCACGCTGGATCCGCGAGGGCGCGCTCTTGCCGGCCTCGGGGCGACCGATCCGGCCGGGCCACGTGCTCGTGCTCGTGAGCCGCCGCGGCACCGTGCAGGAGCGGATCGTCCGCGCGCTGCGGCGGGCGGGCGTGCCGGTCGCGGGCGCCGACCGGCTGGCGCTCGCCCGCCACCTCGCGGTCCAGGATCTGCTCGCCCTGGGCGAGGTGGTGCTGTTGCCCGAGAACGACATGGCGCTCGCCTGCCTGCTCAAAAGCCCGCTTTTGGGCTTGAGCGAGGACGAGCTCTTCGCCCTCGCCCACGATCGCGGGCCCGTCTCGCTGGTCGAGCGGCTGCGCGCGCGGGCGCAAGCAGACGGCGAGGACGGACCGTTCCGGCGCGCCTATGCCCGGCTCGAGGGCTGGATCCGGCGGGCCGACTTCATGCCGCCGTTCGAGCTCTACGCCTGGGTCCTGGGTGCGGATGGCGGCCGCCGCCGGATGCTCGAGCGGCTCGGGCCCGACGCGCTCGACCCGATCGAGGCCTTCTTGGGCCAGGCACTGGCGTACGAGCAGGGCCATCCGGCGAGCTTGCGCGGGTTCCTCTCCTGGTTCGCGCTCGGCGCCGGCGAGCTCAAGCGCGACGCCGAGAAGGCGGGCGACTTCGTCCGCGTCTCGACGGTTCACGGCGCCAAGGGTCTCGAGGCCCCGATCGTGATCCTCGCCGATGCCGGCCCGCACGGCCTCCCGAACCGTGGTCGGATCCTCTGGGGCCGAGCCGATCCCGAGGGCGGCGGGCAGGACCTGCCGTTCTGGCGCCCCGCCCAGACCGATGCCGAGCCCTTCATCAAACGGCTGATGAAGGAGGACGAGCGCCTCGAGGCCGAGGAGAACCGCCGCCTCCTCTACGTGGCCCTCACCCGCGCGGCCGAGCGGCTGATCGTCACCGGCTGGCACAACCGCACCACGGCCAAGACTGCGGCCGAGGGCAAGAGCTCGGACGTGCTCGAAGCCTCCTGGTACGCCGCCGTCCGCGCCGGCCTCGACCGTCTGCCGGGTGTGGAGCGGATCGAGGCGCACGGGCTGGGCCCGGCCTTCGCGGGCCCGATCCTGCGCTACGCCAGCGGCGAGCCCGAGCCCGCTCGCAGCGAACCGTCGACCTCTGCCGTCCTCGCGCCCTTGCCGGGCTGGCTCCAGCAGCCGGCCCCGGCCGAGCCGCGACCGCCGCGGCCCTTGGCCCCCTCGCGCGTCCTCCCCGAACCCGAGCCCCCCGCCGGATCGCTGGCGGGCGACGACGCGGCCCGGCGACGCCGGTTCGGGACGCTCGTCCATCGCCTCCTGGAGCTCCTGCCGGCGCTTTCGGCCGACCTTAGGGCGGCCGCCCTCGATCGGTTCCTCGCCCGCTTCGCCCCCGACCTCGAGCCCGAGGACGCCAGCCGCCTGCGCACGACCGTGACCAACCTTCTGGAGCGGCCCGAGCTCGCCGGCTTGTTCGGGCCCGAGGCGCGCGCCGAGCAAGCGATCGTGGGGCTGGTCGAGGGGATCGCCGTGAGCGGCCGGATCGACCGGTTGGTGGTGCGCGAAGACGAGGTCTTAGCGGTCGATTTCAAGACCGGCCGGCCGCCCGCTGCCACGCCCGTCTCGTATCTGCGCCAGATGGCCCTCTATCGGGCCCTGCTCCAGCACCGCTTTCCCGGCCGTAGGGTCCGGGTCGGTCTTTTGTGGACCGAGAGCGCGACCCTCCTCTGGTTGCCGGAGGCGGACCTCGACCGACAGCTCGCCACCTTGACGGTCGGCCGGCCGGCTCCTTAGCTAGGGTCGAGCGGTGCGCGCGAGGGCCGCCGCAACACTGACGGAACGAGACCCATGTCCGTGCTCCACGCGAGCGACACCAGCTTCGAGAAAGACGTCCTCAAGTCGGATCGGCCCGTCGTCGTCGACTTCTGGGCAGAGTGGTGCGGCCCTTGCAAGATGATCTCACCATATCTCGACGAGATCGCCGCCGAACTCGGCGACAAGGTCAAGGTCGTCAAGGTCAACATCGACGAGAACCCGTTGACCCCCACCAAATACGGCGTGCGGGGCATCCCGACGCTGATGGTCTTCAAGAACGGAGCGGCGGTCGCCACCAAGGTCGGCGCCCTGCCCAAGCGCCAGCTCCAGGAGTGGATCGAGCAGAGCGTCGCCTGAAGCCGGTCGCCGGCCCTCGGCGACCCGCCCTCAGCGGCCGGCCGCGAGCGCCTTCTCGCGGATCGCCGAGAGGGTCGTGCGCGGCGTGATCGCCTCGGGATCGACCACGAGCTCGACCAGCGCCGGGCCCGGGTGCGCGAGTGCTTCGTCGAAGACCCGGGCGAACTCGCCGCTGCGCGTGACCCTCGCCCCGAAACAACCGAAGGCGCGGGCATAAGCCGCGAAGTCGGGGTTGACGAGCTCGGTCCCGCAGACCCGCGTCGGGAACTCGCGCTCCTGGTGCATCCGGATCGTTCCGTACATGCCGTTGTTGACGACCAGCACCACGAGCCCGCGCACGCCGCACTGCACGGCGGTCGCGAGCTCCTGGCCGGTCATGAGGAAGCAGCCGTCGCCCGCGAAGCAGACGACCGGCCGCTCGGGATGGACGAGCTTGGCGGCGATCGCCGCCGGCAGCCCGTAGCCCATCGAACCCGAGGTCGGCGCGAGCTGGCTGCGGAAGGGCCCGTAGCGGTAGAACCGGTTCGGCCAGGCGCAGTAATTGCCGGCGCCGTTGGTGACGATGGCCTCGCGCGGTAGACGCTCCGCCAAGACCCGCATCACCTCGCCCATCTGCACCTCGCCCGGATGCGCTACGGGCGTCCGCCAGGCGAGGTATGAGGCCCGCATCGCCGCCCGATCCTCGGCCCAGGGCTTGGCCGCGGGCGGGTTGAGCGCCGCGAGCGCCGCCGCGATCGCCGGCATGGTGGCACAGATCGCGAGCTCCGGGGCGTAGACCCGACCGAGCTCGTTCGCGTCCGGGTGGACGTGGACGAGCGGCACGCCCGGCCGCGGCACCCCCAGAAGCGTATAGCCCTGGGTGGTCATCTCGGAGAGTCGCGAGCCGAGAACGAGCAGGAGGTCGGCGGAACGGATCCGCTCGACGAGCGCCGGGTTGGGGCCGATCGCGATGTCGCCCACGTAACAGGGGTGCTCGTTGTCGATCAGGTCCTGGCGGCGGAAGCCAGCAGCCGCCGGCAGATCGAAGGCCTCGAGGAAGCGGGCGAGATCGGCACACGCACCGGCGGTCCAGCCGCTGCCGCCCACGATCACGAACGGCCGCCTCGCATCGGCCAGGAGCGCTCGCAAGCGGCCGAGGCGAAAGGGGTCCGGCCAGATCTCGACGCCCTCCCAACGCGGCGCGTCGGCGATCGTGGCGCGCGCGTGCAACATGTCCTCGGGCAAGGCGAGGACGACCGGCCCGGGCCGTCCGGCGGTGGCGGTCGCGAAGGCGTGGTGGACGTGCTCGGGGATCCGCTCGACCCGGTCGATCTCGGCCACCCACTTCGCCATCCCGCCGAACAGCGTGCGGTAGTCGACCTCCTGGAAGGCGTCGCGCTCGCGGGTCGTGCTGTCGATCTGACCCACGAACAGGATCATGGGCGTGCTGTCCTGCTGGGCGACGTGCACGCCGGCTGCGGCGTTGGTGGCGCCGGGCCCGCGGGTGACGAAGGCGATCCCCGGCCGGCCGGTGAGCTTGCCCACGGCCTCGGCCATCATCGCGGCCCCGCCCTCCTGGCGACAGACCACGAAGCGCGGCCGATTGCGGCCGTGGAAGCCGTCGAGCACCGGCAGGTAGCTCTCGCCCGGCACGCCGAAGCAGAGCTCCACGCCTTGTGCCTCGAGCTGGTCGACCAGGATCCTGCCGCCGTGTCGCTCGCCCGTGCCCATGCCGACCTCCCGTCTCGTCCGGGCCGGACTTAGCGGCTCGCGCAAAGGGCGGCCAGCGCTCCGCACGCCGGGCTCCGGCCCGTCTCGCGCGGCGCGGGCTGGCTCTCCGGCGAGGGCGCGCTACCATCTCCGGGCGAGGAGACACCGCGATGAGCGAGCCGATCGAGCTGTTGTACGGACGCGGAACGGTCGCCGTGCGGCCGCCGCCGGGTGCGTTGCCGACCGTGATCCGCAAGCGGCCGATGCCGGTCTTCGACGATCCGAAAGCGGCGATCGAGCGGGCGCTCGCGGCACCGATCGGCAGCCCGCCGCTCGAGGAGGCGGCCCGCGGCCGACGCACGGCCTGCATCCTGATCTGCGACGTCACCCGCCCGGTCCCCAACGGTCTTTTCTTGCGCCTGTTGATCGAGCGGCTGTTGGCGGCAGGCGTGCCGCGCGCGGGCATCGTGGTCCTGGTCGCCACGGGTCTGCATCGGCCGAACGAGGGCCAAGAGCTCGCCGAGATCGTGGGCGATCCCTGGGTGCTGGCGAACGTCCGGGTCGAGAACCACTACGCCACCCGCGACGAGGATCACCTCCTCTTGGGTCGCACCCCCACCCGCGGAACCGTGGTCCGCCTCGACCGGCGACTGGTCGAGGCCGAGGTGCGGATCGCGACCGGGCTCGTCGAGCCGCACTTCATGGCCGGCTGGTCGGGCGGCCGGAAGGTGATCGCGCCCGGGGTGGCGCACGCCGAGACGATCACGACCTTCCACAACGCCGCCTTCATGAGCCACCCGCGAGCCGCCAACTGCATCCTCGACGGCAATCCTCTGCACGAGGAGCAGCTCGAGATCGTCCGCATGCTGGGCGGTGCGCTCGCCTTCAACACCGTGATCGACGAACATCGCCGGCTAGCCTTCGCGAGCTTCGGCGAGATCGTCGAGAGCCACCTCGAGGCGGTGCGGTTCTGCGAGCGCTATGCTGTGGTCGAGCTGCCGCGCCGGTTCCGCACGGTCGTGACCTCGGCCGCCGGTCATCCGCTCGACAAGACCTATTACCAGACCGTCAAGGGCATGGTGGGCCCGCTCGGCATCCTCGAACCCGGCGGCGATCTGATCGTGGTTTCGGCCTGCTCCGAAGGCCTCGGCTCCGCGCACTACGCGCAAGCGCAGCGACGGCTGGTCGAACTCGGGATCGACGGTTTCTGGCGGAGCATCGCGAACAAGCCGCACGCCGAGATCGACGAATGGCAGACCCAGAAGCAGCTCGAGCCCATGCGGGTCGGTCGGGTCCGGCTCTTCACCACGGGCCTCGATGCCGAGGCCCGGCGGCTCACCGGCGTCGAGACGATCGAGGATCTCGACGAAGCGGTCGCCGAGAGCGTGCGCCGTCAGGGCGATCCGGCGGTCGCTTTCGTTCCGGAAGGCCCCTACGTGGTCCCGGTCCACCGTGCCGGCTGAGCCCGTCGGCCACGTCCATCTCGACCCGGTGGGCGGCATCGCCGGCGACATGTTCGTAGCGGCCCTGGTGCATGCGCGGCCCGATCTCGAGGGCACGATCCGCGATCGTCTCGCCCGCGCGGGCCTGCCGCCGCGCTGTCGGCTCGGCTTCGAGCACGCCCGTCGCGGCGGGCTCGCCGGGCTGCGCTTCGCGGTCGCGGTCGAGGAGGCGCCGCCCTCGGGCACGCTTCCCGCGATCCTCGAGCGGATCGAGCGGACCGCCCTCGACGTGCCCGTGAAGCGGCGGGCGAGGTCGATCTACCGACGGCTGGGTGCCGCCGAGGCCGAAGCACACGGGATCGCTCTCGAGCGGGTCCACTTCCACGAGCTCGCCGATTGGGACAGCTACGCCGACATCCTGGCGGCGGCGTGCGCGATCGAAGCACTCGGCTGCGCCTCCTGGTCGGTCGGTCCCTTGCCCTTGGGCTCCGGAAGCGTGGCGACCGCGCACGGTGCCCTGCCGGTGCCAGCCCCGGCGACCGTGCGGCTGCTCGAGGGCTTCGAGGTCTACGACGACGGCCTGCCCGGCGAGCGGATCACGCCCACCGGGGCCGCGATCCTGGCCGAGCTCGCCCCCGCGAGCCGTCCGCCCGGGACAGCGCTGCGGCTCCTCGCCACCGGCCACGGCCTCGGCAGCCGGGAGCTGCCGGGCAAGCCCAACCTGTTGCGGGCGCTCCTGATGAGCGCGCCCGGAGCGAGCGGGGAGCACGCAGCGACGCAGGATCGCGTCGCCGTCCTGCGCTTCGAGGTCGACGACCAGCCGGCCGAGGATCTCGCGCTCGGGCTCGCTCGGCTGCGCGAGCGGGACGGGGTGCTCGACGTCTGCCAGTGGCCCGTCCTCGGCAAAGCCGGCCGGCTCGCGAGCGCGGTGCAGGTCCTGTGCGAGCCGGAAGCGGCAGAGGCGGTGGCCGCGGCCTGCCTCGTAGAGACCAGCTCGCTCGGGGTTCGCATCGAGACGGTCGAGCGGCGGGTGCTGCGGCGCGAGACGGTGACGGTCGAGGTCGAGGGGCGAAAGGTCCGGGTCAAGCGCGCCCGCCGACCCGACGGGACGCACTCGGCCAAGGCGGAACTGGCCGATCTCGCCGCAGCGGGCCTCGATGCCGCCGGCCGAGCCCGGCTCAAGCAGGCGGCCGAAGCGCGAGCGCTGGGCGGTGCGGAGGAGGGGGCTTGAGGGCGAACACCGACGACGCCGCGGCCGTATCGCGGCTGCGTACCTTCCTCGCGAGCTTCGACCGGCTCGCGATCGCGGTGAGCGGCGGGGTCGACAGCACCACCCTCGGTGTGCTCGCCCATCGCGTCTTGGGCGCGCGCGCCCTCCTGGTCCACGCCGTCTCGCCGGCGGTGCCGGCGGCGGCCACGGAGCGGCTCCAGGCACTCGCGGCCGGCGAGGGCTTCGCGCTCCAGCTGCTCGATGCCCGCGAGCTCGCCGACCCGCGCTATCGCGCCAACCCGATCGATCGCTGCTATTTCTGCAAGACGAACCTCTACGCCGCGATTCGCGCCAACTGGGACGGGCCGATCGCCTCCGGCACCAACCGCGACGATCTGGGTGACTTCCGCCCGGGCTTGAAGGCCGCCGCCGAAGCCGGGGTGCGGCATCCTTATGTCGAGGCCGGCTTCGACAAGGCCGCGGTCCGCGCCCTCGCCCGCCGCCTCGGGCTCGGCGCGATCGCCGACTTGCCGGCCTCGCCCTGCCTCGCGAGCCGGCTCGAGACCGGCCTTGCGGTCTCGCCCGAGCGGCTCGCCCTCGTGGCCGCGGTCGAGCGGCTGCTCGAGAACCGCTTCGGCCCGGGCGATCAGCGCTGCCGCCTGCGCGCCGACCGGGTCGAGCTCGAGCTGCCCGAGGCCCGGCTGGCGACCCTCGAGGAACGCGCCCGGGCGGAGCTGGCGGCCGCGGTGGCCGGCCTCTTGGCCGAGCACGGCATCGGGCTGCCGGTCCGCCTGGCACCCTATCGGCGCGGCAGCGCCTTCGTGCGGCCGGCACGGGCGTGAGCGGGATCTTCGTCCACGACGCCTCGCGGCGGGAGCGGATCGGCCTGCCCGAGGCAATTTTGTGCGCGAGCAAGAGCGCCGATCAGCTGACCGCGATCCTGCGCGAGCTCGCGGCTTGCGAGGCCAGAGCACTCCTCACCCGCCTCGCACCCGAGCAGTACGCTGCGCTGGCCGAGGATCTGCGCGCCCGCATCGACTACGATCCGCTCTCGCGGACGGGGTTCTTCGGACCGGTCGCAGCACCGGCAGGGCCTGCCCGGATCGCCATCGTCAGCGGCGGAACGGGCGATCAACGGGTCGCGGAAGAGGCCGCGCGTACCTTGGCCTTCCACGGCGAAGCGCACGAGCGCCACTACGATATCGGCGTCGCCGGGCTCTGGCGGTTGCTCGAGCGGCGCGAGCGGCTCGCCCGCTTTCCGATTCTGATCGCCTGCGCCGGGATGGAAGGGGCGCTCTTCAGCGTGCTGGGCGGCCTCGTCCCCGGCCTCGTGATCGCGGTTCCCGTCTCGGCCGGCTATGGTGTGAGCGAGGGCGGCCGCGCCGCCTTGTCGAGCGCGCTCGCGACCTGCGCGCCGGGGATCGCCGTCGTCAACATCGACAACGGTTACGGTGCCGCCTGCCTGGCGCTGCGGGCGCTGCGCGCGATCGCGGGCTGCCGCTCGGCGAACGACCTCAGAGATCGACCGGGAAGCGCGGGATCGTCGTCTCGCGATTGACCTGCGCGTTCAAGAGCAGGCCGAAGCCGAGCATCACCGTGAGCATCGCCGTGCCGCCGTAGGAGACGAGCGGCAAGGGCACGCCCACGACCGGGATGAGCCCCGTCACCATGGCCACATTCACGAGCGCGTAGAGGGCGAAGTTGCAGGTCACGCCGGCGGCCAGGAGGCGCGTGAACTGGCTCTCGGCTCGCACCGCGATGCCCGTGCCGACGACCACGATCGCGGCCACGAGCCCGAGCACGGCGACCGCGCCCAGAAAGCCCGTCTCCTCGGCCAGCATGGTGAAGGCGAAGTCGGTGTGCTTCTCGGGCAGAAACGAGAGCTGCGCCTGACTGCCCTCGAGATAGCCCTTGCCCCAGAGGCCGCCCGAGCCGATCGCGATCTTGGATTGGATGATGTGGTAGCCCGATCCCAGAGGATCGCTCTCGGGGTCGAGGAAGGTGTAGACCCGCTGGCGCTGATAGTCGTGCAGTTGCGACCAGGCGATCGGCAGCGCCGCTCCGGCGAGCGCACCCGCGAGCAGGAACTTCCACAGTGCCACCCCGCCCAAGAACAGCATCGCCGTGCCGACGACACCGAGCATCACGGCGGTGCCGAGATCGGGTTGCTTGAGCACGAGCCCGACCGGCAAAAGGATCATGAGAACGGGCGGCAGCAGGAACAACGGTCGGCGGACCTCGTCGAGATAGGCCGCGTGGAAATAGCGCGCGAGCGCCAGGATGAGCGCGAGCTTCATGAGCTCGGAGGGCTGCAGCTGGATGAAGCCGAGATCGATCCAGCGCTGGGCACCCTTGTTGATCGAGCCCACGATCTCGACCGCGACGAGCATCAGGAGCACGAGGGCGTAGAGCGGATAGGCCAGCGCGAAGAGGCGGCGGATGTCGACGAGCGCGAGCGCGATCATGAGGCCCAGCATGACCACGAGGCGGATGCCGTGGCGGGCGGCCCAGGGCGTGTGCGAGCCGCCGCCGGCCGAATAGAGGAGGCCGTAACCGACCAGGCCCAGAAGGGTGACCAGGGCCACGAGCGGCCAGTTGATCGCCAGGAGCTTCTCGCCCAGGCCCGGCCCCGAGGCCGGTGCGAGGCTCGGTCGGCTCGCCATCACCCGCGCTCCGCCATGTCGAGCCGGCCGGGCACGAGCTCGCGCGAGGGATCGAGACGCAGGGCCTCGACCATGATGTCCCGGGCGATCGGGGCCGCGGCCTTCGCACCGCTCTCGCCGTGCTCGACCACCACCGCCACCGCGTAACGCGGCCGATCGTGCGGCGCGTAGCAGACGAAGAGCGCGTGATCGCGCTCCTCGCGTGGCCGATCCTTGCGCTTGTGGGCGCCGACCGCGCGCTCGGCCTTGGTGATCCGGCGGACCTGCGAGGTTCCGGTCTTGCCCGCCATGTAGACGCCCGGCAGCGGCAGCGCCGAGGCCTTGGCGGTCCCGCGCGGGCCGTTGACGACCTCGAACATGCCCTTGAGCACGGCCTCGAGATTGGCACGCGAAACACCGAGCGAGGGCGCGGGGCGGCCCTTGCCCTCGCTCACATGCGCGTGCGGGCCGCGCACCACCCAGGGATGGACCTCGCGGCCGCCGTTGCACAGCCGCGCGGTCATCACCGCGAGCTGCAGGGGCGTCATGCTCACGAAGCCCTGGCCGATCCCGCAGACCAGCGTCTCGCCCTTCTGCCAGGGCTGCTTGAGGCGCTCGCGCTTCCAGCGGCTGTCCGGCATCAGGCCCGGCTTCTCGCCGGGCAGGTCGATGCCGAGCCGCACACCGGCACCGAACCGGCGGGCGACCGAGGCGAGCGCGTCGATGCCGACCCGGCGGGCGAGCTCGTAGAAATAGACGTCGCAGGATTGTGCCAGGGCCTGGACGAGCGCGAGCCGGCCGTGGCCGGACGGTCGCCAGCAATGGAACCGGGCGTTGCCGAGGCTCATGTGGCCCGGGCAGAACACCTCGGTCGAAGGCGTCGCCACGCCCGCCTCGAGCGCGGCGATCGCGGTGATCATCTTGAAGGTCGAGCCCGGCGGATAGGTGCCCCGGATGCACTTGTTGAACAGCGGGTGACGCGGGTCGGTCGTGAGCTGGCGCCAGAGCGCGGGCGAAAGACCGCCCGCGAAGGCACCCGGGTCGTAGGTCGGGACCGAGGCCATGGCGAGCACGGCACCGGTCGCGACCTCGAGCACCACGGCCGCCGCCGCTTCCTGATCGGCGAGCCGCTCCATGCAATAGCGCTGCAGGTCGAGATCGAGGCTGAGCTGGAGGTCCGCACCCTCTTCGCCCTCGCGGCGATCGATCTCGCGGATCTCCCGGCCGATCGCGTTGACCTCGACCCGCGACAGGCCCGCCCGCCCGCGCAGCTCGCGGTCGTAGGCCTGCTCGATGCCGTTCTTGCCGATCCGCAGATCGGGCAAGCGCAACAGCGGATCGGCCTCGCGCTCGAGCTCGGCTTGGCTCACCGGGCCGACATAGCCCACGACGTGCGCGGTGGCCGGCCCGTGCGGGTAGCGGCGCACCAGCCCCGAATCGAGCAACACGCCGGGCAGATCCGGGGTGCGCACCGCGATCCGCGCGACCTCCTCCCAGGACAGGTTCTCGCGCACGGTGACCGGCACGAACGGTCGCTGGGCTTTGGCGAGCTGGACGACCTCGTCGATCCGGGCCTCGTCGAGCGGCACGATCTCGGCCAGCGCTTCCAGGACCTTGCGGACGTCTTTGGCCTGCTCGCGCACGATGCGGACCCGGTAGGTGGGCACGTTCACCGCGAGCGGGCGGCCGCGCCGATCGACGATCACGCCCCGCGGCGGCACCGTCAGGCGCTGGTTGATCCGGTTCTCTTCGGCGAGCAGCCGATAGGACTCGGCATCGCGTACCTGGAGCTGCCAGAGCCGGACCGCGAGCCCGCCCATGAGCGCGAGCTGCGCGCCGCCCACGAGCAGCGCCCGGCGTCGAAAGCATCGGGTCCGGTCAGATTCCTGGTGCACGGGGCGTCCTCGGTATCGCCCGCTCGACCGGGCCCAGCAACCAGGCGACGAGAGGATAGAGCACGACGGTGGCGACCGCCTCGACCAGGAACGCCCTGGCCGGCATCGGCTCCCAACGCACGAGCGCGGCCAGACCCCAGCGCAGGATCGCGGCAGAGGCGGCGATCGGAACGAAGGTCGCCCAGGTCAGCGGCAGCGAGCGTTGCAGCGGTGCGCGCGGGACGCGGCCCAACGCCGCCGGGACCGTCAGATAGGTGAGCGCGTGCAGACCGAGCGGCAGCTGGCCCACGAGGTCGCGCACGACGCCGAGCAGGAAAGCGGAGGACGGCGTGAACAGGTCGGGCCGCTGGACCGACCAGTGATAGACCACGGCGAGCGAGAGCAGGGGTGCCACCGCGTCCGGCGATTGCCCGACGAGCCGCAACAGGTCGAAGAGCACCGCCAGGAGCGCGGTCGCGAAGGCGAGCGAGCGGCGGGCCGCCAGATCGAGCCTGTGGGCACCCGTCTCGCTCATCGGGTCCGAACTTCCGCTGCACGCGCCGGAACCGGCACCGCCTCGGCGGTCGGCACCGCACCGCCGGGTGCGGGGACCGGCAGGGTATCGAGCACCGCCACGAGATCGAGGCGGTCCCAGTCGACGAAGGGTTTCACGAGCACGCGGCGCTCGTCGGCGCGGACGATCTCGCCGATCGGCAGGCCGGGTGGCAGGAGGCCGCCGCCGCCCGAGGTCAGGACCCGATCGCCGACCGAAAAGGACGGATCCATGGGCAGAAAGCGCAGCTCCGCGAGCGGCCCGTTGCGACCCTCGAGGATCGCCTGGTCGCGCGAGCCGGCCACCACGACCGGGATCTTGGAGTTGAAGTCGGTGATCAGGAGCACGCGGGCGCTGCGCTCGCCGACCTCGACCACCCGGCCGACCAGGCCGTAGCCGTCGACGATCGGCATGCCCTTGGCGACCCCGCGATCGCGGCCGGCGTCGATCAGCCGGGTGTGGACGAACAGCCCGCCCGGATCGGCGACGATCCGGGCCGTGGTCACCCGGCGCGTGCCGGGCGGTTCCGGGATCTTGAGGGCCTCGCGCAACGCCGCGTTCTGGACAGACAGGCGCACCGCCTCGTTCTGCCAGTGGACGAGCCGGCGGTTCTCCTCGCGCAGCCGCGCGTTCTCTTCCTCGAGGGCGAGCAGCGAGCCCAGCGTGTCGGTGGCGCGGCGGACCGCCGCCAGAGGGGCGGCCGGCAGCTCGGCCACGGCCGCGAGCAGATCACCCGTCCGCTCGGCCAGATAGCCCAAGAGCTTGATGTCGGCTTTGGCGAGCAGCAGCAGTGCCAGCGCCGCGAGCGCCAGAAGACCGGTCGAGCGACGGCGGGCCGCCTCGCGCAGCCGTCGCCAGCTCGTGGCCCGATCGCGGCGGATCGGGCTCACGCGCAGGCCCCCCGGGGCGAGCGCGCGGGCCACCTCAATAGGCGGCGTGCAGGACGTGCCGTAGCGTCTTCATCTCTTCGAGGCATCGGCCCGTCCCCAGCGCCACGCAGGTCAAAGGCTCGTCGGCCAGGCTCACGGGCAGACCGGTGGCGTGGCGGAGCACGAAATCGAGGTTACCCAAGAGCGCCCCGCCGCCGGTCAAGACGATCCCCTTGTCGACGATGTCGGCCGAGAGTTCGGGGGCGGTGTGCTCGAGGGCGACCTTCACCGCCTCGATGATCGCACCCACGGGCTCGGCCAGCGCTTCGGCGATCTGCCGTTGGCTGATGACGATCTCTTTGGGCACCCCGTTCATGAGGTCGCGGCCGCGGACCTCCATGACCTCGCCGTTGCCGTCCTCCGGCAGGCAGGCGGAGCCGATCCGCTTCTTGATGTTCTCGGCCGTGGCCTCGCCGATCAAGAGATTGTGGTTGCGGCGGATGTAGTTGATGATGGCCTCGTCCATCTTGTTGCCGCCGACCCGGATGGACTTGGCGTAGACGATCCCGCCCAGAGAGAGGATCGCGACCTCGGTCGTGCCGCCGCCGATGTCGACCACCATCGAGCCGGTCGGCTCGGTGACCGGCAGACCGGCGCCGATCGCCGCCGCCATCGGCTCCTCGATCAAGAACACCCGGCGTGCGCCGGCGCTCTCGGCACTCTCCTGGATCGCGCGGCGCTCGACCGCGGTCGAGCCCGAGGGCACGCAGATGATCACCCGCGGGCTCGCGAAGCCGCGCCGCGCGTGCACCCGGCGGATGAAGTGCTTGATCATCTCCTCGGCCACCTCGAAATCGGCGATGACGCCGTCCCGAAGCGGCCGGATCGCCTCGATGTGGCCGGGCGTGCGACCGACCATCTGCTTGGCCTCTTCGCCGACCGCGAGCACCTGTCGCTTGCCGCGGGTGGTGGCGATCGCCACCACCGAAGGCTCGTTCAAGACGATCCCGCGTCCCTTGGCATAGACCAAGGTGTTCGCGGTCCCGAGATCGATCGCGAGATCGCTCGAGAAGAGGCCGAAGAGACGCGACAACATCGAACCGATCGTGCTCCAGCGCGGACGGCACCCCGGGCGGCACGCACCGCCCGGACCGATCCGCCGAGCGGTTCAGGCCGACAGCGCCGCCGGCGCCGTTCTAGCACGCTTCGTTAAAAGCTTGTTCAACGCCGCCACGTAGGCGCGACAGGAGGCCACCATCGTGTCGGTGTCGGCCGCCTGGCCGTTGACCGACTTGCCGCCCTCCTCGAGGCGGACCGTCACCACCGCCTGGGCGTCGGTCCCCTCGGTGACGGCGTTGATCTGGAAGAGCGGCAAGCTCGCCTGATGCGGCACGATGGCACGGATCGCCTTGAAGATCGCATCGACCGGTCCGTCGCCGATCGAGCGCGCCGACCGCTGTTCGCCGTCGACCTCGAGCACGAGATCGGCCTGCGGCTTGATCTCGGTGCCGCACTCGACGCGGAGGCTCACCAGCCGGACGCGCTGGTCCTCGCTCTGGATCTGGTCGTCGACGAGGGCCACGATGTCCTCGTCGAAGATCTCCTTCTTGCGGTCGGCGAGCTGCTTGAAGCGGACGAAGGCGTCCTCGAGGGCGTTCTCGCCCAGCCGATAGCCCAGCTCCTCGAGCTTCTTCTTGAAGGCGTGCCGGCCCGAATGCTTGCCGAGCACGAGCGTCGACTTGACCAGCCCGACGTCCTCCGGGCGCATGATCTCGTAGGTGCCCGAATGCTTGAGCATGCCGTCCTGGTGGATGCCGCTCTCGTGGGCGAAGGCGTTGGCGCCGACGATCGCCTTGTTCGGCTGGACGTTGAAGCCGGTGATCGCGGAGACGAGCCGCGAGGCCTTCATGATGTCGCGAGTGACGATCCGGTTGGTGTAGGGCAAGAGATCGTGGCGGGTGCGGATCGCCATCACGATCTCCTCGAGCGCGGCGTTGCCGGCCCGCTCGCCGATCCCGTTGATCGTGCACTCGATCTGCCGCGCCCCCGCCTTCACCGCCAAGAGGCTGTTGGCGACCGCGAGCCCGAGATCGTTGTGGCAATGGACCGAGAGGATCGCCTTGTCGATGTTCGGGACGTTGTTCTTGATCGCCCGGATCAGATCGGCGAATTCCTCCGGGTAGGCGTAGCCCACCGTATCGGGGATGTTGATCGTCGTCGCGCCGGCGTCGATCGCGCTCTCGATGCAGCGGAACAGGAAGTCGCGCTCGCTGCGCGAGCCGTCCTCGCACGACCATTCGACGTCGTCGGTGTAGCGCCGGGCCCGCTTGACGCTCTCGATCACCCGCCGGTGGACCTCCTCGGGGTCCAGCTGCAGCTTGAACTTCATGTGCAGCGGGCTCGTCGAGATGAAGGTGTGGATCCGCCGCCGCTCGGCCGGAGCGAGCGCCTCGGCGGCGCGGTCGATGTCGCCCGCGGAAGCGCGCGCGAGCCCGCACACCACGCTGTTCTTGACCTTCTTGGCGATCGCCTGGACCGCCTGGAAGTCGCCCTCCGAGGCGATCGGGAAGCCGGCCTCGATGACGTCGACGCCCATGGCCTCCAGCACCTCGGCGACCTTGAGCTTTTCTTCGACCGTCATCGAGCAGCCGGGCGACTGCTCGCCGTCGCGCAGCGTGGTGTCGAAGATCACCACCCGCTCGCCGGAGGCCGCAGCGACGGCCTGCTCGGCCAGCGTTTGCACCGGATTGACGGTCGTCTCGGCGGTTTCAGAAGAGGGAGTGGACATGGCGCGTTGACCCTCGGACGTGATGGCGTTTGCGACGAGACCGTTCGACCCCTGAACGTCGGTCGGTCGCCCGACCCTCGCTCAGGGGCAGGTAAGTCGCAGCCCGAGGGCGATGGCGCGGGCGCGCGCGAGCTCGCGGCCGGTTCCGGCCGTCTCGTCCCGCAAGCGCTCCATTCTCTCCGCGACCATCGCGTGCCGCCTGGATCCGCGCATCGGGGGCCGTCGACAGCAGTCGGCGTGGCTACCCGATGCCCGGCCACGCGGTCCTTGTATCGCGCAGAACCAGCCTCGGTGTAAAGAGCGCGGGGCGGATCGTTCGGGAACAGCGACCCGGAAGCTCACAGAAAGCTCACCGGATCGACGTCGACCTCGAGCGCCGCCCCTGACGGCAGGCGGCGCCCGGCGAGCCAGCCGCGCAGATAGCCCGGCAGATCGATCCCTTCGCCGGCCTGCACCAAGATCCGCTCCCGCCAGCGGCCGCGCAAGAGTGCCAGCGGCGCGGGTGCGGGCCCGAGCACCCGTACCCCCTCGAGCGGCGGTGCGGCGCGCGCGAGCTTGCGCGCGAGCTCCTGCACCGTGGCGGCGTCGTTGCCGCTCACCACGAGTGCCGCCAGGCGGCCGAACGGCGGCAGGCCGCCGGCGCGTCGCTCCTCGAGCTCGGCGGCGAGGAAGCCCGGCCGGTCGCCGGTGGCGAGGGCCGCCATCACCGGATGCTCGGGGTCGTGCGTCTGGACCAGCACGCGGCCCGGCAGCGCCGCGCGCCCGGCCCGCCCGGCGACCTGGTACAAAAGCTGGAAGCTGCGCTCGGCGGCGCGCGGATCGCCGCCCGTGAGCCCGAGATCGGCATCGACCACGACCACGAGCGTGAGTGCGGGAAAATGGTGGCCCTTGGCGATCATCTGCGTGCCGACCAGGAGGTCGACCTCGCCCGCGAGCACGGCCCGCACGAGCTCGGCCGCGGCGGCCGCGGTCGCGACCGTGTCGCTCGTGACGATGCGGATGCGGGCACTCGGCAAGAGCGCACGCGCCTCCTCGGCGATGCGCTCGACCCCGGGGCCCGAGACCACGAGGGTGTCGATGGCGCCGCAGGCGGGGCAGTGCTCGGGGCTCGGCATCGACCAGCCGCAATGATGGCACAAGAGCCGCCCCTTGAGCCGGTGCGCGGTCAGCCAAGCGGTGCAGCTCGGGCAGCGCAGCCGATGGCCGCAGGCGCGGCACAGCGTCAACGGCGCGAAGCCGCGCCGGTTCAAGAACAAGAGCGCCTGCTCGCCGCGCCCTACCGCCTCGGCCAGTGCCGCCCGCACCGGCGGTGCCAGGAAGGCACCGCGCGGCGGCCGCTCGCGGCGCAGATCGACGAGCTCGACCCGCGGCAGGCTCGCACCCGCGACCCGGGCCGGCAAAACGAACCGCGACCAGCCCGGCCGGGCGCCGGGGCCGCCGGGCACGGCCCCGGCCGCAACGGCTGTTTCGAGCGAAGGCGTGGCGCTCGCGAGTACGACCGGGCAACCCTCGAGCCGGGCGCGCAGGATCGCGAGGTCGCGGGCGTGGTAGTGGGCACCCTCGTCCTGCTTGAAGCTCGGATCGTGCTCCTCGTCGACGACCACGAGCCCGAGATCGGTGAGCGGCAGGAACAGCGCCGAGCGGGCGCCGACCACGACCGGGGCTCTGCCCTCGGCGATCCGCCGCCAGCCCTTGCGCCGCTGCGCAGCCGACAGACCCGAGTGCCAGAGCTGCGGCGGTGCCCCGAAGCGGCGCGCGAACCGCTCGAGCCACTGGGCGGTCAACGCGATCTCGGGCAAGAGCACGAGCACCCGGCGGCCGCGGCGGAGGGCGGCGGCGATCGCTTCGAAATAGACCTCGGTCTTGCCGCTGCCCGGCACGCCCTCGAGCAGGACCACCCCCTCGCCGGCGGCGACCCGCGCCGCGAGCGCCGCTGCGGCCTCGGCCTGGGCCGGCTCGAGCGCCGGGCCCGGGCGCTCGGGGTCGGGCGTCGCAGCCTCCTCGCCTTCGAGCTCGACCGCCTCGATCAGACCCACGGCTGCGAGCCGAGCGAGCTGCGGGCCGCTCACCCGGGCCGCGAGCGCGAGCGCCCGGGCCGGCATCACCCCCTCGCCCTGCAGCGCCTCGACGACGCGCCGCTCGGCCGCGACCCGCGGTTGCGGGCCGCCCGGGACCCGACGATAGCCGAGTGCCGCGGGCGGCCGCACCAGTGCCGCCGGCACGCTCAAGACGAGCCGCAGCAGCCGACCCATGGGCTCGAGCGTCTCGGCTGCGGTCGCTTCGAGGAACCGGCGCAAGGGCGCCGGCAGGGGCGGTGCCGCCACCCGATCGAGGATCGGCTTCAGCCGCTCGGCCCGGACACCGCCCTCGGCCGGGCCGTCCCAGACCACACCCACGACCTCGCGCGCGGACAGGGCGACGCGGACGAGCGTTCCGGGTTCGAGGGCCGTCTCGGCGCGGTAGTCGAGCGGCCGGTCGAGCGGGACGGGCAAGAGGACCGGCAGGAGGATGGCGGACATGGCACTCCGAGCGAACGCCGAGGTCGCATCCTCCGCGCCCCGGTTGACGGCGGCCGCGGCCATATCATGCTCGGGCGCGACCCGCGACAGCGAGCGCGCATGTTCGCTTGTGCCTCCGAGGATCTCGCCGCGCATGCCCGAGCCTGGCTCGACCGGCTCGCGGGCGAGCGCCGCCTGGCGCCGCGGACGGTGCGCGGCTACGGCAGCGATCTCGACGGCTTTTTCGCCTTTCTCGCCGAGCATCTGGGCGGTCCGGTCGGCACCGACGCGATCGGCGCGCTGGGCCCGCTCGATCTCAGGGCCTGGCTCGCCCGGCGGCAGCGGCAGGGCTATGCGCGCCGCTCGACGATGCGGGCGATGGCCG
>JANWZN010000053.1 GCA_025054575.1 Geminicoccaceae bacterium | reverse complement strand
CCGGCGGCGCGCTGCCCCAAGGGGCCGCTCGCGCGCCCGCCTTGGCTTGCGTGCACGGGCCCGAGGCGCTGGCGAACGAGGCGCGCATCCGGCTCTGGTGGGCCCGGAACGGCACGCGCTTCGCCGTCGCCGGCGTGCGGGCGCAAACGCCCGGCCGCGCGAGCGGTGGCACTGCGCCCCCGGCACGGGGCGATCCCGTCCCTCGACCGTCGGTGGACAGCCGCAACCGGCCGACTTCGAGGCCGCAGGCCCGGGCCGTGGGCGCGACGCCCTGTCTGCGCCGCGGCGAAGACGGCTACCCGAGCGCCCGCGCGATCAGCGGCCGCCGGCGCGCTCCTGCTCCAGCCGGGCGATGCGCTCCTCGAGCCGCTTCAGTTGGTTCTGCACCCCGCCCCAGGCGATGTGCTCGCTCGAGTAGCGCAGCACCATGCCGGTGAGCACCGTCATCTCGTCGCCGAGCTGGACCCGGTCGCCGCGGAATTCCTCCATCTGCCGCTTGAGGTCCCGCACGTCCTCGCGAAGGCGCTGCGTCTCCTCGAGGAGTTTCTGCAGATTGGCGGCGATGAGCTCGAGGCTGACGTTCATCGGCGAGTGGTCCGTTCGGGCCGCCTTCACCGCGAGGGCGCACCCCTTCGAAGATAGCGATCCGGCCGGCTGGCCGCCACCGGGCTCAACCCATGGGCCAGGGCCGCAGCGGTGCGCGGATGCGCTCGAAGAGCCGCGCCATCTGCAAGACCCCGAGATCGTCGAAGCGCCGCCCGACGATCTGCAGCCCGATCGGCAGGCCGTCGCCGGTGTAGCCGCAGCAGATCGAGCAGGCAGGCTGCTCCGACTGGTTGAAGGGAGCGGTGAAGCAGATGTGCGAAAAGGGCTGGTCGAGATCGTTGTTCGGGCAGGCGTCCTCGGCGGCGAAGGGCGGGATCGGGAGCGTGGGTGTGAGGAGATAGTCGAAGCGGCTCGCGACCTCCTGGCAGCGCCGGCGCATCTCGAAGAGCTTGGCGAGGGCCCGAGCGCCCTCGATCGCGCTCGCGCGGACCGCGCCGAGCGCCCAGTCGCGGACGAAGGGGAGCACACCCGCCAGCCGCTCGGACGGCAGGTCCAAGAGCTGGGCCGCGAGGCGGGCGCGGAAGAAGAGGTCGAGGGCGCGGAACAGATCGGCCTCGAGGAAGGGCTCGACCGGCTCGAGGATGCAGCCGGCCGCCTCGAAGCGCCGGGCGGCGTCCTCGATCGCGGCCCGGATCTCGGGGTCGACCGGCAGGCCCGCGCCGATGTCGAGCAGGAGCCCGAGCCGCACGCCGCGGGGCTCGCGCTGGAGGCGCGGCGCGAACGGCAGGGGCTCGGGCGGCAAGGCCATGAAGTCGCGCGCATCCGGCTTCTTGAGCTCGTCCAACAAGAGCGCGGCGTCGTCGACCGTGCGGGTCATCGGGCCCGTGACGCGACCGAGAAAGGGCGGATCGATCGGCACCCGGCCGAGGCTCGGCTTGAGCGCGAAGATCCCGCACCAGGCGGCCGGCAGGCGGACCGAGCCGCCGATGTCGGTGCCGAGCGCCAGCGGGCCGTAGCCGGCGGCGACCGCGGCCCCCGCCCCGGAGCTCGAGCCCGAGGTGTTGCGCGCGGGATTCCAGGGGTTGCGGGTGGTGCCGTGGAAGCTCGACACGCCCGAGGCGAGCATGCCGAAATCGGGCATCGTGGTCTTGCCGAGAAAGACGCAGCCGGCCTCGCGCAGCCGTGCGGCGGGCGGCGAATCGACCCCGCAGATCACGCTCGTGTCGCTCGCGCGGGTGCCGAACGGGGTCGGCGTCCCGGCAGTGGCGATGTTGTCTTTGATCGTGACCGGCACGCCGTCGAGCGGCGAGTGCGGCCGTCCCTCGCGATAGCGCGCCTCGCTCTCGCGGGCCTCGTCGAGGGCCCGTTCGGCCGCGACGAGGTACCTGGCGTTGAGCGCGGGCTCGCAGGCCTCGATCCGCGCGAGCGCTGCCGCCGTGGCCTCGACCGGCGAGAGCTCCCTTCGGCGATAGGCGGCCGCGAGCTCGGCGGCCCCGAGATCGTGGATCGCGGTCATGCTCTCCTCCCCATGGCACCCCCGCGGGCGTAGCAGCTCGGCCCCACGGCCGGCAGACGCCACGACGCGGGTCAGATCACGCATGCGAGGACGAGCGGGAGGGTGAGGACGGCCGAGACCGTCGTGACGGTGACGATCGCGGCGGTGAGCTCGGCATCGCCGCCCATGAGCCGGGCCAGGATATAGGCCGAGCTCGCGGTCGGCACCGCGGCGCACAGCGCCACCACGCCGAGGGCGGTGCCCTCGAGGCCCGCGACGCGGGCCAAGAAAATCGCGAGCGCGGGCTCGACCAGGAGGCGACCGATCGCCACCGCCGCGATCACGCTCCAGGCGCTGCCGTGGCGCAGCGGCTCGAGCCCGGCGCCGACCGCGAGCAGGCCGAGCGCGAGCGTCGCCCGGCCGAGGATCGCGAGCGCCTCGACCAGGAGGCGGGGCAAGGGGAGGCCCAACAGGTTCCAGCCGAGGCCGAGGAGGCAGGCCAGCAATAGCGGATTGGTCGACAGCGCGCGCAGAAGCGGCACGCGCGCCGCAGCGGGCGGGGCGTGGCGGGCGAGCGCCCAAACGCTCAGGAGGTTGGCCACCGGCGTGAGCGAGCCCACCGCGATCGCCGCGAGCCCGAGCGCCTCGGGCCCGAACAAGAGGGGGGCCAGCGCCAGCGCGGTGTAGCTGTTCCAGCGCACGAAGCCCTGGACGAGGCAGCCGAAGCGGGGCCCGTCGAGGGCGAGCAGCCGGCGCAGGGGAAAGGCGAGCGCGAACATCGACAGTTGCGCGCCGACCAGGGCCAGGGCCATGCCCGCGGCCCCGGAACCCGCGAGATCGGCCCGCGCGAGCTCGACCGCGATCAGCGCGGGAAAGAGCACGAAGTAGGTGAGCCGCTCGATCGGTGCCCAGCTTTCCGCCGGCATCGCCCCGCTGCGCCGCAGCACGAGGCCCAGAGCCACGATCAGGGCGACGGCGGCGAGCGCCTGAGCGATCGTTGCCATGGCCGAGGGCTAGCGCCGGCGGCCGCGGCCGAGCAAGCACGCGACGCGCGCCGCTAACGGCTCGTTAACCCCGAGGCGCTAGAGATCGCGGCATGACGACCGGTGCTCTGCCTCTCGCGACCCGGCCGCCGCCGGCCCTGGCCCGCGCGGTGCTCGCGTTCGTGCGGGCGCTGATCGCCCGGCTTCTCGGTTCGTGGCGGGGGAGCGGCCTCGACCGCACGAGCGAGGGCCCGCTCCGCCCCCGATCCGGTTCGGCCGCGGCGGCGGCGCCGGTCCCGCGCCGGTCGGTCGCGGGCTTTTCGGTGCCGATCCGTTGCCGCGCGCCGCCGGGCTCCTTCTCACCGGCGGCGGGCGCCGAGATCGACCGCGTAGGTCGAGACCGCGGGTGGCGGACCGATCAGCTTCCGCTCGTGCAGGAAGGCCGCGAAGCGCGCGTAGCGGGCGGTGTCGAGCGCGGCCGGTGCGTGCGCGAAACGCGGGAGCGTGGCCGCCCAGGCCCGGCGGTTGAGCTCGTCCTGCAGCTCTTTGGCGGTACCGGAGAAGACCGCCCAGGCCTCTTCCGGCCGGTTGAGGATCCAGAAGGTGGCCCGCTCGACCGCATCGAGAAAGCGGACCAGCTCCGGCCGATCGAGCCGGTCGCGATGGACGAGATAGACGAGCTCGTCGTACGCCGGCACGCCTTCTTCTTCCGGGAAGAAGGCGCGGCCCGGGCGCCCTTCGAGCGCGAGCTGGGCGAGCTCGAAATTGCGGAAGGCGCCGATCACCGCGTCGACCTGGCCCGAGAGGAGAGCGGCCGAGAGCGCGAAGTTGACGTTGACGAGCCGCACGTCGGAAAGCCGCAGCCCGTGCCGTTCGAGCATGGCGCCCAGAAGCGCTTCCTCGAAGCCGCCGACCGAGTAGCCGACCTTGCGGCCGCGCAGATCCGCCACCGCGCGGACCGGCCCGCCCTCGAGGAAGACCAGGCTGTTGAGCGGGGTCGCGACCAGCGTCCCGATTCGCACGAGCGGCAGGCCCTCGTGGACCTGGAGGTGGAGCTGCGGCTGGTAGCCGATCGCGATGTCGGCCTTGCCGGCGGCCACGAGCTTGGGCGGATCGTTGGGATCGGCCGGGGCCACGAGCTCGACCTCGAGCCCGGCCTCGCGGAAGAAGCCCTTCTCGCGGGCGATCACGAGCGGCCCGTGGTCGGGGTTGACGAACCAGTCGAGCAGCACGGTGAGCCGCTCGGCCGCGGCGGCCGGGAAGGCGGCCCCGAGCAGGAAGCTCAGCGCGAGGAGAAGGCGGGGGATCATCGTCGCGGTCCGGGATCCTCAGGCGGGGTGGAGGGGCTCGCTCGGCCAGGCGACCAGACGGCGCAAGAGCCGGTCGACGCCGTACCAGAGCAGCAGGGCCATGAGGCAGAGCACGAAGAGGCTCGCGAAAAGGAGGTCGGTCTGCATCCGGGCGTTGGCGTGCAGCATGAGATAGCCGAGGCCCGAGGAGCTGCCGACCCACTCGCCCACGACGGCGCCGATCGGCGCCACCGCGGCCGCCACCCTGAGCCCCGAGGCGAAGGCGGGCAGAGCCGCGGGCACGCGCACCCGCCAGAGGATCGCCGCCGGCCTTGCGTCCATGACGCGGGCGAGGTCGAGCCAGCCCTCGGGCGTGCGGCGCAGGCCGTCGTGGAAGGCGGCGGTCACCGGGAAATAGATGACGAGCACCGCCATCGCGACCTTGGAGGGCAATCCGTAGCCGAGCCAGAGCACGAGCAGCGGTGCGAGCGCGAAGACCGGGAGGACCTGGCTCACCACCAAAACCGGCAGGACCCACTCCCGCGCCCGTCTGGAGGCGGCGAGCAGGAGCGCGCTTCCCGCCCCCAGCGCCGTCCCGATGGCGAGGCCCAAGAGGATCTCGAGGGCGGTGGTCAGGGCGTGCCCCGCAACGAGGTCGAGCCTGGCCCAGAGCGTGCGGGCGACGCGCAGCGGATCGGGCAGAAGAAAGGGCGGAACCCCGCTCGTCCAGCAGAGGAGCTGCCAGAGGGCCAGGAGCCCCATGGCCACGACGAGCGGGCGCAGCCGGCTCATGCCGCAGCCTCGAGCGGGCGCTCGGCACCGCCCGCGAGCGCGTCGAGCAGGCGGGCCTCGAGCGCCAGAAGCGCCGGCTCGGCCGCCCGCGGCGGCGTGCCGAGCGGCCGCAGCGGTGGACCCGGGCGGGCCGGCAAACCTTCCAGCACCCGCACCTCGTGGCCGAGCCGGAGCGCCTCGAGCGGGCTGTGGGTGACGAGCAGCACGGTGCGGCCGCGCAACAGCTCCGCCGCGAGGTCCTGCAGCCGGTGCCGGGTGATCGCGTCGAGCGCCGAAAACGGCTCGTCCATGAGCACGATCGGCCGGTCCTCGACGAGCGTGCGGGCGAGTGCCGCCCGCTGCCGCATGCCGCCCGAGAGCTCGTGCGGCCGTGCCGCGGCGCGCTCGGCGAGCCCGACCCGGGCGAGCAGCGCACGGGCTCGTTCGCGGGCAGCGGCGAGCTCGGCCCGGCCCGCCCCGCGCAGCCGGAAGCCCACGAGCAGGTTCTCCTCGACCGTGAGCCAGGGGAGGAGGAGGTCGGACTGCGCCATCCAGGCGATCCGCCGCTCGAGCGGCCGGCCGTCGGAGGCGGTCCGCACCGCCCCCGGCAGAAGCCCCGCGACGAGCCGCAAGAGCGTGCTCTTGCCGACCCCGGAGGGCCCGAGAAGGCAGGTCGTCTTCGCGGCCGGCAGCTCGAGCCGCAGCCCCTCGAACAGCGTCCGCCCCGCGAAGGCGAACCGTTCGACGAGAAGGGAGACCCCCGGCGCGGGCTCAGCCGGCGGCATCCAGACCCATCCGCCAGAAATCGATCTCGAGCGCGGTCGCGCGCGCGAAGGCGGCGAGGAGCGCGGGCCAGCGCGGGCTGCGCTCGGGCTCGGGGCCGATCCGAGCCGCCGCCACCCGGTCGAGCTGGGCCGCGGCGGCGCGGGCGACCTCGGCATAGGCCTTCCCGGCATAGGTCTCGATCCACTGCCGGTAGGGATTGCCGTCGAGGCGGGTGGCGGGATCGGCGGCGAGCCGGGCGCCGATCTCGCCGTAGCCCACCACGCAGGGGGCGAGGGCCACGAGGAGGTCGAGCAGGTCGCCCGCGAGCCCGCGCTCCAGGACGAAGCTCGTATAAGCGGTGGTCGCCGCATGTTCGGGGGCACGACGCAGCGCCGCCTCGTCGAGGCCGAAGCCGGCACAGTAGCCGATGTGGAGCTTCAGCTCCTCGTCGACGAGCGCGTGGACCGTGGCGGCGCAGGCGCGGATCTCGTCCGGATCCTCGGCCTTGACCGCGGCCAGCGCCCAGGCACGGGCGAAATGGATCAGGAAGAGGTAGTCCTGCACGAGATAGGCGCGGAAGGCGGAAAGCGGCAGCGTGCCGGCCTGCAGTCCGGCCACGAAAGGATGTTCGGTGTAGGCCCGCCAGAGGGCGGGATCGGCGGCGATCAGCCGGCCGGCGAGGCTGCCGGGTTCGACCAGGTGGTGCAGGCTCATGGCACGCCCTCCTCAGGCCACCCGGCCGCGGACGGAGAGATAAGCACCGGCGCCGACCTGCGACCAGGGTGCGAGCCGGCGCCGGGCCGCCTCGTAGGACTCGACGATCCGCCGCTCGAGCGCGCCGGCTGCGGCGATCTCGGCCAGGATCGCCTCGGCCGCCTCGCGGGCCTTGTCGACGATCTCGCGCGGCCAGGGCTCGACCGCCACGCCCTGCTCGCGGACGAGCACGGCCAGCGCCTCGGCGTTGCGCCAGTCGGTCTCGTGCAGGGTGAACTGGTTCTCCTGCGCGCAGGCGGCCTCGATCGCGGCTTTGAGCTCCTCGGGCAGATCGTCCCACACCCGCCGCGCGATCAGGCACTCGGCGGTGCCGTTGGGCTTGGTGAAGCCCGGGTAGAGATAGTGCTTGGCCACCTGGTGGAAGCCTTGGGCGCGGTCGGAGGAGGGCCCGAGGAACTCGACCGCGTCGATCGCGCCCGACTGGAGCGCCGGGAAGAGCTCGGGCACGGCCAGCACCACGGGCGTGGCACCCAGGCGGCGGAAGACGTCGCCCGAGAGACCGACGGCGCGGATCTTGAGCCCGGCGAGATCGGCCAGGCCCTGGACCGGGCGGCGGAACCAACCGCCCATGTTGAGCGAGGAGTTGCCGGCCATGAAGGCCTTGAGGCCGAAGGGGGCGTAGAGCTCGTCCCAGAGCGCCTGGCCACCGCCCTGCTCGATCCAGGCGGTGTGCTCGGCCGGGCTCAAGCCGAAGGGGACGGTGGTGAAAAAGGCCGCCGCCTTGGCCTTGCCGACCCAGTAGAGGGCGGCGCTGTGGCCGAGCTCGGCGAGCCCGCCCGCCACCGCGTCGAACACTTGCAGGGCAGGCACGAGCTCGCCCGCGGCGTGCAGCTGGACGCGGATCCGCCCGCCCGTGAGCCGCTCGATCCGCTCGGCGAGGCGCTGGGCGTTCATGCCCGGCCCGGGCAGGCCGCGCGGCCAGGAGGTCACCATCCGCCATCGCAGCGGGGTGTCGGCGCGCAGGACGGCGGGGGCGGCGAGCGGGGCCGCGGACGCGGCGGCGAGCAGCCTGCGGCGGGAGGTCACGGGCGGGTCTCCGGGCGGCTCGCGGCGGCCGGGCCGTCGACGGCCGGCCAGAGCTGCCAGAAATGGTGGACGGGGCCGATGCCGCGGCCGACGCCGAGCCGGTCGGCGGCGGCGAGCGCGCCTTCGAGCCAGCGCTTCGCCTCGTGGCAGGCGGCCGGCAGCGGCCGGCCGCGGGCGGCGAGCGCGGCGATCGCCGAGGCGAGGCTGCAGCCGGTGCCGTGGGTGTGGCGGGTCGGCACCCGCCGGCCCTCGAGCCAGACGAGCTCGCCGCCGTGCAGCAGGAGGTCGGGGCAGTCGGGGCCCGGCAGATGGCCGCCCTTGAGGAGCACGTTGGGCACACCCAGGCCCTGCAGCCGGGCGGCGACCGCGGGCATCGCCCGTCGCTCGGCCACCGGGGCCTCGCCGAGCAGGGCCGCGGCCTCCGGCAGGTTCGGGGTGATCACGGTGGCGAGCGGCACGAGACGCTCGCGCAGCGCGCGCACCGCGCTCTCTTCGAGCAGGCGGTCGCCGCCCTTGGCGACCATCACCGGGTCGAGCACCACCAGGCGCGGGCGCCAGTGGCGCAGCGCGTCCGCCACCGCCTCGATGATCGCTGCCGTGCCGAGCATGCCGATCTTGACGGCGTCGACACGCAGATCCTCGAAGACCGAGTCGATCTGGCGGCGGACGAAGGCCGGCTCGACCGGGAAGACGCCCTGCACACCCAGGGTGTTCTGGGCGGTCAAGGCGGTGATCGCCGAGCAGCCGAACACGCCGAGCGCCGAGAAGGTCTTGAGGTCTGCCTGGATGCCGGCGCCGCCGCCCGAGTCCGAGCCGGCGACGGTGAGCGCGATCGGGATCATCGAGGGTCTCCGAGCCTGGCCGGGCGGGCCCCGGCCGCATCGGCCGGCCCGCGCGGGCCGCCGCGAACGAAGCGAACCGACGGCCTCGGTCCCGGCAGGAGTCGGTCGCGGCCAGGGGAGCGGGCGGAGAGCATCTCTGCCACCCTCCGGGGCCACCCCGTGCCCGCCTCGCCGCGGGGCCCGCACGGGCGAGGCGCGCCCGTCACCCGAGCGGGACGCGAGGGGGCCGCCGCTGCGCGCGGCAGCCGAGAACGGGGGACCACTCCTCGCCTCGGATCTTCCGGCGGCGCCGGGACTTGCACCGCACGAGGCGGCGACCGCCTTCGCCCGGCAGCTCGCCGGTCGTGGCCGTCCGTGGACGGAAAGACCGCTTCGGGGCCTTCGGCGGCGAGCGGTCGGCACGGCCGGGCGGGCCCGGGGTCGGACCGTGCGGGCATTCGCGCATGGTGTCGGACCGAAACCGGGCCGGGCGGGCCGGATCGCATCGCCGGTCCGCCCTTGCTGGGAGCGGGGCCGCCGCCCCGAGGCTCGCGGCCGGAGACCGCGGCGCCGGCGCGGCATCGAGCGCCCGGAGAGCGAGCGGGCAGGATGCGGCCACGTTCCCGCTCAACGCGGCTCTCCCGGCTCGCCCGCTCGGGCGAGCGCCGCATCGACCACGGTGCGGAGCCGGCGCGCGGCGGCCTCGACGTCTTCGGCGCCGAAGAGCGCGCCGATCACGGCCACGCCCCGGGCACCCGCTTCGATCACGGCGGCGGCGTTGCCGGCGTCGATCCCGGCGATGCCGCAGACCGGCAGGTCCGGGTGGCGGGCGCGAACCGCGCGGATCAGGCGGGCGAGCCCATCGGGGCCGAGCGGGGCCGTTCCCGGATCCTTGCTCGCGGTGGCGAAGACGGGGCCGAGCCCGGCATAGGTGGCGATACCCGGCGCCAGCGCCTCGGCCTCGTGCGGGTGGTGGATGGTGACGCCCAGGATCGCCTCCGGGCCGAGGATCGCTCGGGCGGCGGCCGGATCGAGATCCCGTGCCCCCACATGCACCCCCTCTGCGCCGGCGGCGAGGGCCACGTCGACCCGATCGTTGACGACGAGCGGCACGCCCGTTCCTTCGAGGGCGGCGCGCACCGATCGGGCGGCCTCGACCATGGCGCGCGTGTCCGCCTCTTTGATCCGCAGCTGGAGCAGGGTGCCGCCGCCGCGCACGGCCGCCCGGGCGAGCTCGGGCAGCGGCCGGCCGCGGCAGAGTGCCGGATCGAGGATCGCGTAGAGGCGTAGATCGACGCGCGGGACGGCCCGGGCGCGGGCCTCGGCCACCACCTCGGCGGGCCGCAGCGCGGCGAGCGAATCCAGCAGCAGCGGCCAGGCCGTGGCGGGCCCGCGCGAGCGGGCTTCGGCCCGCCGGGCGGCCACCGAAAAGCTCGCAAAGGCGGCGAGGGTGGCCTCGAAGGGCGGATCGCCCCCGGCCAGGAAGGCGGCCACGAGCCCGCCCAGCGCGCAGCCCGTGGCGGTCACGCGCACAAGCCACGGCCCGCCGCCCTCGAGCCGGACGAGCCGCTCGCCGTCGGTGACGAGATCCTCCGCACCGGTGGCGGCGACGACGAGGCGGTGGCGACGGGCGAGCCGCAGCGCCGCCTCGGCATCCTCGCCGCCCGCCAAGGTCGCGAGCTCGGCGCGGTTGAGCTTGAGGACGGCGGGACCGGCCTCGAGCAGCCGGCGGGCGAGGGCGAGCCGGTCCGGCGAGAGGCCGATCTTGACCGGATCGAGTACCCAGGGCCGGCCGAGTGCTCGGGCCGCGGCGAGGGCTCGGCCGATCGCCGCCTCGCGCGGCCGATCGAGCATGCCGAGGTTGACGAGAAGGGCGCCGGCGTTCTCGACGAAACCGGCGACGGTTTCGGCCTCGGCGGTGGCGCTGGGCACGGCCCCCACCGCCAAGAGGACATCGGCGCTGCGCTCGAGCGCGACGGGGCTGGTGAGCAGGTGCACGCGGACCGGGGCGTCGCCCAAAAGGGCGGAGCGGCCGCGCAGACGCGCGAGCGCGCGCGACACGGCGCGCCTCAACCGGCGAGCCGGGCTGCGCGAAGGACGCGGAGAGGAGGCAGAAGAGAGAGGGAGGTGGTGCTCATCTCAAATCCCTTCGCCGGCATGACCCGGATCAGGTTCGACGGGTTGCGCGTCCGCGCCTCTCAGCCCCGGCCGGAACCAGAGCCCGCCGGGACACCCCGTTGAGACGAAGGGGAGATAGGACCGGGACGACACGGCGACAAGGGGCGGCGGCCGATCGCCGGCCGCGGCGCGCGCGTTTCGCCGAATCCTCCAAATGACTGAAAATAGACTTTCAGTTTTCGGTTGAGGGATGCCCGCCTACGACCCGCCGTCCCGCCCCTCAGCGCCGACCGCGCGGGAGGGTCGAGGCACAGACGGCCTCGACCGCCGGGCGTCGCTCGCGGGTGCGGCGGGCGCGCTGCTCGCCACGGGCGCCCGCCCGCGCTCGCCGCAGGCGGCCCCTCGGCGCGATGCCGTCCTCTCGATCCCGGGCTATCGGCCCGATCCCGCCCGGCCGCGCGGCTGGCCGATCGCCCGTCACCCGGAGCTCGCCCGCACCGTGCCGGCCGACCGGACGGGCCCGCGGGGCCTGCTCGCGCGGGTCGGGCCGGACGGATCGGCGACGCGCGCGGTGCCGCCGATCGCGATCCATCGTGTCGCGGTCGCACCGGCTCGTCGCCGCGCCTTCGCGAGCGCGCTCGAGGGCGAGAGCTTCCTCTCGCTCGAGCTCGACGGGCTCGAGGTCGAAGCGCTGCTCGCTGCACGCCCCCGGGTTCGTGAGCGGCGGCCACGCCGTCCGGTCGGCCGAGGGCGCGGCCGTCTGCGTCACCGAGCGTCGTGCGCCGCGGCCCTTTTCGGACGATCCGGCAGCGCACGAGGGCCGCGTCGTGGTGCGCGACGGCCGCCACGGCCGGGTGCTCGCGGTCTGGCCCTCGGGCGGGATCGCGCCGCACGACATCGCGCTGTCGCCCGACGGCCGCACGCTCGCCGTGGCCCATCACGGCTCGCCCGATTCGGGCCCGCGGGCCCGAAGGACCCGTGGCGCCGGCCGTAGTGGAGTCCTCGATCGCGTTTCTCGATCGGAACAACGGCCACGTCCTCGACCGCCGGGTGGGGCCGGATCGCGGGCTCGAGATCCGCCATCCGACGCCGCTCGACGGCGCGCGCGTGACGGCGATCCAGACCCGGCTCGTCGAAGGCGACGAGACGCTCGCGGGCGGCCCGGCCGGGGAAGTGACGGAGGCCGACGACACGGTCGCCGCGGGCCGCGTCTTCGCCCCCGCCCCGCTCTCGGAGGTCCGACCGAGCGCTGCCGGGCCCGACCGCTTTCGATGCCCGAGCCCTGGGCTTTCCGCCGGGGTCGATCGCTCATCTTCGACCCGCGCCACGGACGAGCCGATCGCGACCTTCGCTTCCGCCCACGCGTCGGTCGTGATCGACGCGCGCGAGGGCTCCGTCCGTCGGGTGATCCGCACGACCGCCTTCGGGCTCGCCCGCCCGCGCGGGGTGGGGCTCTCGCCCGACGGCCGCCATTACGGGGCGAGCGGCCGTCGGCGCGGGCTCCTGGTCCTGCGCCGCGGGGAACATCGGCCCATCTTCGCGCGCTCGCGGCCCGATCCGCCGCCGTTCGGCCATTCCCACCTGAGCGTGCTGTGAGGATTGGATACAGGAGCTCGGAACCGTTCGGCGACGGGTGCTCTCGGGCGCGGCCGTCGGGCTCGCGCTCGCCGGCGAGGCGGCGGTCCACGGCGGCGGCGACGGAGGCGGAGGCGGAGGCGGGGGAGGCGGCGGTGGCGCACCCGAAGAGTCGCTCGGCGGGATCCGGCTCGGCCCGCCCGATCGGTACGGCCCGCCGGCCTTCGATCCGCCCGAGCCCGGCGGCGGACTCGCCGGCGGCACCGCGGGGCTGCCACCCCTGACGCCGCAAGAACAGGCCGAGTGGGAGGCCTGGAAGGCGGGCCTCGAGGGCAACATCTGGTCGACGCTCGAGAAGATCGCGAGCGGCCTCGACTGGCTCGGCAGCTGGGCGCAATACGGCTTGAACTTCGTGCCCGGGCTTTCCGGCACCAATACCGGGCTCACCGGCGGCCGCGCCTTCGCCGAGGCCTATGCGAAAGCGATCGAGCGGGGGGCCTCGCAGGCCGAGGCGATCAAGGAGGGGCTCAAGGCCGGTGCGATCGGCGCGGGCCTCGACCATCTCGCCGGCAAGGCCTTCGGCAAGGCGACCGACGGCATGTTCAAGAACGCCAAGGACGCCTTGAACAGCATGAAGCAGATCGGCGCGCCGACTCCCAAAGGAATCTCGAAGATCGTGCCCAACGGGGTCGGTTACGTGGTGACCGTGGCCGGGATCGAGAAGGGCAAGGAGCTCGCCCATCCGGTGCTGGTCAGCACCGCCGACCAGATCGGCGAGGCCCTCGGCAAGGGCGTGCCGAACCAGAGCCCGAGTGCGGGCGGCGGCTGGCTACCGGGCCACACGACCCCGGTCCCGGCGGCACGCTAGGGAAGGAGACGGCAGCCATGCTCCCTCTGGCCTCGCGTCTGGTTCCGGGTGCCGCGCTCCTGGCCCTGGCCGGCTGTCTGGGCGAACCCGGCGGTGCCGGGCCCGGGGCCTCGCCCGTGCAGCGGCGCGTCGAGCCCGTGCCGCTGCGCCCCGAAGACCTGCCGGCTGCGACCCGGGGTGCGCTGGCGGCTGCGATCCTGGCGATGCGCGGCGCTCCGGAGAGTGCCCATCCCGGCATCCGCTTCGCCCCGGGGACGGAAGCCCGGTTGCAGGAGCCGTTCGATTACCGCGGCTTCTCGGCGGCGAGCATCACGCTCTTGCATCACGATCTCGCCGCCGACGGCGCACCCGGGCTCGATCTTTCCGCCACGATCGGCTTCGTCGACCTGCTCGACCGCCGCGCGGTCACCGGCGTGATGCTGACCTTCGGGCCGGAGCGCGACGGGATCGCGATCCGCAAGGCCGCGGCCGTGCGGGTGCCGGCGCGGGTGCCGCGCTTCGAGCTCTATCTCGTGCCGCGCGGCCGGCTGCCGGGGCGCTGGCCCGCGACCCACGCCGAGCTCTGGACCCTGGCCGCGCGCGAAGCGCTCCCCGCGAGCGAACGGCGACGTTACCTCGACGGCCGCCAGGATCTCGTGTTGGTCGCGGTCGGCAAGGACCGGACCGTGCCCGGCGCACCCTTCCAGCTCGGCCTCGCCGAGACGAACGGCAGGCCGGTGACGACCGGGAGCCGGGCGCTCGACTTCGACGGCTTCCCGGTGCTCGTTCTGCCGGCGCGGATCCGGGCCGCCGAGCCCGGCCGGCACTGGGCGGTGATCGTGCAGCGGGCCGAGCCGCGCGGCTGGCTCGGCGGTGCCGCGGGCGAGACGGTGGCGCGCTTCGACCTCTTGGATCCGCGCGGCAGCGGTGCTCGGGTGATCCCGGACACGCCCCCCGCCCGGCGCGCCCGGGTCTGAGCCCGCGCGGCCCGGGGCCGGGGCGAGGCGGCGCGGCCGCAGGGAGCGGGGCGTCGGTTGCGACCCGTGGGGCCGGCCACTAGAGTGCGCCGGCCTTCGACCGCGAGCCCGCGAACCATGCGCCTTTCCCGCTATTTCCTGCCCGTGCTCAAAGAAGCCCCGGCCGAGGCCGAGATCGTCTCGCATCGGCTGATGCTGCGGGCCGGCATGATCCAGCAGCTCGCCGCCGGCATCTACAATTGGCTGCCGCTCGGCTTTCGCGTGCTCAAGAAGATCGAGCAGATCGTGCGCGAGGAGATGGACCGCGCCGGTGCCATCGAGATCTTGATGCCGACCATCCAGCCCGCCGATCTGTGGATCGAGAGCGGCCGCTACGACGCCTACGGGCCCGAGATGCTGCGCATCCTCGACCGGCACGAGCGCAAGATGCTCTACGGGCCCACCAACGAAGAGAACGTCACCGACATCTTCCGCAAGCACGTCAAGAGCTATCGGCAGCTCCCGCTCAATCTCTATCACATCCAGTGGAAGTTCCGCGACGAGATCCGCCCGCGCTTCGGGGTGATGCGCGGCCGCGAGTTCTTGATGAAGGACGCCTACAGCTTCGACCTCGACGCCGAGGGCGCGCGCCGCTCCTATGACGCGATGTTCGTGGCGTATTTGCGCGCCTTCAAGCGGATGGGGCTCACGGCCATCCCGATGCGGGCCGAATCGGGCCCGATCGGCGGCAATCAGAGCCACGAGTTCCAGATCCTGGCGCAGACCGGCGAGAGCCGGGTGTTCTACGACCGTGCCTTCGAGGAGATCGACTTCGCCGCCCCCGACCTCGACATCGAGCGGTTGAAGAGCCTCTACGCCGCCACCGACGACATGCACGATGCGGACCGTTGTCCCGTGCCGGCCGAGCGGCTGCGCTCGGGGCGCGGCATCGAGGTCGGCCACATCTTCTATTTCGGCACCAAATATTCCAAACCCATGGGGGCCACCGTGACCGGCCCCGACGGCCACGAGGTCGAGGTCGAGATGGGCTCCTACGGGATCGGTGTTTCGCGCCTGGTGGGTGCGATCATCGAGGCCCATCACGACGAGCACGGCATCAGCTGGCCGCGCTCGGTCGCCCCCTTCACCGTCGGCCTCGTCGATCTGCGCCCCGACGATCCGACCTGCCAGGCCACCGCGGATGCGCTCTACGAGCGGCTCCTGGCCGCCGGGATCGAGGTGCTCTACGACGACCGCGACGAGCGCGCCGGGGTCAAGTTCGCGACCATGGACCTGATCGGCCTGCCCTTCCAGGTCACGGTCGGCCCCCGCGGGGTCAAGGCCGGCACGGTCGAGCTCAAGGAGCGGCGGACGGGTGTGCGCGAGGAGCTCTCGGCCGAGGCCTTGCTCGCGCGCCTGACGGGCTGAATGTTCGGCCCGGCCGAGCGGCTGGTCGCCTTCCGCTATCTGCGGCCGAGGCGAGGCGAAGGCTTCGTCTCGCTGGTGGCGGCCTTCGCGCTGATCGGGATCGCGCTCGGGGTCGGCACGCTCATCGTCGTGCTCGCCGTCATGAACGGCTTCCGCCACGAGCTTCTGGGCCGCGTCTTGGGCTTCAACGGCCACGCCTCGGTGGTGGCCGGGCCCGAGGGCCTCGCCGAGTTCGATGCGATCGCGGCCCGGCTGCGGGCGGTGCCGGGGGTGGTCGAAGCCACCCCTTATGTCGAAGGCCAGGTGATGGCGACCGCGAGCGGTGTTTCGGCGGGTGTCATCGTCCGCGGCGTGCGCGCGGACGAGCTCGCCGCGCGCGCGATCTTCGCGCAGGCCGTCCAGGCCGGCACGCTCGCGGCCCTCGCGGGCCGCGGGCGGATCGCCGTGGGCTCGCGGCTCGCCCAGAAGATGGGCCTCGGGCTCGGCTCCAAGCTCGCGCTGATCTCGCCCAAGGGCACGGCCACCCCCTTCGGCACCATTCCGCGCATCCAGAGCTTCGAGGTCGCGGCGATCTTCGAAGTCGGCATGTGGGAATACGATTCGAGCTTCGTCTTCGTCGGCCTCGAGGACGCGCAAGTCTATTTCGAGCTCGACGGCCGGGTCTCGGCGATCGAGGTCATGGTCGAGGATCCGGAAGCGATCCGCGCCCTGCGGCCGGCGCTTTTGGCCGCCACGGGCGGGCTCGGGCGGCTCGTCGACTGGCAGCAGCTCAACCGGCATTTCTTCGCCGCCCTCGAGACCGAGCGCAACGTCATGTTCTTGATCTTGACCCTCATCATCCTCGTAGCCGCCTTCAACATCGTCACGGGCCTCACCATGCTCGTGCGCTCCAAGGGCCGCGACATCGCGGTTCTGCGCACGGTGGGTGCCACCCGGGCCGCGATCGTCCGGATCTTCTTCTTGGCCGGCGCCTCGCTCGGGGTCGTGGGCACGCTCGCGGGCCTGGTTCTGGGCCTCGCCTTCGCGCTCAACGTCGACACCATCCGGCAAGGGCTCGAGGCCTTGAGCGGGGCCGAGCTGTGGGCAGCCGAGATCCGCTTCCTCTCCCAGCTGCCGGCCAGGGTCGAGGTCGGTGCGACCGCCCGGGTCGTGGCGATGGGGCTCTTTCTCTCCTTCCTCGCGACGATCTACCCCGCACTCCGGGCCGCCCGGCTCGATCCGGTCGAAGCGCTGCGCTACGAATGATGGCGGCAGCCGTACCCGTGTTGCGGCTCGTCGGGATCCGGCGCAGCTTCGTCCAGGGCAACCTCACCCTCGAGATCCTCAAAGGCGTCGATCTCGTGCTCGAAGCCGGCACGCTCGCCGCACTCGTGGGCCCCTCGGGCTCGGGCAAATCCACCCTTCTCCACATCGCAGGCCTGCTCGAGCGACCCACGGCCGGCGAGGTGGTGATCGAAGGCCGGGAAGCGGGCGGGCTCTCGGACGCCGAGCGGACGCGGCTCAGGCGCGCGCGGATCGGCTTCGTCTACCAGTTCCACAATCTCCTGGCCGATTTCAGCGCGCTCGAGAACGTCGTCTTGCCGCAGCTCCTGGCCGGGGTCGGGCACCGGGCCGCGCAGGCACGGGCCCGCACCCTCTTGGCCCGACTCGGGCTCGAGGCCCGGCTCGACCACCGCCCCGGCCGGCTCTCGGGCGGCGAGCAGCAGCGGGTGGCGATCGCCCGCGCCCTCGCCAACGGCCCGAGCCTCCTGCTCGCCGACGAGCCCACGGGCAATCTCGACCCGCACACCGCGGAGGAAGTGTTCGCCCTCTTGCTCGAGGTCGTGCGCGAGGCCGGGGCGGCCGTGCTGATCGTCACCCACGATCCCGAGCTCGCCCGGCGCACCGATCGGGTCTGGCGGCTGGTCGAGGGCCGGGTCGAGCCCGCCTCGGGATGATCCTGCCCGCCTGGCTCTGGATCCCGGCCACGATCGCCGCCGCGGCGGCGCAGACCGCGCGCAACGCCTTGCAGCGCGGGCTCGTGGCCGAGCTCGGCGGCACCGGGGCGACGCTCGTCCGCTTCCTCTACGGCCTACCCGCCTCGCTCTGCCTGTTCGTGCTCGCCTCGTTCGCCGCAGCCGAGCCGATCGCCTATGCGCCCGCGGCCCTCCTGTTCTGGCTGCCGGTCGGGGCCTTGGCCCAGATCCTCGCGACCTTTTTCCTGCTCGAGGTCATGGGTCGGAGGAACTTCGCGGTCGCCGTCGCCTGGTCGAAGACCGAGATCCTCTTGATCGCGATCGCGGGCTGGCTGGTCCTGGGCGACGCACTCGGACCGTTGGGCTGGCTCGCCGTGCTGCTCGCGACCGCGGGCGTGCTCTTGCTCTCGGGCAAAGGTGTGCGGCCGCGCGATCTGTTCGGTGCGGAAGCGGCGGCCCTCGCCTGGCGCGGGCTTCTGACCGGCGCCGGCTTCGCGCTTGCCGCCGTCGCCTATCGGGCCTCGATCCTGGCCGCGGGCGGCCCCGGCTCGCTGCCGGCCGCCGCCTGGGCCCTTCTGTTGGCGCAAGCGCTGCAGAGCCTCTTGCTCGTGGGCTGGCTCGCCTTGCGGGAGCCGCGGGTGCTCGCTTCCGTGCTCGCGGCCTGGCGGCCCTCGCTTCTGGCCGGGACGATGGGGGCGCTCGCCTCGGCCGGTTGGTTCACGGCCTTCGCCCTCGCCCCGGCCGCGGCCGTGCGCACCCTCGGCCTGGTCGAGATGCTGTTCGCGATCCTGGTCGGGCGGCGGCTGTTCCGCGAGCGGCCGAGCGGCCAGGAGCTCGCGGGCCAGGCGCTCGTCGCGCTCGCGATCCTCCTGATCGTCCGCGCCACGACCGGCTGAGCCGGCCCGCTCGCGGGCCGCTCTTCCCTCGGGCGACGCGCGCCCCGGCGGCGCCGGGGCTCAGCGCGCGCCGGGCTTGGGCAGCTTTTCGGCGATGCCCATGAGGCCGCGGCGCCGGTCCATCTCCTCGGCGACCTCGGCACTGTCGATGCCGAGCGCATCGAGCAGCACGATCAGGTGATAGACGAGATCGGCCGCCTCGGCGACGATCGCGCGCCGATCGCCGCCCACCGCGTCGAGCGCCAGTTCGACCGCCTCCTCGCCGACCTTCTTGGCCATCTTGGGCACGCCTTCGCTCAAGAGCTTGGCGGTGCGTGGTGCCAAGGCGGGCCGCGCCCGCACCGCCTCCAGGTCGCGCTGGAGACGGGCGATGGCGTCCGCGAGCGGGCTCGCCGCGGCGGGAGCGGGGGGACGGCCGGCGAGCCTGGTCGACACGAGCTTCTACCTCCACGCGAGCATCGGCGGTTCTCTCGCGCGACCGCGGCCTTCGCGTCAACCCTCGCCCACGCGACAGCATCCTACGACCCCGACGGGCCGGGGGAAAGCCCGAACGCGGCGGGCAGCGAGCGCGTGACGCGGCCGGGCGTTCGTCCTAGGTTTTCCTCATGCGCAGGCTGCGGCTCGGCTGGACGATCCTCGCCCTGCTCCTCGCGGGGGCCGTGCTCGGCCACGCGGCGAGCGCAGCACCCTGCCCGCAGCATGGCGAACCGGCGGCGGCAGCGGCGACGCCCGCGGCGCGCGACGGCCGAGCGGAGCTCGAGCCCGGCCTCGGCCCGAGCGCGCCCGCGCCCGAGCTCGCCGCG
>JANWZN010000052.1 GCA_025054575.1 Geminicoccaceae bacterium | reverse complement strand
CACCCGCTCGAGCGCCGCCTCGCGGTCGGCCGCGCTGCGCAGCGCGGCCAAGTGCCGATAGCCGCCCTCGGCGCGATAGGCGGCCAGGTCCTGCGCGGCCGGGAGCTCGGGCTCGACGGCGCCCGCCGCGACGGCCGCCCGCGCCGTCTCGAGCGAGACGGGGGCGAGGAGGCGCTGGCCGAGCATCGCCGCGGGTGCTCGGTCGCACGCCCCCATACACGGCGCGCGCACGACCCGGACCGCGGCCGGATCGAGCCCGCGGGCGAGCTCCTCGCGCAGCGCGTCGGCGCCCGCGAGCATGCAGGCGATGCTGTCGCAGACGCGCAGGACCAGCCGCGGCGGCGGGCTCTCGCCGTCGCGCAGCACGTCGAAATGGGCGTAGAAGGTGGCGACCTCGAAGACCTCGGCCTGGGCGAGCCGCATCTCCTCGGCGAGCGCCGCGAGATGGGCGGCCGAGAGATATCCGAAGCGGTCCTGCAGGCGGTGCAGATGCTCGATCAGCAGATCGGGCGTGCGCGGCCGGTCCCCGAGCAGCGCGCGCACCTCGGCCAGCGCGTGCGGGTCGACCTGCCGGCCCTTGGGGCGGGGCCGGCCCCGGCCGCGGCGCGTCCGGTCCCCGGGCGGCACGAGCGAGACGGTCGCCATCCTACCTCCCTGCGTCCCTCGTTGCGATGATGGGCGCCGCGGTCCGGGCGGGCAAGCCCGCACGCCGATGGCGCACCGCACCCGGCCGGCCGTTGTCGGCCCCGGCCCGCGGGCCTAGCCTCCGGCAGCTCGGAGCAAGGGAGGCGGAGCCTTGGATCTCGGCCTCGTTCCCGGCGCCTTCGTGCGCCATCCGCAATGCCCGGATTGGGGCACGGGTCAAGTGCAGTCGGTGGTCGGCACGCGCGCCACGGTCAACTTCGAGCACCGCGGCAAGGTGGTGGTCGATCTCCGCCACGTCGTCCTCGAGGTGGTGCAGCCGGCGCGCGAGCCGCAACGTTGAACCGCCCGATACTGCTCCTGGCGGCGGCGGGCTTCTTCGCCGCCGGCACCACCCGCGTGACCGACGCGCTGCTGCCCGACATCGCGGCGAGCTTCGCGGTGTCGATCCCGCGGGCGGCAGTCGCGATCACCGCCTTCACCTTCGCCTACGGGCTCTTCCAGCTGCTCTACGGGCCCGTGGGCGCGCGCATCGGGCCGTTCCGCACGGTGGCGCTCATGACCGCGCTCACCGCGCTCACGACCGCGCTTTCGGCCCTCGCCCCGAGCCTCGCCTGGCTCGCCGCCGCCCGGCTCGTTTCCGGCCTCACCTGTGCCGCCATCATCCCGATGTCGATGGCCTTCATCGGCGACACGGTTCCTTACGAGCGCCGGCAGCCCGTGCTCGCCCGCTTCCTCACCGGCCACATCAGCGGGCTCGTGGCGGGCCAAGCCGCCGCCGGGCTGTTGGCCGAGCTCGTGAGCTGGCGCACCGTCTTTTTGTTCCTGGGCGCGGGCTTCGGGGTGGTGGCCGTGTTCCTGGCCCGCGAGCTCGCGCGAGGCGGTGTTCCGAACCGGCCGCCCGAGCCGACGACGAGCCCCATCCTGCAATATGCCCGGGTGCTGCGCGTGCCCTGGGCGCGCGTCGTGCTCGTCACGGTGACGCTCGAGGGCCTCTTCTGCTTCGGCGCGGTGGCCTATGTCGGCGCCTTCCTGCGCGAGGCCTTCCTCCTGCCTTACGCCTTGATCGGCCTCGTGCTCGCGGCCTTCGGCCTGGGCGGGCTCGTCTACGCGCTCTCGGTCCGCCGCCTGTTGGCCCTTCTGGGCGAGGTGGGGCTCGCCGCTGCGGGCGGTGGTGTGATGGCCTGCGCCTTCGCGCTCCTGGCACTCGCACCTACAGCCTGGCTCGCCGCACCTGCGAGCGCCCTCTGCGGCCTCGGCTATTACATGCTGCACAACACGCTGCAGACCAACGCCACGCAGATGGCGCCGTTCGACCGCTCGGCCGCGATCGCGCTCTTCGCCTTCGGCCTGTTCGTGGGCCAGGCGGTGGGTGCCGCCCTCTTCGGCCTCGCCCTGCCCGCCCTCGGCTATCGCGGCGGCTTTTCGATCGCCGCGCTCGCACTTCTCCTGATCGGGCTCGCCTTCGCCCGCGCCAAGCGGCGCGCTACCCGCGCCGGCTGAGGCGCGGGGCTCACAGCCGCTTGTACCAGAACTGCAGGCGCTTGGGCGTCTCCTCCGCCTCGCCGATCTCCTTCCAGGCGATCGTGCCCACGGCACCCTCGAGCTTCTCGTAGCCGCGCTTGCGCCAGAACGCATCGAGCGGCACGTAATCCTCGGGCTTGCGCGGATCGTTCGGGTCGCGGATCACGCCGCAGAAGCAGGCGTAATCGTAACATCCGAAGCTGCGCGCATGATCCTCGCGTTCGGCGAAGAACCGCACGCCGAGCCCCTTGCCGCGATGAGCGCGCAAGAGCACCGACTCGCCGAAATAGAAGGTCCGCTCGACCGGCAGGCCGGCCTTGGCCACGGGCTCGGAGAGCTCGGGCGGCTCGGCCGCAAGCGGCAGCGCGGTCGAAGCGCCTACGAGTTCCTCGCCGTCGAAGGCACCGACGACGACCGCCCGCGGCTCCTCGACGTAGCGCTCGAGGTAGCGGCGCTCGTAGGCCTCGTCGCCGTCGTAGAGATAGGGCCATTCGCGGAAGACGACGATCCTGAGCCGCGCGATCGCCGGCAGATGCCGGCGGATCGCCTCGCCCACGAGCCGCTCGATCCGGATCTCCGAAGCCATCGCGCCTCTCCCCTGTTCGCCGAGCTGCGCGCGGCCTAGCCGAACGCGTCGAGCACCGCCAGCACCACGACCGCGAGCGCCCCGAACAGCAGCACGAAGCGGCCGTTGGGCCCGGGCGAGAGGGCGCGCGCGGGCAGCTCGAAGGCGCTGCGGGCGACCAAGAGGCTCAAGGAGGTCGAGCCCAGCATGGTCCCGAGCGCCCAGCCCAATAGCCCGAGGCCGGCGAGTGCCAGCCCCGTCAGAGGCGGCGGGCCCGCGGTCAGGAGCGCCATGGTGATCGCCACCGTCGCGAGCGGGTGCAGACCCAGGACGGCCAAGAGGACGATCGCGGCCAAAAGCCCGCCCAGGAGCAGCCAGGCGGGCAGGATCCCGGAAGCGAGCAACGGGCCGGCTGCGGCGCCGATCGAAGCGGAGCCGGCGAGCACCCGGCCGAGCACGGTGACCACGCCCACGAGCAGCATCTCCTCGGCGAGCCGACCCGTGAGCTCGAGCGTGCGGGCGAGGACCGCGCGCGCCGTCCCGCGCGGCCGGCTCGCGAGCCAGAGGAGCGCCGCGGGCGGGGTCACGAGGAGCACGGCCGAAAGGCTCGCAAGCCCCGTGATACTCGCCACGAGCACGATCGCCGCGGCGGCACCGGCCACCGGCGGCAAAAGAGGGGCCAGGGCCAGAAGGGCGGGGCCGAGGAACCGCGCCCCGCCGCGCAGCTCGAGCGCCGAGGTCAGGAGGAGGGCGAGCGCCGAGAGCGCGAGGCCCAGCAGTGCCACCTGCCAGAGCGGCAGTTCGGGAAGATGGCGGGAGACGAGCGCCATGCCGACGAAAAAGGGCGACCAGAGGACGGCGAGGCAGGAGCCGCGCAGCGCCATGGCCGCGAGCCGGGCGCGATCGGCTTCGCGCTCGCCTGGATCGGCGAGCGGTGCCAGGAGCGCGAAGCTGCCCGCGGTCAGAACCGCCCCGAACAGATGGCCGCCCAGGAAGAAGCCCAGGGCGCGAGCTTCGCTCGGCAGGCGGCGGACGCGCTCGCGGGCCCGGCCGACCGCGGGATGGACCGCGGCCAGCGCGCGCACGAGCGCGATCGTGCCGAGAAAGGCCGGGTAGACGAGCGCCTGGTCGAGCCCCTCGAGCAGGAGCTCCGCGCGCCGCTCGACGAGCGCCAGAAGGACGGCCGGCAGGCCGAGCGCGAGCGCCAGCCTGCGGCCCGGGTCCGCGACCGAGAGGAGGGCGAGCCCGCCATAGGCCAGCAGAAGCGGACGGGCGATCAGGGTCGGGGCGGGCGAGCCCGTGAGGAGAACGAGCAGCTCGCACGCCCAGAGGGCCAGGAGAAGGGTGCGATCGAGCCCGCTCGACGCTCGCCGCAGCCGCTCGCCCGCCCCGCCCGCCATCCTCGCCGATCCGTCGACCCGCGGCGCGAAGCTTAGGCGCGGGCGCGGGCCGAGTCTGCCGCCGGCCGCGGCGATCGGCCCCGGCGCGCTCGCGCATGCAGCGGCCGCGCGGCTCGTGTAGAGACAGGGGATGGCGGCGCCGGGCGGGCGGACCGCCCGAGCATGCCGGAGAAACGACGCGCCGTGCCGAGACGAACGCTCCTTCTCCTCCTGGTCGTGGCGCTCGCCGGCCTCGGCGGCGGGGCCGCCTGGTGGCGGTTCGGGCGGGAGGAGCCCCTGCCCGAGGGCATCTGGCGCACCCACGGCCGCAGCGAGGCGCGGCGGATCGACGTCGCCACCCGCTTCGGCGGCCGGCTCGTCGAGGTGCTGGTGCGCGAGGGCGATCGGGTCGAAGCGGGCGCGATCGTGGCCCGGCTCGATGCGAGCGAGGTCGAAGCACGGCTGCGCGAGGCGGAGGCGGCCCTGCACCAGGCCGAACAGGCCGCGATCGAGGCACGCGCCCTCGAGCACCAGCGGGAGAGCGAGCTCGCCTTCGCGATCCACGAGCTCGAGCGGGCCCAGAGCCTGGGCGAGCGCGGCTTCACCCCGAGCCAAGTGGTCGATCTGCGCCGCACCCAGAAAGCCACGGCGGAAGCCGCGCTCGCCGCCGCCCGGGCGGGGGTGCAGCGGGCCGAGGCGGCGATCGCGGCCGCCCGCGCCACCGTCGAGCGGATCCGAAGCGATCTCGCCGAGTACACGCTGCGCGCGCCCAAGGCCGGCCGGGTGCAGTACCGGCTGGCCGAGCCCGGCGAGGTGCTGGCACCCGGCGCCCGCGTCGTCTCGCTGCTCGACCTCGCGGACGTCTACATGGTCGTCTTCGTGCCGACCGCCGTGGCCGGCCGGCTGCGATACGGTGCCGAGGCGCGGATCGTGTTCGACGCCGCACCGCGCTGGGTCGTCCCCGCGAGCGTGAGCTTCGTCGCGAGCGAGGCGCAGTTCACCCCGCGCTACGTCGAGACCGAAGCCGAGCGCGAGAAGCTCATGTTCCGCGTCCAGGTGCGCATCCCCGAAGAGCTCCTGCGCGCTCATGCCGATGTCGTGAAGACCGGGATCCCGGGGACCGTCTATCTCGCGGTCGACCCGGACGTGGTCTGGCCGGAACGGCTCGCCGTGCGGCTGCCCGATGTCCGCCCGGGGTGAGCCCGCCGTCCGCTGCCAGGGCCTGGTCCACGCCTATGGCCGGCTGCGCGCCCTCGATTCGGTCGATCTCGCGATCCCCGCAGGTGCCCTCGTGGGCTTCGTGGGCCCGGACGGTGTCGGCAAATCCACACTCCTGGCGCTGATCGCGGGTGCCAAGCGCCTGCAGTCCGGCCGGCTCGAGGTGCTGGGGCTCGACCCTTCGCGCCGCGCCGACCGCGCCCGGCTCGCGCGCCGGATCGCGTATATGCCGCAGGGGCTCGGCCGCAATCTCTACCCCACCCTTTCGGTCGCCCGGAACCTCGCTTTCTTCGCGAGCCTCCACGGTCTCGAGGGCGAATCGGCGAGGCGGCGGATCGCGCTGTTGAGCGAGGCCACGGGGCTCGCATCCTTTCTCGACCGCCCGGCGGGCAAGCTCTCGGGCGGGATGAAACAGAAGCTCGCCCTCGCCTGCGCGCTCGTCCACGACCCCGATCTGTTGATCCTGGACGAGCCCACGACCGGCGTCGACCCGCTCTCGCGCCGTCGCTTCTTCGAGCTCTTGGCCGCGATCCGCGCCGCCCGGCCGGCCATGACGGTGTTGTTCGCGACCGCGTACATGGCCGAGGCCGAGCGCTTCGACCGGGTCGTCGCGATCGACGCGGGTCGGATCCTGGGCGAGGGCCCGCCCGCGCTGTTGTGCGCACGGACCGGCACCGCCCGCCTCGACGAGGCGTTCGTGGCCCTGCTCCCGCCCGAGCGGCGGCGCGACCATCGCCCGGCCGAACGCCCGCCGCGCCGCGGCGAGGAGAACGTGCCGCCGGTGATCGAGGCACGCGGGCTCGGCAAGCGCTTCGGCGCGTTCACCGCCGTCGACCGCGTGAGCTTCTCGATCGGGCGCGGCGAGATCTTCGGCTTTCTGGGCTCGAACGGCTGCGGCAAGACGACCACGATGAAGATGCTCGTGGGCCTGCTCGAGCCCAGTTCGGGCGAGGCCTTCGTCCTGGGCGAGCCGGCCGGGGCGGATTCGCTCGCCGCCCGCCGGCGCATCGGCTACATGTCGCAGTCCTTCTCGCTCTACGAAGAGCTCACGGTCCGCCAGAACCTCGAGCTGCACGCCGCCATCTACGGCCTGCCCCGGGCCGAGCGGGGCCGCCGCGTGGCCGAGCAGCTCGCCCGCTTCGAGCTCGCGCAAGTGGCCGATCGCCGGCCGCCCGCCCTGCCCCTGGGCCTGCGCCAGCGCCTGCAGCTCGCGGTCGCCACCCTCCACGAGCCCGAGATCTTGATCCTCGACGAGCCCACGAGCGGGGTCGACCCGATCGCCCGCGACCGCTTCTGGGCCTTGTTGATCGAGCTCGCGCGCACCCGTGGCGTCACGATCTTCCTCTCCACCCACTTCATGGACGAGGCCCTGCGCTGCGATCGGATCTCGCTCATGCACGCCGGCCGCGTGCTGGCGGTGGGCGAGCCCGGGACAATCGCCCGCGAGCACGGGCAGGGCGATCTCGAGACCGCCTTCGTCGAGCTGTTGGCCGCGGCCGAGGCGAGCGAGCGGGCGCCCCTCGCCCCCTCCGCACCGACCGTGCTGCCGGAGCCGCCTCCCGAGGCCGCCGCGTCTGCCGCCTTCTCGCCCGCCCGGCTCCTCGCCTTTTCCCGCCGCGAGGGGGCCGAGCTCCTGGCCGATCCCGTCCGCCTCGCCTTCGCGCTCTTGGGCCCGATCGTGCTGCTCTTGGCGATGGGCTTCGGGATCTCCTTCGACGTCGAGAATCTCCGCTTCGCCGTGCTCGACCAGGATCGCACGGCCGAGAGCCGCGCGGTCGTCCGCGCGCTCGAGGGCTCGCGCTATTTCGAGCCCGCGGGCGAGCCCACGGGCTCGGCCGAGGCCGATCGGCTCTTGGAAGCCGCGCGCGTGGCCCTCGTCCTCGCGATCCCGCCCGGCTTCGGCCGCGACCTCGTAGCCGGCCGGCAGCCCGAGCTCGCGGTCTGGCTCGACGGCGCCAACACGACCCGCGCCGAGACCGCCCGCGGCTATGTTCTGGGCGTGGTCGAACGGGCCTTGCGCGAGCTCGCCCCGGGCGAGGCCGGGACGGCGCCGTTCCGCCTCGAGACCCGGTTCCGCTACAACCAGGAATTCCGCTCGACCGCGGCGATCCCGCCCGGTGTGATGATGATGCAGCTCGTCATGATCCCGGCCATGCTCGGAGCACTCGCGGTCGTACGCGAGAAAGAGCTCGGCTCGATCGTCAACCTCTACACGACGCCGGCGACCCGCCTCGAGTTCCTGATCGGCAAGCAGCTGCCCTACATCGCCACGAGCCTCGCGAGCTTTCTCTCGCTCCTGCTGATCGTGCTTTTCGTCTTCGACAACCGCCTGCGCGGCGATCCGGCGACGCTGGCACTCGGCGCCCTTCTGTTCGTGAGCGCGACCACCGCCTTCGGCCTCGTGGTCTCGGCCTTCGTGCGCTCGCAGATCGCCGCGATCTTCGCCACCGCCATCCTCTGCATGATCCCGACCGTCAATTTCTCGGGCATGCTCTATCCGGTGGCCACCCTCGATGCGGTCTCGCGGGCGATCGGCCAGTCCTTCCCGGCGCTCTATTTCCAGCGGATCGTCACAGGTGTCGTCAACAAGGGCCTCGGCCTCGACAGCCTCTGGCCGGACCTCGTGACGCTCGCGGGCTTCGTCCTTCTCTTCTGGGTGCTCGCCGTGGCGCTATTGCCCGAGCAGGAGCGCTGAGCCGTGGCGAGCCTGCGCATCACCTTCCGGCTCGGGCTCAAGGAGCTCTGGGCCGTCTTGCGCGATCCCGTGCTTTTGGGCCTCGTCGCCTACACCTTCACGATCGCGATCGTCACCGTGGCGCGCGGGGTGCGCACCGAGGTCCGCGACGCCGCGATCGCGGTGGTCGATCTCGACCAGAGCCCGCTCTCGAACCGCCTCGTGGACGCGTTCCTGCCGCCCTGGTTCAAGCCCGCCCGCGCGATCGAGCTCGCCGAGGTCGAGCGGGTGATGGAGCGCGGCGAGGCCACCTTCGTGCTCCTGATCCCCGCCGGGTTCGAGGCCGATCTGTTGGCCGCGCGCGAGCCCGAACTCGCCCTTCTCGTCGACGCCACGGCGATGACGCTCGCCGGCAACGGCGCGGCTTATGCCCGCGCGATCCTCGAGCGGGAGATCGCTCGCTTCCTCGGCCGCGAGGTGGTGCCGGGCTCGCTGCCGATCCGGCTCGAGGTCCGGGCGCGGTTCAACCCGAATCTCGAGGCGGGCCGCTTCCTCGCCGTCACCCAGCTCGTCAACAATCTCACGATCCTGGCGATCGTGCTCGCCGGTGCCGCCGTGATCCGCGAGCGCGAGCACGGCACCCTCGAGCACCTTCTCACCCTGCCGCTGCGGCCGGTCGAGGTCGTGGCGGCCAAGCTCTGGGCCAACGGCCTCTTGGTTCTCGTAGCAGCGCTCCTGTCGCTCGAGGCGGTCGTGCGCGGCGTACTGGCCGTGCCGCTCGCGGGCTCGCCCCTTCTCTTCGCCTTCGGTGCTGCCGTCTATCTGCTCGCGGTCACGGCTCTCGGCGTCATGCTCTCGACCGTGGCCACCACCATGCCGCGCTTCGGCCTGCTTGCGATCCCCGTGTTCGTGATCTTGAACCTCCTTTCGGGCGGCTTCACCCCGCTCGAGAGCATGCCGCGCTGGCTGCAGCTCGCCATGCAGCTCTCGCCCACCACGCACCTCGTGGCCTTCGCTCAGGGCGTGCTCTTCCGCGGCGCCGGGCTCGACGTCCTGTGGCCGCGGATCCTCGCCATGGCCCTGATCGGCGCCGGCTTCGCGGGCCTCGCACTGCTCCGCTTTCGCCGCACGATCGCGGCTGTCGCCTGAGCCTCGACAGGTGCACCGCGCGCGGGCAGCTTGCGCGCGAAGCCACGGATCCCCTGTCGTGAGCGAGCGCCGCATCCTGATCGCGCATCTCGACGATGTCGGCATGTGCCACGGTGCCAACCGGGCGATGCTCGAGCTCGCCGGCAAAGGCGTGCTGGGCTGCGGCTCGGTCATGGTGCCGTGCCCCTGGTTCCCCGAGATCGCCCAGGCCTATCGCAGCCGCCGCGACCTCGACCTCGGGGTCCACCTCACGCTCACGAGCGAGTGGCAGGGCTATCGCTGGCGGCCCTTGACCGGCTGCTCGCGCAAGGGCGGGCTGGTCGACGACGACGGCTATTTCTGGCGCAACTGCGTGCTCTTGCGCCGCCACGTCGATCCCGTGGCGGCCGAGGAGGAGATGCGGGCGCAGATCGAGGCGGCGCTCTCGGCCGGCCTCGATGTGACGCATCTGGATACGCATATGGGCGCCGCTGCGGTTCCCGAGCTCGTCGCGATCTATCTGCGGCTCGGCAGAACCTATCGGCTGCCGGTGCTCTTGCCGCGGGAGATCGCGAGCTATCTCGACGTCCTCAAGCTGGGGGCGGTGCGGCCCGAGGACTATCGCGCGCCGCTCGAGGCGCTCGAGGCCGAAGGGGCGCAGTTCGTCGACCGCTTCCTCATGACCCCGGGCGTGCCCTCGGCCGAGGCCGATGCCGCCTACCGCCGGCTGATCGCGGGGCTGCGGCCGGGTGTGACCTTCCTCTCGCTGCACGCCAACGCGCCGGGCGACATCGAGACGATCGTTCCCGACCGCGCGCACTGGCGCACCGACGAGTACCGGATCCTGGGCGATCCCGACTTCGCGGCCTTCGTGCCCGAGCAGGGTGTGGAGCTCGTCGGCATGCGCGCGCTGCGCGCCCGGCTGCGGGCGCAAGACGCCTAGTCCTCGAGCTCGACCTCGAGGGAGAGGAGAAGAAAGCTCCAGCTCTTGCCGTGGCCGTCGAGGTTCAAGCTCGCATTGACGCCGCCCTCGAGCGCGTTCTCCATCACCACGTTGACCCCGTGCAGCGCCGGCAGCGGGAAGAGCCGGATCGGCCCGCGCAGGAGGCTCGGGAAGGCGGCCCGCAGCCGCTCGGGGGCCACGGCGCGCAACAGCGCCGGATAGTGCCGCGGCTCGTAGGCGAAGAGGCAAACGTTGGACGTGTCGCCCTTGTCGCCGGCGCGGGCGTGCGCGATCGCGTGCAACCGGACCCGCCGGCTCATGCCTCGACCACCTCGACCCGGGTCGCCACGGCCGTCCGCGGCAGGCTCGCCGAAGCGGTCGTCACCTGGGGCGTGATCCGGCCGCGATAGCCGCCACCGCCCGCGGGCCCGCAGGTCAAGAGCGCTTCGACCTCCCACAAGAGAAGCTCGGCCGGCTCGCGATCGGGCGCGCGCAGCGCCGCCCGCAACCGCACGTCCTCGCTCTCGGGCGGCTCCGGGAGGGCGGTGGCGTGGAGCGAGCGCAGGCCCAAGAGGTCGATGCGCAAGGGGCCCGCATAGCCGTGTACGCTCCGCATCCGCTCCACGAGCACCGCGCGGGCGAGCCGCGCCCGGGCGGCGGCGTTCGGCCCGGCGTAGGAGACCCCGGCCTCGGCCAGGAATCCGCCGTCGAAGCCGACCGTCACCTTGAGGGTCGCGGGCCGCGGCCGGCCGCGTGCCCCCGAGACCCGCACCCGGTCCGGCCCGATCTCCTCGATCGCGACGGCGGAGAAGTCCGCCGTCACGTCGGGCGTGCGGTAGGCGCTCGGGTCGTGGACCTCGTAGAAGAGCTGCTCCTTCACCGTCATGGCATCGACCCGGCCGCCGGATCCGGGCGTCTTGCCGATCACGGCCACCCCGTCGGCCTCGATCTCGGCCAAGGGAAAGCCGCAGCGGGCGAGATCGGGCACGTCCTTCTTGCCCGGATCGGCGAAATAGCCGCCCGAGACCTGCATGCCGCATTCGAGCAGGTGGCCCACCAGCGTGCCGGCCGCGAGTTTCTGCCAGTCGTCGAGCGCCCAGCCGAAGCGCTCGACCATCGGGGCGAGGAACAAGGACGGATCGGCGACCCGGCCGGTGAGGATGACCTCGGCGCCGGTCGAGAGCGCCGGCAGGAGCTGCTCGCAGCCCAGATAGGCGTTGGCGCCGACCGGCGCCCCGCGCTCGCCGAGCGTGCCGCCCTCCCAGAGCGGCGTGTCGGGGCCCAAGAGCTCGCCCACCTCGTCGCCCAGGAGCACGGCCACGCGCAGGCCCGAAAGCCCGAGCGCGCGGGCGAGCCGCACCGTGGCCTCGCCGGCCGCCAGCGGATTGGCCGCCCCCATGTTCGAGACGAGGCGCACACCGCGCGCCCGGCAGCGCGGCAAGAGTGCCCGCATCCGCCGCTCCAAGAGCGGGTCGAAGCCGCGCGCCGGGTCGGCGCGCCGGTCGCGATGGGCGAAGGCGAGCGTGCGCTCGCCGAGACACTCGAGCACGAGCCAGTCGAGCGGCACGCGCTCGACCAGCTCGACCGCGGCATCGAGCCGGTCGGAGGCGAAGCCGGCTCCGCAGCCGATCCGAAGCCCGCTCACGCGACCGTCTCCGGCTCGCGCTCGAGCTCGGCCCGGGCGGCTCCCCAGAAGGCCGCCACCGCCTCGCGGATGCGCGGGTGCGGGCGGTCGAGCCAGACGGTCTCGATCGTGATCCGCGGCCGCTCGAAGCCCGGCAGGAGCTTGCCCAGGGCACCCGCCGGGCTCCAGGCGCCGGCCGCCTCGGGGCGCAGCCAGCGCCCCGGCTCGTCGACATAGAGGAAGAGGCGGGTGCGGCCGAAGCGCCGTTCCTCGACCGCGCGGAGTTCGCGCCAGGGCAGGGGCCGGGCCATGATCGCAGGCGCGAACACGCCTTCGCGGTCGAGGATCAGGACCGGGCGGCGATCCAGGATCTTGGCGAGGCTCTGGGATGCGGTGGCGCCGAACAGCACGAGGGCGGGCAGGAGCAAGAGCGAGGCGCCCTCCACGCCTTTGAGCGTGTGCCAGCCGAAGAGGCCCAGTAGCGCGAGGCACAGGGCGAGGTTGGCGCCGTGCCGCAGCCGGTCGTGGCGCAGCTCCATCCGATCCGGCCCGCTCATGCCTCCGGCTCCAGCACGAGATGGCGGATCGTCCGCCGCTTCCAGCTGTAGACGAGATGGAGGAGCCCGTCGGGCGCCTGGAGGAGGAAGGGGTAGGAGAATTCCTGCCCGGGCTCGTCCTCGAGCACGAGCCGCTCACGGAAATGTTCGCCGTCCTCGGAGAGCGAGAGGAGGAGCGTGCTCCGGCCCTGCGTTCCGGGGTGGTGGACGAGCACGAAGCGACCGTCGGCGAGCCGCTGGGCGTCGAACGCGCTGTTGGGGTGCGGGATCGGCATCGGCTGCATGCGCGACCAGCTCGCCCCGCCGTCGAGCGAGCGGCATTGGGCGATGAAGCCCTGCTTGGTGCGGCAGAGTGCCAGGAGGCGGCCGCCACCCTGGTCGACGAGGGTGGCCTGGTTGGCCTTGAAGCCGCCCGGCAGGCTCGCGAAGGGGTGATTGAGGACGATCGGCCGCCGCCAGCTCGCGCCCAGATCGTCGCTCCGCTCGACCTGACAGCGCCAGCCCAGGAGCTCGGAGGAGGAGCCGCAGAGCAGCACGCCGGGCGCGGGCTCGAGCGGCTTGTTCTTGACCGGGCCGAAGATGCCGTCCGGTAGCCGGCGCGGGCGCGACCAGCCGATGCCGTCGTCCTCGGAGGTCGCGAGCATACCCCACCAGCGCCGCGGCCGCGGGCCGACTTTGTAGAAGAGCAGGAGCCGGCCGGTCGCGCTGCGGAAGAGCACCGGGTTCCAGCAGGGCTGCGGCCGCCCGAGCCCGTCGCGGCCTTCGAACAGGCGCGCGGGCGGGCCCCAGCGCTCGCCCTCGGTGCGCGCGAGCCAGATCGCGACGTCGGGCCGCCCCTCTTTCGAGCCGGCGAACCAGGCGGCGACCAGGCCCGAGGGCGTCCAGGCGATCGAGGCCGCGTGCGCGTCGCGCCAGGGCGGGTCGTCGCAGAGGAAGCGGCTCTCGAGCAGGCGCACGGGGCTCAGGCGTCGCAGCGGGCGAAGGGGCCGAGGTCGAGATGCAGGTGGTCGCGGTGCCAGCGATCGCTGTCGGGCGTCAAGACCATCGCGAAGTGGCGGCAGGCGGCCGCGGCCGCGGCGCGCAGGAAACGGCCGCGCGGACCGCGGTCGCGCCAATGCTCCTCGACCGAGACGCGGGTGCCGTCGGCCAGCCGGAAGGCGGCGACGTCGATCGCGAGCGCGCGGGCGTGCAGGCTCGCGCGGCCGGCATTGCCGGTCATCGGCCGACAGGCCCAGCTTCCGGCGTGCTCGATCGCGACGAGCTCGTGGCCGGTCTCGCGCCGGGCGAGGCCCCGGAGCTCCGCCTCCAGGCGCATCCAGGCGCGTGCCAAGGGGCAGCTCGTCTCGAGCGGCCGGTCGAGGGCGAGGCCGGTGCGGGCGAGGCGGATCGGCGCCTCGACCCGGCAGGCGCCGGTCCCGGGTGCCTCCCAGGGCTCGACGGCGAGCCCGGCTGCGCGCAGCGCCTCGATGCAGCCGGCCACCGGCGGTGCCGGTGCGGGCGCCCGCGCGCAGGCGGCCACGCCCAGGAGCGCCGCGACCGTCACGACGCGGCCGAGCGACCGAGCCGCGGCCATCGCTGCAGCGCCGCCACCCCGGCGGCGAGGCCGACGCCCAGAAGATCGGTGGTGTGCTCGGGCACCATGAGGCAGCCGGCGGCGGCGGCGAGCAGGAGCCTCGGGACGATCGAGAGGGCACCCGCGAGCCAGCCGTCGGCGGCACAGGCCAGAAGGATCACGCCCAAGGTCGCGGTGAGGGTCGCGAGCAGGATGGACAAGAGATGGCCCTGCGCCAGGAGCACGGGGCTCGTATAGAACATGAAGGGCACGATGAAGGCGGCGAGGCCGAGCTTCACCGCGATCCAGGAGGTCTTCCAGGGATCGGCGCGGGCCATGGTAGCGGCCGCGAAAGAGGCGAGGGCCACGGGCGGCGTGATCGCCGAGACGACCGCGAAATAGAAGATGAAGAAATGGGCGACCAGCGGCTCGACGCCCATCCGGGCGAGGCCGGGGGCGAGGACCGAGGCGGCGATCGCGTAGGCCGCGGTCGTGGGCATGCCCATGCCGAGGACGAGCGCGATCAGCATGGTGAAGACCATGGCCAAGAGCGCGTGGCCGGCGGCGAGGCCCAAGAGGAGCTGGGAGAAGCGGCCGCCGATGCCGGTCAAGGCGATCACGCCCACGACGATGCCGGCGCAACCGCAGACCGCGACGAGCTGGAGGACGTCCATCGTCGCCCGCTCGAGGGCGTCGAGGACGGCGCGCGGGCCCATGGGTGCCTCGCGCGCGAGCCAGCTCGCCACGATCGTGGCGAGGATCGCGAGCGTGGCCGAGCGCAAGGGCGAGTAGCCGGCATAGAGGGCGGCCACCAGCACGGCGAGCGGCGCGAAGAGATAGAGCTTGCGCAAGACCGCCCTCAAAGGCGGGAGTTCGGCGCGCGGCAGGCCCACGAGCCCGTGCCGGCGGGCGTGCAGCTCGACGTGCGCGTAGCAGGCCACGTAGAACAGCCAGCAGGGGAGGATCGCGGCGATCGCGATCGTCGCATAGGGGATGCCGGTCATCTCGGCCATCAAGAAGGCGCCGGCGCCGAGCACGGGCGGGGTGATCTGGCCGCCGGTCGAGGAGGTTGCCTCGATCGCCCCCGCGGTGGCGCGATCGTAGCCGACCCGGCGCATCATCGGGATCGTGAAGGTGCCCGACGCCACGACGTTGGCGACCGCGCTGCCGCTGATCGAGCCGAACAGCACGCCCGAGACGACCGTGGCCTTGGCCGGCCCGCCGCGCGCCCAGCCGAAGAGGGCAAGCGCCAGGTCGTTGAAATAGTCGCTGATCCGCGACACGCCCATGAAGGCGCCGAGTGTCACGAACAGGATGACGTATGTGGAGGAGACCGAGGTCGTGATGCCGAGAATACCCTGGTCGCTGAAGATGTAGGTGAAGAAGCGCGGTACGTCGTAGCCGCGATGATGCAGCACACCGGGCAGCCAGGGCCCGACGAACGCGTAGAGCACGAAGAGAAGGGCGATGATCGGCAGGGCGAGGCCCGCGACCCGGCGGGTCACCTCGAGAACGAGGAGCGTGCCGACCACCCCCATGGCGACATCGCCCCAGGTCCACATCGCACCGGCGCGGAACAGAAGGCCGTCGAGCTCGACCCAGACATAGAGGAAGACGCCGATCGCCGCTGTGGCCAGCAGGAGGTCCCAGACCGGGACCCGGTCGACGGCGGCGCGCCGGCCCGGCCGGAAGAGAAGGAGGATCAGGACGGCCGCTGCGCAGAGATGGCCCGCGCGGAACAGCCAGGGATCGATCGGGTAGAGGTTGAGAACGAGGAGGTGGACGAGCGCGTAGAGGACCGCCAGGGCGCGGACGAAGGGCGTCCAGCGGGCGGGCAGCGTCCGCCGCGGGCCCGCGAACTCGTCCGAATCGGGCTGTTGCCGCTGAGCGCTGGTCGGCTCGTCCTCGACCGGTGCGGGCGCGGCGACACCCGATCCGGGCGGAGCGGGTCGCCGCGCCTGCGCCACGACCGTCGCGCCTGCTCAAGCACCCACGAGGTTGGCCGGGATATCGATGCCCTTGGCCTTGTAGTATTTGGCCGCGCCCGGATGGAACGGCAGGAAGGTGTTGCGCCCGACATTCTCGAGCACCGTCTCCTTGGCGGCGGCGTGGCCTTTGACGAGCGCCTCGTGGTTCTCGAAGATCGCGCGCACGATCGCCTCCACGAGATCTTCGGGCAGGCTCTTGTGGCAGATCGCGAAGTTGAAGATGCCGACGGTCGGCTGGCTCTCGGCGAGCGTCTTGTAGGTCCCGCTCGGGATCACGGCGTCCGAGAGCTCGGGGAACTTGGCCTTGAGCTTGCCGATCTCGTCCTTGGTGAAGCTGAAGAAGCTCACCTTCTGGGTGGCCTCGAGCTCGGAGAAGGAGGCGATCGGCAATCCGGCCGCGAAGGCGAAGCAGTCGATCAGCCCGTCGGCGAGCTGGCTCGCCATGTCGGCGGCCTGGCCGTTGACGATCGTGACCTTGAGCCCGAGGGCTTCGAACATCAGCGGGAAATAGGTGCCGGGCGTGCCGGCGCGGGGGCCCACGCCCACCCGCTTGCCGTTGAGCTGGGCGACGCTTCGGATGCCGGAGCGCTCGAGCGTGACGAAGTGGAAGGGCGTGTCGTACATCGGGAACATCGCCCGAATGTCGCGGAACTTGCGTCCCTGGGTCCAGGCCCCGCTGCCCTCCCAGGCCTGGAGCGCGATGCCCATCGTGGTCATGCCGAGCTCGATCTGGCGCTCCTCGACCAGGATGATGTTCTGGTTGGGCCCCTGGGTCTGCTGAGTGCTGATCGGCACCCCGATCTTCTCGGAGACGAGGCTCGCCCAGGCCTGGCCGTAGACGTAGTAGGTGCCGCCCACCGAGGCGGTGCCGAGCGTCAAGGACTTGGGCCAGTGCGCGGGCGGCGCCGCGAGCGCGCGGGCGAGCGGTCCGCCGAGCCCGAGGGCGGCGGTGGTCGCGAGCAGCGTACGGCGGTTCATCGAAGGCCTCCCCTACCTGCCTGCGCGCAGGGTAGGAACGCTGCCCGCCGGCCGCAAGCCAGGCTCGGCTCAGCCGCGCCGCTCGACGAGCCTCGCGACCGCGCCGACCGCGATCGGCCCGTCCCATTCGGCGATGCCGAGCACCCGGCCGACCTCGCGGCCCTCGCGGTCGACGAGGAGCGTGGCGGGCAGGCCCGGCAGGCCCACCGCCCGGCTTGTGGCGGCGGTCGCGTCGCGATAGACGGCGAGCCGGTTCACCCCGGCCTCGTCGAGAAACGCCTTGATCCGCTCCGGCGCCGAGCGCTCGACGGCGAGGGCGACGACGACCACATCGTTCGGGTCGAAGGCGGCCTGGAGGCGATCGAGCGAGGGCATCTCCTCGCGGCAGGGCGCGCACCAGGTCGCCCAGAAGTTGAGGACGACCACCTTGCCCTTGAGGTCGGAAAGCTTGGCCGGCGCACCTGCCAGAGTCTCGAAGGCCAGATCCGGCAGGGGCTTGGGCTCCTTGATCAGGATCGGCGCCCCGGCCGCGGGTAGGACGAAGAGCAGCGCCGCGACGGCGGCGAGGCGGGCGAGGGCACGGATCACGCGGCGGGCTCCGCAGACGAGGCTTCGATGACGAGCGAGAGGATGCGATCGGCGCGCGAACTGTGGGGCGGTCATTTCGCGACCGACGCGGCCCCGCTCATGGAGCGAATTAACGCCTCGGTCGGCTTCGACAAGCGGCTTTGGGCCGAGGACGTCCGCGGCTCGATCGCGCATGCGCGGATGCTCGCGGCCCGTGGGATCCTCCCGCCCGCCGACCGCGACGCCATCCTGGCCGGGCTCGAAGCGATCGCGCGCGAGATCGAGGAAGGTCGCTTCGTCTTCGACCCCAAACTCGAAGACGTCCATCTCAACATCGAGGCGCGCCTGACCGAGCGGATCGGCGAGGCCGGCCGGCGGCTGCACACGGCCCGCTCGCGCAACGACCAGGTCGCGACCGACATGCGCCTTTGGGCCAAGGCGGCGTGTGCGCGCGCGGACGAGCTCTTGCGCCGGCTCCAGCGGGTCCTGATCGACCGGGCGGAGGAGCACGCGGCCGACGTCATGCCGGGCTTCACGCACCTGCAGGCGGCCCAGCCCGTGACCCTGGGCCATCATCTCCTCGCCTATGTCGAGATGCTGGGGCGCGATCGCTCGCGCTTCGCCGACGCGCTTGCGCGCATGGACGAGTGTCCTCTGGGTGCCGCGGCCCTGGCCGGCACGAGCTTTCCGATCGATCGCGAGGCGACGGCGCGCGAACTCGGCTTCGCGCGGCCGATGGCGAATTCGATCGACGCCGTTTCCGATCGCGATTTCTTGCTCGATTATCTCTCGGCCGCGGCGATCGCCTCGGTGCATCTTTCGCGCCTCGCCGAGGAACTCGTGCTCTGGTCCACCCCGCAGTTCGGCTTCGTGAAGCTGCCCGAGGCCTTCACCTCCGGCAGCTCGATCATGCCGCAGAAGCGCAATCCGGACGCGGCCGAGCTCGTGCGCGGCAAATCGGGGCGGGTGATCGGCCATCTCGTGGCGCTGTTGACCGTGCTCAAGGGCCTGCCGCTCGCTTATTCGAAGGACATGCAAGAGGACAAGGAAGGCGTGTTCGACACGGCCGACACGCTCGAGCTGTGTCTCGCTGCCACCGCCGCCATGCTCGAGGGCGCGCGCTTCGACACCGCCCGGATGCGCGCCGCCGCCGGGATCGGCCACACCACCGCGACCGACCTGGCCGACTGGCTCGTGCGGGTGAAGGGGGTTCCGTTCCGCGAGGCGCACGGGATCGCGGCCCGGGCGGTGCGACGGGCGGAGGAGCGGGGCTGCGGCCTCGAGGATCTGCCGGACAGCGAGCTCTTGGCGCTCGATGCCCGGCTCGATCCGGGCGTGCGCGAGGTGCTGGGGGTCGACCGCTCGGTAGCGAGCCGGACGAGTTTCGGCGGCACCGCACCGGTGCGGGTGCGCGAGGCGATCGAGGCGGCGCGGCGGCGCTTTCTCGAGGAGGTGCCGGAGGCCGGGGCATGAGCCGGCGGTCCGCACTCCTGCTCGTGGCAGCCCTTCTGCTCGGCGGCTGTGGCCGTCGCGGCAAACTGGAGTTGCCCGATCGCGACAGCCGGAGCCGGGCCGGCGAGAAGGTGCCGCAGCCCGCCTCACCGCCCGGCCCGCAGCGCCGCGCCCCGCAACCGGCTGGCCTCGAGACCGGCTGACCCCTCGCGCCCGCCCCGGCTCACGGACCGGGCTCGTTCGGGCTCGGGTCTGCGCGCTCGGCCTGGGCCAGGCGTTCGCGGTACCAGCGCGGGGCGAAGGGGCCG
>JANWZN010000051.1 GCA_025054575.1 Geminicoccaceae bacterium | reverse complement strand
GTCGATCGCGCGGCCCGGGAAGATCGCTTCATAGCAGACGAGCGGGGAGAAGGGCGGCAGGCCGTCGATCCGCAGCGTCCGCCGCCCCGGGCCGGGGAGGAAGTCGAAGCTGCCTTGGGTGAGCTTTTCGAGGCCGATCCGCGCCAGCAGCGGGCGCCAGGGCAGATATTCGCCGAAGGGGACGAGATCGACCTTGTCGTAGCGGGCGAGGATGCGCCCCGCCTGGTCGAGCACGAAGACCGAATTGCTCGCGATCGGCGGCTCGGCGTCGAGCTCGACCCGATCGCCGCCCGTGACGATGAAGCCGCCCGGCGGGGCCGCCTCGCCCAGAAGCTCGCGGACCACGGGGTCGCGCTCGATCGAAAAGGGCACGGCACTCTCCGGCCAGACCACGAGGTCGAGCGGTGCCGCGCTGGCTCGCGCGGAGAGCTCGAGATGGCGCTGGAACCAGAGCAAGCGCTTGTCCGGATCCCATTTGTGGTGCTGGGCGATGTTGCCCTGGACGATCCGCACCCGCGTCCCCGGCTCGGGCTCGGGCGCGACCAGCGCAAGGCGGGCGGCCCCCGCTGCCGCCAGAAGCGCCAGCAGGACCGCCGCCAGGAGCGGGCCGCGGCGCGGCGGGGCCTCGCGGGCCAGCAGCGCCGCCCCCGGCAGGATCGCGATCGTCGCGGTCGCGAGCGAGAGGCCGTCGCTGCCGAGCCAAGCCGCGGGCTGAAGGAGTGCGGGCCAGGGCGCCCAGACGATCGCGAACGGGTTCCAGGTGAAGCCCAACAAGAGCTCGTCGCGCAGCCCGTCGGCGAGACTCCAGGCAAGGGCGAGGGCGAGCGCGGCTGCGATCGGCGAGCGCCACCGCCGCGCTCCGGCGAGCAGGGCCGCGGCCATGGGGAAGAGCGCGTTGAGCGCGGCGAGCCCCACGACCGCCGGCACGGCGAGCGCCCCGAAGCGCTCGGCATCGGTGAAGAAGGCGATGCCGATCCAGTAGAGCCCGGCCAGATGCCACCCCAGGCCGAAGGCGAAGCCGCGGGCGGCGCGCGCCCGCACGCCCGGGGCCGAGTGCAGGAGCGCGAGCCAGAGCGCGAAGGCGAGGAGTGCCGGTGCCAGGTGCAAGGGCGGCAGGGCCGCGGTGGCGAGCGCGCCCGAAAGAAAGCTCGCCAGAAGCGGCCGGCCGGCGAGCACGGCCGGCAGTGCCATGCGGGCGGCTTCGCTCAAGCGGCCGGACGCGCGATCTCGCCCGGCTCGGCCGCGGCAGAGGGCGGCCGATGCACGCACACGCGCTTGATCCGGCGCGGGTCGGCATCGAGCACCTCGAAGCGCACGCCCGAGGGATGGGCGACGACCTCGCCGCGGGCCGGGACCCGATCGACGAGGGCGAAGATCAACCCGGCCACGGTGTCGGCCTCGTCGCGTTCGTCCTCCGGCAAGAGCTGGACGCCGAGCCGCTCCTCGAGCGTCTCGAGATCGAGCCGGCCGTCGACCTCGAGCGCCCCGTCGGGCCGCTCGACCAGCTGCCCGCCGGCCTGGCCGCTCCGCTCCTCGGCGATCTCGCCCAGAAGCTCGCTCACCACGTCCTCGAGGGTGACGAGCCCGTCGGTGCCGCCGAACTCGTCGACCACGACCGCCATGTGCTGGCGGCTCTGGCGCAATTCGAGCACGAGCTCGAGCGCCCGCATCGAGGGCGGCACGACCGGCACCGGGCGGACGATCCGCTCGAGGACGAAGGCGGCACCGTCGCCCCAGTAATCGAGCAGGTCTTTGAGGTGGACGACGCCCACGACGTCGTCGAGGGTCTCGCGATAGACGAGCAGCCGGGAATGGCGGGCCGCGCGCATCGCCTCGACCACCTCGGCGAGCCCGGCCTCGACCGGCACCGCCTTGATGTCCGAGCGCGGCACCATGATGTCGGCCACCTCGAGATCGCCGAAGCTCAGGGCCTTTTGCACGAGCGCGCGCTCTTCCTCGGACAGCCGGCGATGCTCGCCGCCCTCGGTCTCCTCGATGATCTCCTCGAGCGTGCGGCGCAGCGAGCCCTCTTCTTCGGCGCCGAGGGCGAGCTCGCGCAGCCGCCGCACGAGCCCCTCGAGGAGCGAGCCGCCGGGCCCGTCGCGCCGCGGCACGGGCCTCATCCCGGCACCTCCGCGGGATCGCTCGCGCGCTGCCCGCCGAGGGGCTGGGTGGCCGCGGACTCGGCTTCGCTCCCGCCATAGGGGTCGGGCAGGCCGAGCGCCGCCATGATCTGCCGCTCGAGCGCTTCCATCGCTTCCGCTTCGGCCGCGATCTCGTGATCGTGGCCCAAGAGGTGGAGCGTGCCGTGCACGATCAGGTGGGTCAGATGCGCGGCCACTGGCCGGCCCGCGGCCTCGGCCTCGCGCCCACAGACGCCCGAGGCCACGACGATGTCGCCCAAGGGCCAGCTCGAGCCCGCCGGCAGGCCCGCGGGCGGCGGTCCGGCCGGGAAGGAGAGCACGTCGGTGGGCGCGTCCTTGCCGCGCCAGGTCCGGTTGAGCGCGCGGATCGCCGCATCGTCGGCGAGCAGCACGCTCACCTCGAGGGCGCGATCGCGCGGGCCCAGGAGCTCGAGGGTGGCGGCCACGGCGCGCCGGCAGATCGTTTCGGGTTCGTCGACGATCGCGTGCCAAGCGGCATCGGCGACCGTCACCTCGGTCTGGTGAGGTCTACTGTCGCTGTCCATCGTCGGAGCTCGGCGTCCGGCGCGGACGCCTGGATCCTCCCCTGGTTTCGGGCACGGGCTCGCCCGTTCCCTCGTAGGCGTCGATGATGGCGCCCACGAGCGGGTGGCGGACGATGTCGCCGCGGTCGAACCGGACCGTGGCGATGCCGCCGATCCCGGCCAGCCGCTCGACCGCGTCGGCGAGGCCCGAGGTCGTACCGGGCGGCAGATCGGTCTGGGTCGGGTCGCCCGTGATCACCATCCGCGAGCCTTCGCCGAGCCGGGTCAAGAACATCTTCATCTGCGCAGGTGTGGTGTTCTGCGCCTCGTCGAGGATGACGAAGCTGTTGCTGAGCGTGCGCCCGCGCATATAGGCCAGAGGCGCGATCTCGATCTGGCCGCTCTCGATGCGCATCTGCACCTTGCCTTCGGGCAGCATGTCGCGCAGCGCGTCGTAGAGCGGCCGCAGATAGGGATCGACCTTCTCCTTCATGTCGCCGGGGAGAAAGCCGAGCCGCTCGCCGGCCTCGACCGCCGGGCGCGAGAGGATCAGGCGTTCGACCCGGTGCTGCTTCAAGAACGAGACCGCCATGGCGACCGCGAGATAGGTCTTGCCGGTGCCGGCCGGGCCCAGCGCGAAGACGAGCTCGAACCGCTCGAGCGCGCGCAAATAGGCGAGCTGGTTGGCCGAGCGGGCGACGATGAGCTTGCGCTCGGTGCGGATCGCGTGGTGCTCGGCCCGCTCCTGCATGGGCGCGTCGGGCCGGCGCATGCGCAAGGCCGCATCGACTTCCTCGCGGCCGATCGCGATGCCCGAGCGGAGCTTGCCGTAGAGGTCCTCGAGCACCGCCGCGGCGGCGTGCACGTCGCCCTCGTTCTCGCCCTGGATGAACACCTCGTTGCCGCGGCTCACGATCGTGACCGGCAGCTTCTGTTCGATCCGGGCGAGGTTGACGTGGTGCTGGCCGAAGAGGACGGCGCAGATGGCGTTGTCGTCGAAGCGGACCCGCTGGCTGGCGCCGCGCAGCGGTTCGAGCTGGCTCGCGGTCTTCAGGCTCGGCTCTCCGCGGTTGCGCCGGCCGCCCACCGGCCGGCGAGGCTGTGCGCATGACAGCCGACGATCGTGACGAGCGCGAGATCGCCGGGTGCGAGACCCTGGGCTTCGAGCGTCACGGTCTGCTGCCAGGGCGTACGGCCGGCGAGCTGGCCCGGATGGCGCCCCGGGCCCTCGATCAGGACCTCGACCGTGCGTCCGACCGTGGCCTCGTTGAAGGCGCGGGTCTGCGCCTCGAGCAGGGCCTGCAGCCGGGCCAGGCGCTCTGCCTTGACCGGCTCGGCCACCTGGCCGCGCAGGCTCGCGGCCGGCGTCCCGGGCCGGGGGCTGAACTTGAAGGAATAGGCCTGGACGAAGCCTACCTCCTCGACGAGCCGCAGCGTGGCTTCGAAGTCTTCCTCGCGCTCGCCCGGAAAGCCCACGATGAAGTCGGAGGAGAGCGCGAGGTCGGGGCGGACCGCCCGCAAGCGCTCGACGATGCGGCGATAATCCGCGGCCGTGTAGCCGCGGTTCATGGCCTCCAGCACCCGATCCGAGCCGGATTGCACGGGCAGGTGCAGATAGGGCAGAAGCTGCGGGATCGAACCGTGCGCCGCGATCAGATCCGCGCTCATGTCCTTGGGGTGCGAGGTCGTGTAGCGCAGCCGGGCGAGGCCCGGGAGTTCGGCCAGGGCCAGGAGCAGCCGGGCGAGCGACCAGCTCCGCCCGTCCGGTCCCTCGCCGTGATAGGCGTTCACGTTCTGGCCCAAGAGCACGAGTTCCTTGGCGCCGCCCGCGAGCAGGCTCCGGGCCTCCGCGAGGATCGCGTCGACCGGCCGGCTCGCTTCCGCACCGCGGGTGTAGGGGACGACGCAGAAGGTGCAGAACTTGTCGCAGCCTTCTTGGACGGTGAGGAAGGCCGACGCGCCTCGTGGCCCGCTGCGCTCGGGCAGATGGTCGAACTTGCTCTCGACCGGGAAGTCGGTGGCGATCCGCTCGCCGCGCTCGCGCGCCCGCCGGGCCAAGAGCTCGGGCAGCCGATGATAGGCTTGCGGGCCGACGACGAGGTCGACGAAGGGGGCGCGCTCGAGCATCGCCTCGCCCTCGGCCTGGGCGACGCAGCCCGCGACCGCGAGGAGGAGCTCGCCGCCTTGGGCGGCGCGCCGGGCGCGCAGCCGCTTGAGCCGGCCGAGCTCGGAATAGACTTTCTCGGCCGCCTTCTCGCGGATGTGGCAGGTGTTGAGGACGACGAGGTCGGCCTGTTCGGCCTCGTCGACCCGCTGCCAGCCGTGCAACGCCAGCGCCTCCGCCATCCGGTCGGAGTCGTAGACGTTCATCTGGCAGCCGTAGGTGCGAATGAAGAGACGCTTGGTCACCGACCGGTCGCTCGGGGCCACGATCCACGATCTGCAGATGGGCACCGACCGTCGCCGATCAACGCCCTCGCCTGCACTTCATAACGCGGAACGGCGCGCAGGCGAAGACCGGGGGCGGGGAATGCGCGGCGAGCCGGCACGCGCTTGTGCCGCTCGCCGCTCCTCCTCTCACGCCACCGCCTGGCGGCCGCGGGCCCGCGGCTTGGTGCCGAGCCCGATCTTCTTGGCGAGGGTCGAGCGCTGCTGCGCGTAGGCCGGGGCCACCATCGGATAGTCGTCGGGAAGACCCCACTTCTTGCGGTACTCTTCGGGGCTCATATTGTAACGCGTCTTCAAGTGACGCTTGAGCATCTTGAGCTTCTTGCCGTCCTCGAGGCAAATGATGTAGTCGTTCATCACCGACTTTTTGATCGGAACGGCAGGAACCGGCTTCTCCTGGACTTCCTTTTGCTCCTCCACGCCTTGCGTGGCCAAGCTCGAGTACACGAGCTTGATGAGTTGCGGAATGTCCGCAACCGCCACCGTGTTGTTGGACAGGTGGGCGGAGACGATCTCCGTCGTCATGGACAACAGCTCGTTGGGGCTTATCTTCTCGGTCATTCCAGTGCGTCCCTCACGGCCGAGTAAACCGGCGGTCGGTTGCGCACCATATGTCAGTTTGGCAAAACCGCAAGGGCTTTTTCGGCCGTCGAGCAAGAAGGTCGAAGAACGTGAGCGAGACGATGCACGAGCTCGATATCACCGGCGAGGTTTGCCCGATGACCTTCGTGCGCACCAAACTTCGCCTGGAAACGATGAGCGAAGGCGAGATCCTCCGCATCCGGCTGCGCGACGGCGAACCGCTCGTCAACGTGCCGAGAGCACTCGCCGACCACGGTCACGAGGTCCTGGCAGTGGAGCCGCTCGACCAGTCGACTTGGCAGGTGCTGGTCAAGAAGAGATAGGCCGCGGGCCGTCCAACCCGGGTGCGGCCGTGGCCGGCAGCGGTCGCTGCGGCAGCCGGTCGAGCTCGCAGCGCATCGTGAAGGCGCCGATCCGCGAGCCGTCGGCCCGCTGATAGTAATCGGGCCGCAGCCCGACCCGTTCGAAGCCGTGCGCCGCGTAGAGATCCTGGGCGCTCTGATTGTCGACCGCCACCTCGAGGAACATCACGCCGGCGCCGGCGGCCCGCGCCCGCTCCATGGCCGCGAGCAGGAGCGCGCTGCCGACCCGCCGTCGCCGCCAGGGCGGGGCCACGCCCAAGGACAAGAGCTCGCTCTCGTCGCGCACCACCCGCGCGATCGCGAAGCCGACCCCGCGCAAGGCGTCGAGGCCCGCGAGCCCGCCTTCGTAGAGCCGTGCCACGAGCCCGAAACTGCCGGGCATCGCCAAGAGATGGGCGAGGTCGGCGCGGCTCCAGGGCTCGGCGAAGCAGCGCCGGTGCAGCCGCGCGAGCCGGCCGAGATCGAACGGGCCCACGGGCCGGATCTGCAGCGAGCCGGCGCGGCGCAAGCCCAGCATCTCAGGCCCGCGCCACGAGCGGCCGGCCGGCCTCGGGCCGGGCATCGGCAGGGCGCAGATAGAGCGGCCGCACGCGCGGACCCGGCAGCGGGGGCCGGCCGGATCGGGCGCGCGAAAGGGCGAAGGCGGCGAGCGCAGCAGCACTCGTTCGCACGATCCGGGCCGGGCGCTCGGCGCAAGAGCGCAGGAGCGCTTCGTCGGGATCGACCAGCACGAGCCGCTCGCCCGGACCCGGCTCGAAAAGCGCGCGAGTGCGATCGACCGCCACGGGCTCCTCCGCCGCCTCCTGCGGGCCCGCGAAGCGCTGGCGGGCCACGAGACCGCGGCCGGCCGGTGTCAGCACGAGAAGCGGTCCCGCCTCTTGCGTGCAGGCCGCGGCGCCGAGCTCGAGGGCGCTCGCGGCATGAATCGGCAGGCCGGTCGCGAGCGCGAGCGCACGCGCGGCTGCGACCGCCGCACGGATCGCGGTGAAGCTGCCGGGGCCCGTGAGCACGGCCAGAGCCTCGAGCTCGCCCCAGCCGAGCCCGGCCTCGGCCAGGGCCGTGCCGACCAGCTCCGGCAACAGCTCGGCCGGCGGGCCCGCCCGGCTCCGTTCGAGGAGACCCGAGCCACCGCCGAGCACGGCCACCTCCGGCCCCTCGGCGCCGACGCAGAGGGCGAGCAGCCGCACCAGGGGGCTCAGCCGACCGCCCGGACCTCGACCACCTCGGGGACGTAGTAGCGCAGCAGGTTCTCGATCCCCGCCTTCAAGGTCATGGTCGAGGACGGGCAGCCCGAGCAGGCGCCGCGCATCTGCAGATAGACGATCCCGCGCTCGAAGCCGCGGAAGACGATGTCGCCGCCGTCGCGCGCGACGGCCGGGCGCACCCGGGTCTCGATGAGCTCCTTGATCTGGGCGATCGTCGGGTCCTGATCGCCCTTCGTTTCGAGCTCGGCCTCGACCCCCTCGCGCAGCACCGGATCGCCCGAGAGGTAATGTTCCATGATGGCGCCGAGCACGGCCGGCTTGAGCTCGTACCAGGCGATGCCCTCGCGCTTGGTGACGCTCACGAAATCGGCGCCGAGATAGACCCCGACGACGCCCTCGACCGCGAAGATCCGCTCCGCCAGGGGCGAGGCCGCGGCCGCTTCGGCTGTGGTGAACTCGGCCGTGCCCCGCTCGAGGACCGTGCGCCCCGGCAGGAACTTGAGGGTCGCCGGGTTGGGCGTGGGCTCGGTCTGGATGAACATCGCGCTCTCCCGCTTCGGCCCTTCGACATGGCCCCGCCGCGCACGGCCGGCAAGATCCGGCCCGAGGCTCATTTCTGCAGGATGTTGATCACTTCGTAGAGCTGGAAGCGGGCGAGCAGCAAGAGATAGCCCTGGGCCAGGAGATGGTTCGGCCAGAACTGGGCGTCCGGCGCGCCGTTGGCGACGACCCGGGGCTCGAGCGCAGCGGCCGCCGCCAGGCTCGCCAAGAGCTCGCTCCAGACCCGCTCGGCGGCGCGCTCGCGCAAGACGTTCTCCATGTCCCGGCCGAGCGCGCGCAACAACAGATGATAGGCGTAGAGCCGGCCCTTGTTGGTGTAGAAGAGATCGTCCGCGGTGGTGTCGAGCCAACCGCCCCTGCCTTCGATCGCCTTCTCCTCGACCGAAGCGGCGGCCCCGCCGAGGTCGGCCGCGATCCGCTCGAGCACCGCGATCAGGTTGTCGGCGCGGCGCTCGAAGGTCGCCTGGCCGCGCGCGAGCCGCTCGTTGTAGCGGCGCAGATCCTCGATCCCGCGACGATACTGGCTCTCGGAGGAGGGCTGGACCGGTGTCGCCGACCATTCGAGGAACCAGACGTCGCCCGGATAGTTGAGCCGGCCGGCGGCACCTTCGGCATCGGCGTCGACCTGGCTCGCCCCGCGCACCCGGGCCAGGTGATCGCGCAGCTCGACCGCGAAGCGGCCGACCGCGGCCACGATCCCCTGTTGGAAATTGGGCATGTTGTCGAGGATCGCGGTCGGCTGGAACCAGGGATCGTTGGCCGTCCAGCGATAGGTTGCGACCTCGCGCTCGACCAGAGCAGCGGCGGTCGCCACCGCCCGACTCTGTCCTTGCGCGACCTCGATCGTCTCGGCGAAGCTCGGAGCGTCGTCGATTCGGTGGAACCAGAGGGCACCCAGCACGTAATAGAGGGCCAAAAGCCCGATCAGGACGGCCGGCAACAAGAGCAAGACGAACCGCGGCCGGCGCGGGCCGGGCTCGCCCGCGGGCGAGGGCGAGCCGGCCGCGGGCGGGGGCGAGGCGGTCGCGGGCTCAGAGCCTGAGGAAGCCGACACGATCGTAGACTTCGGCCAGGATCGGCTCGGCGATCGCGCGGGCCCGCTCGGCCCCGTCGGCCAGCACCCGGTCGATGTGCGCGGGATTGGCCAGAAGCCCGCGCATCTCGGCGTTGATCGGCGCGAGCTTTTCGACGCAGAGCTCGGCGAGCCGGGTCTTGAAGGTCGAGAACAGCGTGCCGCGGAACTCGGCCTCGACCTCGGCCCGCGGCCGGTCGGCCAAGGCCGCATAGATGGTCAAGAGATTGCTCGCCTCGGGCCGGTTCTGCTCGTCGAACCACACGCCCTCGATGCTGTCGGACTTGGCGCGGCGGATCTTGGTGGCGATCGCCTCGGCGTCGTCGGTGAGGTTGATGCGCGACTGGTCCGAGGGATCGGACTTCGACATCTTCTTGGTACCGTCGCGCAGCGACATGACCCGGGTCGCCTCGCCCAGGATCATGGGCTCGGGCAGCGGGAAGAAGCCCTCGCCGAAGCGCCGGTTGAAGGCGCCCGCGATGTCGCGCGCGAGCTCGAGATGCTGCTTCTGGTCCTCGCCGACCGGCACGTGCGTGGCCTTGTAGACGAGGATGTCGGCCGCCTGCAGGACCGGGTAGGCGTAGAGGCCCACGGGCGCGTTCTCGCGGTCCTTGCCGGCCTTCTCCTTGAACTGGGTCATCCGGTTGAGCCAGCCGAGCGGGGTGACGCAGTTGAACACCCAGGCGAGCTGGGCGTGCGCGGCGACGTGGCTCTGGACGAAGAGGATCGAGCGCTGCGGGTCGATGCCGCAGGCCAACAGTGCGGCGGCGACCTCGCGGGTGTTGGCGCGCATCGCCTCGGGGTCGTGCACGGTGGTCAAGGCGTGCTGGTCGACGATGCAATAGATGCAGTCGTAGCTGTCCTGCAGCCGTACCCAGTGGCGGATCGCCCCCAGATAATTGCCGAGATGGATGCCGCTCGTCGGCTGGATGCCGGAGAAGACGAGACCGCGCATGGGGTGGGGAATCCGCAAGAGCGTTCGCGACCGGCCCCCCTGCACCACGCGGCGAAGCCGCCTGTCAAGACGCGCGGCCTCGGCACCGTCCGCCGCGGGCCCGCCGCCGGGGGCTCAAGCGGCCGGTGCCGCCTCGCCGCCGCGCCGGGCGAGCGCAGCGCGCAGTTCCTCGAGGCTCCCGGCACCGCAGAGCTGCACCGCCAGGAGATAGAGCACGGCCGCGCTCGCGATCACGAGCCCGAGGCCGAGGACCGTGGCACTCGCCGGAAGGAAGCGCGCGACCGCCCAGAGTGCGAGCGCGAGGCCGAGATTGACCAAGAGGAGGCGAACGGCGCGGCGGCGCAGCCGCGGGCTCGGCTCGAGGGTACCGCGGCGGGCGAGCAGCCAAGCCAAGAGCCCGGCATTGAGCCAGTTGGCCGCGGCGGTCGCGAGCGCGATCCCGACATGGCCGAGCCGGCCGATCGTGGCCAGGATCACGGCCACGTTGGCGAGGAGACAGAGGGCGGCCACGAAGACGGGCGTGCGCGTGTCCTCCCGCGCGAAGAAGCCGGTCGCCAGCACCTTGACGAGCACGAAGGCCGGCAGGCCCGAGGCGAAGGCCGCGAGCGCCGCGGCGGTGGCCTCGCTCGCGGCTCGATCGAAGGCGCCGCGCTCGAACAGCACCGAGACGATCGGCCCCGCGAGCGTGCCGAGCCCGACCGCGGCCGGCAGGCTCAACAGAAGCGCGAGCTCGAGGGCGCGGTCGAAATTGTGGCGGGCGGCGTCGCCGCGGCCGCTCCGGAGCTGGCGGGCGAGCAGCGGCAAGAGTGCCGTGCCGAGCGCCACCCCGATGAGCCCGAGCGGCAGTTGCACGAGCCGATCGGCATAGAAGAGATAGGAGACGGCACCGGTCGGCAGGTGCGAGGCGAACCAGGTGTCGATCACGAGGTTGAGCTGATAGACGCCGGCGCCCAAGGCCCCGGGCAGCACGAGCCGCCACAGCCGCAGAAGCCGCGCCCGCTCGGGCCCGCGCGGCCAGCGCGGGACGAGCGGGAAGCCCGCGCCGCGGGCGGCCGAGAGCAGCATGCCGAGCTGCAGGAAACCCGCCACGAGCACACCCGCGGCCAGGAGATGGGCGGCGCTCGAGCCCGACAGGACGGCCACGGCCAGGGCCGCGATCAGCACGAGATTGAGGAGGATGGGCGCAAACGCCGCGGCCGCGAAGCGGCCGAGCCCGTTCAACACCCCCGAGACCAGGGCCGCGAGCGAGATCAGCATGAGATAGGGGAAGGTGAGCCGCGACAGCTCGACCGCGAGCGCGTAGCGCTCCGAGCCCGGGGCGAAGCCGGTCGCCAGCACCCGCACGAGCGCCGGCATGGCGAGCTCGGCCGCGGCCACGACCATCGCCAGGACCACGCTCATGACCGCGAAGGCGTGGCCGGCGAAGGTGCGCGCGGGCTCCTTGCCCTCCTGCTCGAGGGTGCGGGCGAAGAGCGGCACGAAGCCGGCGTTGAACGCACCTTCGGCGAACAGCCGGCGCAGCATGTTGGCGAGCTTGAAGGCCACGAAGAAGGCATCGGCCGCAGCCGCGGCACCCAGGATCGCGGCGATCAAGAGATCGCGCACGAAGCCCAGGATGCGCGAGGCGAGCGTCAGGCTGCCGACGGTGGCGGCCGCGCGCACCAGGTTCATGGCGCGCCCGCGGCCCGGGTCTCCCCGCCCACGAGCGCCTCGCGCAGCCGCCGCTCGACCCGCGCGAGCTTGCTCTTGCTCGTGATCTTCATGCCGAACACGTCCTTCACGTAGAAGACGTCGACGACCCGCTCGCCATAGGTCGCGATGTGCGCGCTCTGGATCACGATGCCGAGCTCCTTCAAGGCCTTGGCGAGGTCGTAGAGGAGCCCGGGGCGGTCGCGGCCGTTGACCTCGACGACCGAGAGCGTGCGGCTCGCGGCGTTGTCGACCAACACCCGCGGCTCGACCTCGAACAGCCGGGTGCGGGTCGGGGGGCCGCGGCGGGCGAGCTCGCGCTCGAGCCACAAGGGATCGGCCAGCGCGCGTTCGATGTTGCGGCGGATCCGCTCGAGCCGCGGCGGATCGTCGATCGCCTGCGCGCTCTCGGCGTCTTGGAAGCCGAGCACGTCGAGCGCCATGCCGTCGCTCGTCGTCAAGATGTGGGCATCCACGATGCTGGCCCGGCTGACCGCGAGCGCGCCCGCGATCTCGAGGAAGAGCCCGGGATGGTCGGCGGTGTAGATCACCACCTCGGTGCGAGCGCGGAAGGTGTCGACGCGGAAGTCGACGGTGAGCCGGGCCCCGGTGCGATCGGCGGTCCGCATCAAGGCGGCGTGGCGGAGCTGGTCCTCGAGCGGGAAGCCCACCCAATAACGCGGGTCGAGCCGCTCGAGATGGGCCTCGATCTCCTCCCGGCTCCAGGGCCCGTCCGGCAGCTGGGCGAGCGCTTGCGCGAGCTTGCGGCGGGCGGCCTCGGCCCGCGCCGCCCGCAGCCCCAACGCGTCGCCGCTCTGCATCACGGCCGAGGCGGCATCGTAGAGATCGCGCAACAGCTGGCCCTTCCAGCCGTTCCAGACATTGGGCCCGACCGCGCGGATGTCGGCTGCGGTCAGCACGAGAAGGAGCCGCAGCCGCTCTGGCGACTGCACGACGGCCACGAAGTCCTGCACGGTCTTGGGATCGTCGAGATCGCGCTTGAAGGCCGTGTCGCTCATCAGGAGGTGATGGCGCACCAGCCAACGCACGGTCTCGGTGACGGCCTCGCTCGTGCCCAGCCGGCGGCACAGCCGCTCGGCGATCTCGGCGCCGATCTCGCTGTGATCGCCGCCGCGGCCCTTGCCGAGATCGTGGCAGAAGGTGGCGAGATAGAGCTCGGTGCGCGAGAGCAGATTGGGCATGATCGAGGTGGCGAGCGGCAACTCCTTGGCGAGCTCGCCGCGCTCGATCTGCCACAACACCCCGATCGCCCGGATCGTGTGCTCGTCGACCGTGTAGACGTGGTAGAGATTGTGCTGCATCTGCGCCACGATTCGGCCGAAGTCCGGCACGAACCGGCCGAGAAGCCCGGCCTCGTTCATCCGGGCGAGGGCGAGCGCGGGGTCTTTGCGCGCGGTCAGGATCTCGAGGAACAGCCGGTTGGCCTCGGGATCGGCGCGCAGCGCCGCGTCCACCCGGCGCAGGCTCTGGCCCAGCGCGGTCAAGGCCTTGGGGTGGATGTCGAGCTCTTTTTCCTGGGCCAGGTGGAAGAGCTCGAGCATCGCCACCGGGCGGCGCTCGAACAGATCGGGCTCGGCCAGGTCGATGCGCGCGCCGTGGATCTCGAAGCCGCCGATCCGCCGCCGGCCGAAGCCGAAGCGCGGCAGCCGGAAGCGGGTGCGGCGCACATGCTGGTCCTCGAGCGCGGCGCAGACGATGCGGGTGAGGGCACCCACCTCCTTGGCGACCAGGTAGTAGCGCTTCATGAAGCGCTCGACCGGGCGCAGCTTGCCGCGGCCGCGAAAGCCCATGCGGCGGGCGATCTCGGGCTGCAGCTCGAAGGTGAGCCGCTCTTCCGCCCGGCCGGTGATCCAGTGCAGATGGCAGCGCACCGCCCACAAGAACCGGCGCGAGCGCCGGAAGGTGGCGAGCGCGCGCGGGCTCAACACCCCCGCCTCGACGAGCGCTTCGGGGGTAGTGGCACCATAGAGGAAGCGGCCGATCCACAGAAGTGTCTGCAGATCGCGCAGGCCGCCCTTGCCCTCTTTGACGTTGGGCTCGAGCAGATAGCGGCTGTCGCCCGTGCGCCGGTGCCGCTCGTCCCGCTCGGCGAGTTTGGCCTCGATGAATTCGGGTCCGTGGCCGATTCGGACCTCGCGGTCGTAGGCCCGCACGAGCTCGTCGAACAGCGCCCGCTCGCCCCACAGGAAGCGGGCCTCGAGGAGTGCAGTGCGGACCGAGAGGTCGTCCTTGGCGAGCTTGATCGATTCGGCGACCGTTCGCAGCGCGTTGCCGACCTTGAAGCCGAGATCCCAGAGCCGGTGCATCAGGAACTCGGTCATCTGCTCGACATAGGGTGCGGGCTTGTAGGGATGCAGGAAGAGGATGTCGATGTCGGAGAAGGGGGCGAGCTCGGCCCGGCCGTAGCCGCCCACGGCGATCACCGCGAGCCGCTCGCCGGTGGTCCGGTTGGCGCTGCCGAAGAGCTTGCGATCGGCCCAGTCGAGGGCGGCGACGACGAGCTCGTCGACCAGGCGGGCGAGCTCCTCGTGCACCGTCTCGGGCGCACCACCGGCCTCGAAATAGGCCTTGATCGCCGCCCGCCCGCTCGCCAGCCGCGCCGCCAGCGCCCGGTCGAGCTCGGCCAGATCGCCCGCCTCGACCGCGAACGGTCGCTCGAGCGTCGGGCGCAGCCGGGCGCTCGGCGCTAGGCTCGCGGCCATGCGCGAGGCACCGGGGCGGGCCGCGGCGGCCGGCGCGCAGCGCCAGCCGGTCGCACCCGCGACGTTCTTGTTTGCCGCACTTCGGCTGCTATCCTCCTACGACAACGCAACAGGCTCGGGTCGGAACGGCGTCGGTGCGCGAGTTCCTGGCGATGGGTGGCTACGGGGCCTTCGTGTGGGCGGCGTACGGCGCCACCTTGCTGGTCCTCGTGGGCTTGTTCTGGCAGAGCTGGCACGCGGCGCGCAAGCGGACCGCCGAGGCCGAGCGGGCGCGCGCCGAGCGCCGCGCGCAAGCGCGCGGGCCGGTCCAGGCGATCGTCGCCGAGCGGCGCCCGAGCGCCGGCCCGAGCGAGTCCTGAGCCAGTCGGAGCCCGATCATGCGTCTGCGCAAGCGGCAGCGGCTCGTGCTCGTCGCTCTCGTCCTCTTGTTGGGCGCCGGCTCGGCCGCGCTCGTGCTCGCGGCCCTCGGCGAGAAGGTCTCGCTGTTCGTGGCGCCGAGCGATCTCGCCGAGAAGCCGCTCGAGGCGGGCAAGCGCTTCCGGCTGGGCGGGCTCGTCGCCGAGGGCAGCGTCGAGCGGCGCGCCGACGGCGAGGTCCGCTTCGCCGTGACCGACGGTGCCGCGACCGTCACCGTCGCCTATCGCGGCATCCTGCCCGACCTGTTCCGCGAGGGACAGGGGATCGTCGCCCAGGGCACGCTCGAGGCGGGCGGCCTGTTCCGGGCGAGCGAGGTCCTCGCCAAGCACGACGAGAGCTACATGCCCAAGGAGGTGGCCGAGGCCTTGAAGCGCGGCGGCCACTGGAAAGAGGCGGGCGAGGAGGGCGGCGCGAGCCTTCCGCCGGCCGCGGGAGGTGAGGGTCGATGATCGCCGAGCTCGGCCATTTCGCGCTCGTCCTCGCCTTCGCCGTGGCCCTCGTCCAGGGCGTCTTGCCGCTGTTCGGTGCCGCGCGGCGCGATGCGACGCTCGTCGCCGTGGCCCCGCCCGCGGCGCTCCTGCAGCTCCTGTTGATCTCGATATCCTTCGGCGCGCTCGTCCACCTCTACATCGTCTCCGACTTCTCGGTCGCCAATGTGGCCGCCAATTCGCACCAGTCCAAGCCGCTCGTCTACCGGATCAGCGGCGTGTGGGGGAACCACGAAGGCTCGCTGTTGCTCTGGGTCTGGATCCTCGCCCTGTTCGGTGCCGCGGTCGCCGCCTTCGGCAAGAACCTGCCGGTTCTCTTCAAGTCCCGTGTGCTCGCGGTCCAGGCCCTGATCGGGGTCGGCTTCCTGGCCTTCATGCTGTTCACCTCCAACCCCTTCGAGCGGCTCGACCCGGCACCCCTGGAAGGCCGCGGGCTCAACCCGATCCTCCAAGATCCCGGGCTCGCGATGCACCCGCCCATGCTCTATCTGGGCTATGTCGGCTTCTCGACGACCTTCTCCTTCGCGATCGCGGGCCTGCTCGAGGGCCGCATCGACCCGTCCTGGGCGCGCTGGCTGCGGCCCTGGACGCTCGCGGCCTGGACCGCCCTCACCCTCGGCATCGCCTTGGGCTCCTGGTGGGCCTATTACGAGCTCGGCTGGGGCGGCTTCTGGTTCTGGGACCCGGTCGAGAACGCCTCCTTCATGCCGTGGCTCGCCGGCACCGCCCTCCTCCATTCGGCGATCGTCGTCGAGAAGCGCGACACCTTGAAGAGCTGGACGATTCTGCTCGCGATCTTGACCTTCGCGCTCTCGCTGCTCGGCACCTTCCTCGTCCGCTCGGGCGTGTTGACCTCGGTCCACGCCTTCGCCTCCGATCCGGCGCGCGGCGTCTTCATCCTGGCCCTGCTCGTGATCGCGGTCGGCGGTGCCCTCGCGCTCTACGCCTGGCGCGCACCCTCGCTGCAGGGTGGTGGCATGTTCGCACCGGTCTCGCGCGAAGGGGCGCTGTTGCTCAACAACCTCCTTCTGGCCTCGGCCACGGCCACCGTGCTGTTGGGTACGCTCTACCCCTTGGCGCTCGACGTCCTGGGCGGCCCCAAGATCTCGGTCGGCCCGCCTTATTTCAACGCCACCTTCGTGCCCTTGATGATCCCGCTCTTCCTCGCACTGCCGATCGGGTCGGTGCTCGCCTGGAAGCGCGCCGAACTCTCGGGTGCCGTACAGCGGCTGTGGCTCGCCGCGGTCGCAACGGTCGTGCTGTCGGTAGCGCTCCTCCTCCTGCGCGATCCGCCGCTGGGGCTGTCGCTGATCGGCTACGGCCTCGGGATCTGGCTGATCCTGGGCACGCTCGCCGATCCGTTGACCCGGGCGGCCCTGCCGGGCGGCGGCCTCGCCCGCTTCTGGCGGCGGCTTTCGGGCCTGCCGCGGGCGAGTTGGGCCATGGTCGTGGCGCATGTCGGGCTCGGCGTGCTCGTGATCGGCGTGACCGCCACCTCGACCGGGCAGAGCGAGCGCATCCTCGCGATGAAGCCCGGCCAGACGGCCGAGCTCGCCGGCTACGAGGTCCGCTTTACGGGCGTGCGCGAGGTGCGCGGGCCCAACTGGATCGCCCAGCGCGGCACCTTCGAGGTGACCCGCGACGGGGCCTTCGTGGCCGAGCTCTTCTCCGACAAGCGCTTCTTCCTCGTCGAGCAACGGCCGACCACCGAAGCCGGCATCCACACCACGCTCTGGCGCGACCTCTATTTCGTCCTCGGCGATCCGGCACCCGACGGTGCTTGGACCGTCCGCCTCTACCACAACCCGCTCGTCGCCTGGATCTGGGGCGGGGCCGTGCTGATGGCGCTGGGCGGGCTCCTCTCGCTCTCCGATCGGCGCTTCAGGGTGGGCGCGCCGCGCCCGGCGCGCGCGGCCGCGGCGGTACCGGCCGAATGAGCGCCCGCATCGAACGCGAGGGCGGAGCGCGCACCCCGCGGCGCGGCTGGATCTATCTCTTGCCGGTGCTGCTGTTCGCGGCCGTGGGCGTCTTCCTGGCGTTGGGGCTCGGCCGCGACCCCCAGACCCTGCCCTCGGTGCTGATCGACAAGCCCGCCCCCGCCTTCGCCCTGCCGCCCTTGCCTGGGCGCGACGAGCGCGGCTTCTCGAGTGCCGATCTCGGTGGCCGGCCGGTGCTGGTCAACGTCTTCGCCTCCTGGTGCGTGCCGTGCCGCATCGAGCACCCGGTGCTCGACCGGCTCGCCCGCGAGGGCGTCACGATCCACGCGATCAACTACAAAGACGCACCCGACGATGCGCTCTCCTTTTTGCGCGCGCTCGGCGATCCGTTCGCTCGCATCGGGACCGATCGGCAGGGCCGCGCCGCGATCGACTGGGGGGTCTACGGCGTGCCCGAGACCTTCGTGATCGATCGGGCCGGGCGGATCCGCTACCGCCATGTCGGGCCCTTGCAGCCGCACGACGTCGAGCGGACGATCGCGCCGCTTCTGGCCGAGCTCGCTCGATGATCCGCCGCGCGCTCGTCGCTCTCCTTCTGGCCTGCACGCTCGCCCATGCGGCGGCGAGCCGTGCCGCCACCTCGCCCGACGAGATCCTGCCCGATCCCGCGCTCGAGGCGCGTGCGCGGGCGCTGGGCAAGGAGCTGCGCTGCCTCGTCTGCCAGAACCAGTCGATCGACGATTCCGACGCGCCCCTCGCCAAGGATCTGCGCCGGGTCGTGCGCGAGCGCCTTGTGGCCGGCGACAGCGATGCCGCGATCAAGCGCCATCTGGTCGAGCGCTACGGCGACTTCGTGCTCTTGGAACCGCCCTTCAAGCCGGCCACGTGGCTCTTGTGGGGCGGGCCGCTTCTGGTGGTGCTCGCAGGCGGTGCCCTAGCCGCGGCGTTCCTGCGGCGTCGCGCTGTGGCCCTCGCCGAGCCCGCCGAGCTCGATCCGGCCGAAAAGCGGGCGCTCGAAGCCCTGCTCGCGGGCGAGCCCGGCGACCGCTCCCGATGAGCTCGCAGCTCCTCCTCTTCGCGCTCTTGACGCTTCTGGTGGTCGGGGCCCTCGCCCTGCCGCTCCTGCGTCGCCCGGCCGCTGCCCGCGAGCGGCCCGAGCTCGCGGTCTACAAGGACCAGCTCGCCGAGCTCGAGCGCGACGTCGCCCGCGGCCTGATCGGGGCGGAGGAGGCGGCCGCCGCGCGGCGCGAGATCGAGCGCCGGCTCTTGCGCGCCGCGGCCGCATCCGGCCCCGCGCTCTCCGCGAGCCCGCTCGGCAAGGCCTTGCTCGTGGCGGGCCTTCTGCTCGTGCCCGCGATCGCCGGCCTCACCTATGCCCGGCTCGGCTCGCCGCACCTGCCCGATCAGCCCGTGGCCGCGCGCGCCCGACCGGCGCCCGAGGGACCGGACATCCGGGCGATGGTGGCACGACTCGAACAACGGCTCGAGGCCGATCCCGCCTCGCTCGACGGCTGGCTCCTGCTCGCCCGCTCGAAAGCGGCCCTCGGCGATCCCCTGGGCGGCATCGTCGCCGCCCGTCGGGCCCTGGAGCTCGCCCCCGAATCGGCCGCGGCCCGGGTCGCGCTCGCCGAACTGTTGATCCAGGCCGGTGGCGGTGTGGTGCCGGGCGAGGCGCGCGAGCTGCTCGAGCGGGTGCGGGCGAGCGATCCGGCCGAGCCGCGCGCCGCCTATTATCTGGGCCTCGCTGCGGTCCAGGCCGGCGAGCCCGCGCGTGGCCTCGCGATCTGGGAACGGCTCCTGGCCGAAGCGCCGGCGGACGCACCCTGGCGCAGCGCGGTCGCAGCGGCGATCCGCGAGGCCGGGCGGGCCAACGGGCTCGAGGTCGAGACCATGCTCGCCCGGGTCGCGGCGCAGGGTACACGGGCGGGGGCCGACGGACCGGCTACCACGGCCGCGGCCGGGGCGAGCCCTGCCGACGGTGGGGCAGCCTCGCAAGCGACGGGCGCTGCTCCGCCGGTCTCCGAGCGGGCGCGGGCGATCGCGGCCCTGCCGCCCGAGGAGCGGGCGGCCGCGATCCGCGGCATGGTCGAGGGCCTGCAAGCGCGGCTCGAGGCCGAGGGCGGCGACGCCGAGGGCTGGCTCCGGCTGGGGCGCGCCCGGCTGGTCCTGGGCGAGGCCGAACAGGCTCGGGCGGCCTTCGCCCGAGCGCTCGCCATGCGGCCCGACGATCCTGGCATCCTGTCCGATTACGCCGGCACGTTGCTCGGTCCGGCGGACGCGGCGAGCGGACTGCCCGCGGTCGGCGGCGAGGCCCGTGCGGCCTACGAGAAGCTCGCGCTCTTGGCCCCCGACGATCCCGAGCCCTGGTGGTATCTCGGCATCGCCGCGTTGCAGTCCGGCCGGCTGGCCGGGGCCGCGTTGGATGTGTTCGCCGTCGAGCCGCCGGGTCGCTCGCCTCTCTTCGAGTTGCCGAACGTTGTTGTCACGCCGCACCTCAGCTCTAGCACATTTGAGGCGCAGCGTG
>JANWZN010000050.1 GCA_025054575.1 Geminicoccaceae bacterium | reverse complement strand
GACCAGTTCGCCCTCGTGCAGACGCGCGGCGGGGCAGCTCTCCAGCCCGATTGAACGCGGCGTCTCCACAAGACACAGCACGGTCAAATGCGCGTCGAACACTTGCGCCATCTCAGCAGCGAAACGCAGCGCGTCGCGGTCGCAGTCGAGATCGATCCGCAACAGCTCTTGAGTGGCACCGCTGGTTTCGCCCTTGACCCACAAGCCGCGCGAGCGCGACTGGTAGACACCCGCGCGCCGCCGGACCGCCTCGCGCAGCGAATCGGGCGAGCTCCAGGCGAGGCCGAGTGCGAGCCCGCGCTCGTCGACGACGACCGTCGGGAACAGGCCGTCGGGCCGGTCGGAGCGCAGCGGTGCCGCGATCGCGTCGGCGAGGTCGAGCTTGCCCGTGTAGAGCGCCATGCCGACCTGGGCGTCCGCACCCATGCGATCGAGTGCCGCGATCTCCTCGGCCGTGGTGACCCCGCCCGCGATCGTCACCTGGCAATGCGGGCCCGCCGCCCGCACGATCGCCTCGGCCAGGACCAGGTCGGTCCCGCCGAGCCGCCCCTCGCGCTCGACGAAGGTCACGAGGAAACCGCCCACGAGGTCCTTGAGCTCCTCGATCCGCTCCAGGACCCCGCGGCCCGTGCGCTTGCGCCAGCCTTCGACGACGACCTCGCCGTCGCGCGCGTCGAGGGCTGCGATCACCCGCTCGCGCGGCAGCGCGCGCAACAGTTCGGGCCGGGCGGCGGTACCGAGGACGATCCGCGCCGCACCGCGATCGAGCCAGGCTCGCGCGGTCGCGAGATCGCGAATGCCCCCGCCCACGCGGCAGTCGAACCCGGCATCCAAGAGCTTCTCGATCAGCCCCGCATTGGAGCCTTGGCCGCGGGCGGCGTCGAGGTCGATCACGGCGATCTCGCCCGCGAGCGAAAAGCGCTCCGCAATCGGCACGGGGTCGCCCGCCTCGAGGGCGAGCCGCTCGCCGCCCACGAGTTGGACCGTGGTACCGCCCTGGAGGTCGATCGAAGGGACGATCACGGCCGCACCCTAACGCCCATCTCGTGCAGATACGCCTTGACCTCGCGAACGGTGAGATCGCCGTCGTGGAAGATCGAGGCGGCGAGCACCGCATCCGCTCCCGCCTCGAGCGCCTGCAGAAGATGCGAGGCGGTGTCGGCCCCGCCCGAGGCGATCACCGGGATCCGGACGGCGGCCGCGACGGCACCGGTGAGCTCGAGATCGTATCCGGCCCGGGTGCCGTCGCGGTCGAAGGAGGTGAGCAGGATTTCCCCCGCACCCCGGCGCTCGCCCTCGCGCGCCCAGGCGATCGCATCGCGGCCGGTGGCCTCGCGGCCGCCTTTGACCCTGACCTCGAAGCCGCCCTCGGCGCGCCGCGCCGCGTCGATCGCGAGCACGCAGCATTGCCGGCCGAAGCGCGCGGCGATCTCGCCCAAGAGCTCCGGCCGCTCGACCGCGGCGGTGTTGATCGACACCTTGTCGGCGCCGGCTTCCAGGAGCCGCCAGGCATCGTCCTCGCTGCGGATCCCACCGCCCACGGTGAGCGGGATCGAGAGCACCTCGCGGACCCGCTTCACCGTCTCCACCTGGTGGCCACGGCCCTCGGGCGTGGCCGAGACGTCGAGGATGACGATTTCGTCGGCTCCCTGGTCCTCGTACAGCCTGGCCCGTTCGGCCGGGTCGCCGGCGTCGCGCAACTGCTGGAACCGCACGCCTTTGACGATGCGCCCGTGGCTCACGTCGAGGCAGGGGATGATCCGCCGCGCGAGCATCTCAGTCCGACTCCAGGGCCAGGAAGCGCGCGAGCAGCGCCGCGCCCCACCCGCTCGACAGCTCCGGATGGAACTGGCAACCCACGATCCGCCCTTTCTCGATCGCCGCCAGGAACGGACCGCCGTGCTCGGACCGGGCGCAGGCCCAGCCGGGCGCCTCGGTCGCCCGGTAGGAGTTCGCGAAGTAGGCCCAGCCGCGCGTCACGATCCGACAACCGGGCTCCGGCTCGACTTCGTTCCAGCCGAACTGCGGGGTCCGCACCTCCTCGGGAAAGCGCCGAACGAGCCCGGGCAGGATCGCGAGACCGCCGACCCCGGGGCTCTCCTCGCTCGCGGCGAACAGGAGCTGATGACCGACGCAGATCGCGAGCGTCGGTCGGTCCTCGCGGATGCGGCGGCGGAGCGCCTCGGCGAAACCTCGTCCCATGAGACGCGCCATCGCTGCACCGAAGGTTCCGACCCCGGGCAACACCACGTGGCTCGCCGCAACGATCTCGCGGCCGCGCTCGGCCAGTCGGACACCAGCGCCCAGTCGGTGAAAGGCCGCGACCACGCTCGCCAGATTGGCCGTGCCCGTCGGCACGATCAGCACCTCGGGTACCCTCGCCCGAGTTCCGCGCGCCGGGTCGGTGCCGCTCGTCGTCAAGGTTCACAGCACCCCTTTGGTGCTCGGCACCTCGGCCGAGCCGTCGGAGGCTACCGCCTCGCGCAGGGCGAGCGCCAGCGCTTTGAACGCGGCCTCGACCCGATGATGGTCGTTCTCGCCCCTCTCGACGTCGACGTGCAGCGCCATGCGGCCGGCGACCGCGAGGGAATGGAAGAAATGGGCGAGGTTCTCGCAGGCCACCTCGCCGATCCGCTCGCGCCGCAGCCCGAGTGCGACCCGCGGCGCCGGCCGGCCGGAGAGATCGACCACGACCCGGGCGAGTGCCTCGTCCAGCGGTGCGTAGGCCCAGCCGAACCGACGGATACCGCGGCGCTCGCCGAGTGCCGCGTCGACCGCGCTGCCGAGCGCCAGGGCGCAGTCTTCGACGCTGTGATGGTCGTCGACTTCGAGATCGCCCTCGCAGACGAGCTCGAGGTCGAAGCGGGCGTGCCGGGCGAGCGCGGTCAGCATGTGATCGAGGAAACCGAGACCGGTCGCCACCTCGCTGCGGCCCTCGCCGTCCAGGTCGAGGACGACGGTGACCGCGGTCTCTTTGGTCCGCCGCTCGAGGCGCGCGCGACGGGTCCGTCCTTCGCCGCCCACTGCTGCCTCCTTCCGATCCGCTCACACCACGATCTGGGCGATGTCGAAGACGACGATGTCGGTGCCGCCGCGCTCCTTGATCGCCCGGATGAGCTCCGGCAGCTGGGCCCGTGGGACCGCCGCCTTGACCGCGAAACCCGCATCGTGGTGCAGCGGCGCGATCGTCGGCTCGCGCATGCAGGGGAGAATTTCGACGACGCGCTCGAGATCCTCCCGCGCGACGTTGACCTCGAGCATCACCCGTTTGCGGGCGTCCAGAACCGAGCGGACGAGCAGCGTGAAATGCTCGATGACCGGTCGCTTCACGGGATCCTCGAGCGCCCGCGCATGCGCGTAGAGCCTGGTCGAGCTGCGCATGACCTCGTCGACCACGACGAGACCGTTGGCCTTGAGCGTGGCCCCGGTGGCGCTGTTGTCGACGATGCAGTCGGCGTCCTCGGGCGGGAATACCTCGGTGGCACCGTAGGATCGGACGATTCGCGCCTCCAGACCGCGGTCGGCGAGCCATTGCCGGGTCAACCGTTCGTACTCGGTCGCGACAACGAACGGACGCCGCGGCAGCCGGCCGTCGACCAGGAAGGACGGCGAGGCGGCGACCACGATGGTGACCGGATCGAGCCCGGTATCGACGAGTTCGACCAGATCGGCCTCGAGCTCGGCGACCCAATCCGCACCGGCGAAGCCCAGGTCGCGCGAGCCCAGGTGCAGCATCTCGACGATGTTCTGCGGCTTCAACAGCTTGGCCTCGAAGCCCGGGAGCGACAGCGACGGCCGATAGCCGCGCCGGTCGAAGGTCAAGCGAATGCCGGCATCGGCCAGCAGCGCCAAGACATTGTCCTGCATCCGACCCTTCGGCAGGGCGAGATGCACGACGGGGGGCGAAGAGGCGGGTTCGCGCGACACGATCGATCGCCGTGGTACGGGTGTGTGGGCCGTCTTCGGGCGCGGCGCCACCGCCCGGCTGCCTTGGCACGCCGCGCAGGCGCTTATAGAGAGCCCACCACCCACGGTAAAGCCACGCGCTGCGACGCCGCGAGGACGCGATCGCCGGCTCGCGGTCGGCAGCCGAGGAGGCTCGCGTGGTACCGGTCGAACCGAGGAGAGCGAGGATGGTGGGCGAGGACAGGCCACGGGCGGTACTCGGGATCGATGTCGGTCGTGGCAAGACCACGGGCGTGCTCCTCGCCGAAGACGGCCGGATCCTGGCACGCACGGCTGTGGAGCATCCGCCACAGCGGACGCGTCCGGGCCATGCCGAGCAGGATCCCGAGACGATCTGGTCGGCGTTCCGCAGCGTGGTCGTCCGACTGAAGTCCTCGGTCGAGGTCGACCTGCGCGGCCTCGCCTTCGCCGGCGAGGCCGGTGGCCTCGTCTTTCTCGACCGGGCCGGCCGGCCGGTTCGCCCGGCGATCCTCGGCGGCGACCGCCGCGCCGAGCCCGAGGCCAAGGAGCTCGTCCAGCGACTGGAGGCCGAGCGCCTCTACGCAGCGACCGGCCGGCGTGCCGGCCCCTGCCTGCCGGCCGCCAAGATCCTCTGGCTCGCCGCCAATGCCCCGGAGGATGCGCAGCGTGTCGCCAAGCTGTTGATGCCCAAAGACTATCTCCTGTTCCGGCTGACCGGTGAATACGCCACCGATGCGAGCGACGCCTCGGTCTCGGGGCTTTTCGGCATCGCCGAACGCGCGTGGAGCGACGCCGTTCTCGCAGCACTCGGCTTGGCGAGCGAGCTCTTGCCCGAGGTCTTCGAATGCGGCGACGTGGCCGGGCGGGTGAGCGTCGCCGGGGCGGCCGAGACCGGCCTGCCGGAAGGCCTGCCGGTGGTCGCCGGCGGCAGCGAACTCGCCTGTGCCGCCCTCGCGGCCGGGCTCGCGAGCGGTCGGGGCGGGCTCGCCTGGCTCGAGCCCGGCGCCGGCATCCTGCTGCGAACCGAGCGGCCACCGCGGTCGATCGAGGAGCCGTTCGAAGCAGCCTGCGATGCGACCGGCGGGTGGCACGTGCTGGCGGTGCTACCGCTTCCGATCAGCCCGTTGCGTTGGCTCGCCGAGGAGGTGGCGCCGGAATGGGCGGCGGCGGCGCGGGCAGCCGGCGCCGAGCCCGAGGAGGCACTCCTGGGCGAGGCGGCGAGCGCGCCCGCGGGCGCCGGCGATCTGTTCTACCTACCGGCGGTCGACGGATCGGGCTCGGGTCGACCGGCCGCGCGCGCGGCCTGGGTCGGGCTGGCGCCGGGCCACGGTCGACCCGCACTCGCCCGCTCGATGATCGAAGGGCTCGGCCATGCCTTGGCGGAGCGGCTCGAGCGCTCGCGCGCCGTGCTGCTCGCGCCGGAGGAGCTCCTGCTCGCGGGTCGTGCCGCCACGAGCGAGGTCTGGCGACCGATCCTCGCGGCCCAGCTCGGCCTCCCCATACGGCCGCTCGAGCACGGGCTCGAGCCCGCGCGGGGTGCGGCGATGCTCGCCGGGATCGGGACCGGGCTGTTCCGGGATCCGCGCGAGGCGGTGGCCCGCGCCGCTCAGCCGGTCGCAGCGCCGATCCCGGTCGACGGGGCCATGGCTGCGTTCTACGCCGCGGCGCGAGCGCGCTGGCGGCGCGCGATCACGGCCCTGGCCGCCCTGGCCGACTGAGCCCGCGCCGGTTGCGGCCGATTGCCGAGAAGGCGCGCGGATCCGCTTCCGCCGTTTACGTTTTCTCAATCCGAGCGTGGCAGTGTAGCGAGCGCATCCCGGAGGATGTTCGCTATGCGCAAGCCCGTTCGGCTCGCCTGCGCTCGAGCCATCGGTGGGGTTCGGAGACGGAGCGGGTCGTGGCTCGCCGAAGCGGCAGCTCGGTTCGCACAGAATCGGCGCGGCGGTGTCTCCACGATCGTCGGGCTGGCGATCGTGCCGACGGTCCTCGGCGTCGGCGCCGCGATCGATCTCGGCCGCGTCGCAGCCGCCCGATCCGCGCTAGCCATGGCGCTCGACGCGGCGGCGCTCGCCGCGGCGCGCGAGACCGACCAGAGCATCGCCAACCTCCGCAACGTCGCTCAACGCTTTCTGCGGGCGAACTTCGCGGAAGAGTCGCACGGCGTGCTGGGCCCGGTCGAGGTGAGCGCGAGCGATCTCGTTCTGACGGTTCGGGCCCGTGCCGAGGTTCCCACCACCGTCATGCGCATCGCGGGGATCGCGACGGTCGAGGTCACGGCCGAGACGGAAGTGACGTTGAGCGGCGTCAACCTCGAGGTAGCACTCGTGCTCGATGTCACGGGCTCCATGGCACAGGGCACCAAGCTCGCCGACCTCAAGGCGGCCGCCAAAGATCTGCTCGACATTCTCCTGCCCGATCGCGCGAGCCCGTTCTACTCGAAGGTTTCACTGGTGCCCTATTCGATGGGCGTGAACGTGGGCCCGGTTCTGGCCCCACTCGTGCGCGGACCGGTCTCGCCCGGAACCTGCACGACGCCCGGCTGCCAGTTCTACAGCTTCACCAATGCCAACGGCCAGGGCCGCACCCATCAGATCAGCACCTGTGTGAGCGAGCGCATCGGCCCGCACGCCTACACCGACGCACCACCGACGACGGCGCCCGTCGGTCGCAATTATCCGGCGACGGCCAATCCCTGCCTGCCGAGCCAGCTCGTACCGTTGAGCAGCGGCCGAACCGCGCTCAAAGCCGCCGTCGACGGGCTGGTCGCGAGCGGCTCGACCGCGGGCCATGTCGGTGTCGCCTGGGGTTGGTACACCTTGTCACCGAACTTCGGCTTATGGACGGGCGGATCGATCCCGGCCGCGTACGGTCGCGACGATACCCGCAAGTTTCTCGTGCTGATGACCGACGGCGAGTACAACAGCTCCTATTGCAACGGAGTCATCTCGCGCAGCTCGACCTCGGGGAGCGGCAGCCGATCGGACCAGATCAATTGTGATGCGCCCAATGGCCACTCGTTCGACCAGGCGCGTCAGCTCTGCACGGCGATCAAGGCCCGAGGCATCGAAATCTTCACCGTCGGCTTTCAAATCGTCAACGACCAGCGCGCCCGCGACCTGATGGCGCAGTGCGCCTCGAGCCCGCGGCACGCCTACTCCGCCGAGACCGGTGGCGAGCTTCGGGCGGCCTTTCGCCAGATCGCGAGCCGGATGTCGAAGCTGCGGATCTCGCGTTGAGCGGCAGGAGCCCCTCGGCGCGAGGATCGGCCTCGGCCCGCGAGCGCGGGGGAGGCGGCTCAGCGCCCGCCCGAGTGCGTGCCGATCCGCTCCTCCTGGTCGATCCCCTCCGATCCGACCGACCCGCGGTCGCGCGGCAGATCGGCCGTCCAAAGATCGGCTCCCGGAAAGATTTCCGGGATGTCCATCGTGGGCCCACTCGAGGCCGCGCGGGTGGTCTCGGCCATCCCCCAGGGCGACGCGTCGAACGGTACCGAGCGGCCGGCGAGGCCGGGATCGAGATAGGCCGCGAGCAGATCGCCAGGCGGTGGCGCCTCCCGAGCTGCCAAGAGATCGGGGAAGGCGTACAGCCGCCCGTCGACCTCGACGCCGAGGTGCGCGGTCTCGTGCCCCGCATACGCCTTGACGACGGCGCGGTCGCGGCCGTCGTAGCGCAACACCAGGTCCTCGCCGTCGAGCCGTGCCGAAAGGAGGGAGGGATCGGCACCGTCGAACCGGATCCGGTTGGCACCTCGGGTGTCGAAAACGACGTCGCGGCCGTCCTCGGCCAGGCCGAGCAGATAGGTATCGTTGCCGGCTCCCCCGTAGAGCAGATCGTCGCCGGGCCCACCGGCCAGCACATCGTCGCCGTCGTCGCCCAGGAGCAAGTCGTCGCCCGCGCCGCCGAACAGGCGATCGTCGCCCGCGCCGCCGCGGATCCGATCGTTGCCGGCCCCGCCCCAGATGGCATTGGCCGCATCGTTGCCTTCGAGGACGTTGTCCTTCGCGTCGCCGACGATGGCGTGGGCCTCGCCGCCGGTCAGCCGCACGTTCTCCACGTTCGGCGGCACCTGCCACTTGAAGCCGGGCGCACCGGCCGGCACGGCGCCGAGCACGGCGTCGCCGATCACGAGGGTCGCGACCCCGCCTTTCGCCAGCGTCGGAAAGGCCTTGGCGAGCTGGGCGCCGAAGTCCGGCGCGAGCACGAGCGTGTCGTTGCCACCCGCAGCCGGGCCCCAAGGATCTTCGAACACCAGATCGCCCGGCGATCCGACGACCACGGTGTCGTCGCCGCTGCCGCCCCAGGCCTCGTCGTCGCCGGCGTTTCCGTCGAGGAGGTCGTCGCCGGGGCCGCCGTAGAGGGTGTCGTTGCCCGAGCCGCCTTCGAGACTGTCCTCGCCCTCGCCGCCGTCGAGTAGATCGTTGCCCGCGCCGCCATCGAGCAGGTCGTCGCCCGCACCACCCGACAGCGTGTCGTCGCCGCCGCCGCCACTGATCGCATCGTTGCCGGCGCCGCCGTCGATCAGATCGTCGCCGGGTCCCCCGCTCAACACATCGTCACCGTCGCCGCCGACGACCTCCTCCCCGATCGGCCCGAGATCCTCGCCGGGCTCCTGCGGGAGGTCGGCGTGCGGCAGCTCCGGAATCGTCAGCCCGCCCAGAGCGACCGTGATCGTCGTCGCCTGGGCCGGTCCGGCGGCCGCCGTCGGCGTCGCGACCGGCGGGTCGCCCGCGGATCGGAGCAGCCGCGCCGCCGCCTCGTCGAACCGGGCCTCGCCGCCGAGCCGCACCAAGAGGGCCGGGTCGATCAGCGCGCCCGCGGTGAGAACGGAGCCGGCTGCGAGCGGCGAGCTCGCCGGGCCGTCGAGCTCGGCGCCGGCCGCCGCGGCCCTTGCATCCTCGTCGCGGTCGATCCGCGGGGCTTCGCCGAGACCGGCTTCGCCCCTCGACTCCGCGAGCTCGTCGGCCGCGACCCGATCGCGTAGCAGCAATAGCCCGAGAAAAGCCGCGGTCAGGGCACCGCCGAGCCCGTTGCCGTGCCGCCCCCCCGGCCACCCGGGCATCGCCGCGTCGAGCCGGCGCCGCCGGCCGTGCCACGGCCCGGCCGAGCGGACGAAGGTCTGCGCTTCGAGCATCCTCGTGGCACCTCCTGCCGAGCGACGACGGGCGAGCCGGCCGAAACCCCGGTGATGCCGAGGGGTTGCGAACCGCCCGAGTCGCCACGCCTTCGCAGTGTACCATCTCAACCAAAAGTAGCAACGTCCATCGAAAGCTCTCGAAGACCTGGCCGATAAGTGAACTCTAACAAGGAATTGCAGGCGCTTCTTGACAAACCGAGGCAGTCGTCCGCCCGGGCGTCGTTAGCGGTCGCATCCGCGTCGGCTGCGAGGCCGAGCCGGGGGCGACGAGACGGCGCGGGCGCACCGGTCGCGGACGAGGCGCGCGCTGCCTTCGCCCAGCTGCCTCCGGGCTCGAGGCGAGCGGGCGGGCCGGGCGTCGATAGGAGCATGCCGCGCGAGCCGGCGGCCCGAGCGGCGGCCTCGGTCGGCCTTGGGCACGTCCGCGCGCTCGGCTCGCGAGCGTGCCCCGTCGTCGACGCCGCCGCGCACCTGAATGTGACAGGGTGCACGTTCATTTATCTTTAACGGTCCGGCTGATATAGCCGGGACCGGTCGAAAGCCGCGGTCGGGGACGGTCTCGGTTGCGGATCGGCGAGCGGGCGAACAGGATGGGTCGATCGAGGCTCGAGACGACGGCGGTGGGGTCCGCCGGGGAGGCGGTCCGCGGCTCGAGGCCGGGCGCGCGGTGGCGCGGGCTCCTCGGCAACGCCGCCTTGTTGGCGACGAGCGCGGTCGTTTTTCTCGTGCTCGCGGAAATGTTTTTGCGGACCTTCCCCGGTTTCCTCGGGGAGGAAGCGGCCTTGCGCGTCCACTGGGCTGCGATCGCCGGCGACACCGACAGCGAGGGCCGCGCGTTGATGCTCGACGATCCCGAGATCGGCTTTCTCTACAAGCCGGGGCTCGAAGGCCGGCTCGCGCGCGGCGACCTCGACTTCTCGTTTCGGCTCGACGGCAGGGGCTTCCGCAATCCGGAGCCTTGGCCGGAGCGTGTCGGTGCCGTCTTGTTGGGCGATTCGATGGCCTTCGGCTACGGCGCGTCCGACGGCAGCGACTGGCCGTCGCTTTTGCGAGCGAGACTGCCGTCGGTGGGAATCGTCAACCTCGCGCTGATCGGCAGCGGTCCTTTGCAACATGCCAAGATCTTCGAGCGGTACGGGCGGGCCCTCGGCGCTCCGGTGGTCGTTCACGTGTTGTTTCCCGGCAACGATGTGGCCGACGATGCCGCCTTCAGCCGCTGGCTCCAGAGCGATCGCCGGATCTCGTACCGCAAGTTCCGCGGCCAGGGCGACCGCTGGCTCGACGACAGCGTGTTGGGCTGGGCGCAGCGAACGCACCTCTTCTGGTTCACGATCGACCTCGTTCGAACCGTGAAGCGGACCGCGCGCGGACACACCTTGACCCTGGAGGACGGTACGCGTCTGCGGCTCGTCGCGCCTCGCACGGAGCGGATCGATCCGGTCGAGCTCGATCGCACCCTGGGCGCCGTCGAGCACGTCCGCTCGGAGGTCGAGCGCGTCGGCGGCCGGTTCTTCGTGGTGTTGATGCCCACCAAAGAGGACGTGTACCTTCCGTTGGCCGGCGTCGCCGTGCCGAATTCCTCCGCAGCCGTCCGCGAGCAACTCGAACGCCGCGGCGTTCCACTGCTCGACCTCGGCGAGATCTTGCGCGCCGAAGCGTCGCTGGCGGGCCCGGCACTCTATTTCGAAGTCGATGGACACCCGAACCAGAAAGGGCAAGCGATCATCGCCGAGGCGGTAGCGGCTTGGCTCGAAGACGTCGCGCTCCAGGCGGGATCGGCGCGAGCAACCGACGCGGACCAGAACGGATAGGATCCCTGCCCATGGCCGGAAGCTTCCACGAGCGATTGGATAGCCACGACCGGATCGAAGGACCGAGCGATCGCTCGTTCGGACTGACGGTGGGTGGTATTCTCGTAGCGATCGGCCTCGCCAAGGGGCTCTTGTTCAGTGGTTGGACGTGGCTCGCGACGCTGCTGCTCGCAGCTGGCGGCCTCCTGATCCTGATGGGTCTCGTGGTACCCGCTCTGTTGGCGCCGGCCAACCGGGCCTGGATGGCGCTCGGCTTGCTGTTATTCAAGATCGTCAATCCCGTCGTGATGTTTCTCATCTACGCTACGACGGTGGTGCCGATCGGGCTCCTGCTGCGGCTGCGCGGCAAGGATCTTCTACGATTGCGCCGTGATCCGGCCGCTGCCAGCTACTGGATCAGCCGTGAGCCTCCGGGCCCGCGCCCGGAGAGCATGCGCAACCAGTTTTGAGGGAGCCGGTCACGATGAGCTTTCTTGGCGAGCTGTGGGCGTTCATGCGGGAGCGCAAGAAGTTCTGGCTCCTGCCTATTCTCGTGATGACGGTCCTGTTCGGCGGCCTCGTGGTGCTGACCAAGGGCAGTGCCGTGGCACCCTTCATCTATACGCTCTTTTGATCACGGGAGCCTGCCGGTGACGCGCATCCTCGGCATCTCCGCCTTCTATCACGACAGCGCCGCAGCCATCGTGGTCGACGGCGATATCGTCGCCGCGGCGCAGGAAGAGCGTTTCACGCGCAAGAAACACGACCCTGCTTTTCCGGAACACGCGATCCGTTACTGTCTGCGCGCCGCGGGATGCGATCTTTCCGGGGTCGATCACGTCGTCTTCTACGACAAGCCCTTCCTCAAGTTCGAACGCCTCTTGGAGACCTATCTCGCTTTCGCTCCGCGCGGCTTCGCCTCGTTCAGGGTAGCGATGCCGATCTGGGTCAAGGAGAAACTCTTCCAGAAGCGCATGCTCGTCGACGAATTGCGCCGTCTGCCGGGCGGCGAGGGCTGGAACGGCTCGCTGTTGTTCACCGAGCATCATCTGAGCCACGCCGCCTCGGCGTTCTTCCCGTCGCCCTTCGAGCGCGCAGCCGTCCTCACCATGGATGGTGTCGGCGAGTGGTGCACCACCTCGCTCGGGATCGGCAATGGCAACGAGCTGCACATCCTCAAAGAGATCCACTTCCCCCACTCGTTGGGCCTTTTGTACTCTGCTTTCACTTATTACACAGGATTCAAGGTCAACTCCGGTGAGTACAAGGTTATGGGGCTAGCACCCTATGGCGAGCCGAAGTACGCCACGCTCATCAAAGACCATCTCGTCGACATCAAGGAAGACGGATCCTTTCGACTCGATCTTTCCTATTTCGATTATTGCACCGGCTTGACCATGACCAATGAAAAGTTCCATCGCCTGTTCGGTGGGCCGCCACGCAAGCCGGAGGTTTTGCTCACCCAGCGCGAGATGGACCTCGCCGCCTCGATCCAGAACGTCACCGAGGAGATCGTCCTCAAGCTCGGGCGCTCGATCGCTCGCGAGACCGGGGAGCGCAATTTGTGCATGGCCGGCGGCGTCGCCCTCAACTGCGTCGCCAATGGCAAGCTGCTGAAGGAAGGCTGCTTCGAGCGGATCTGGATCCAACCGGCGGCTGGCGACGCCGGCGGTGCGCTCGGTGCGGCGCTCGCCTGCTGGCATCAGTTCCTGCGGCAGCCCAAGCCGATGCCGAACGGCCACCTCGACTTCATGCACGGCGCCTATCTCGGCCCGGAGTTCGATCTCGCGGAGACCCGCGCGCAGCTCGACGCCTGCGGCGCGCGCTACACCGTCGTCGAAGACGACGAGGTCGTCACCATGACCGCCGATGCTCTCGCCGAGGGAAAGGCGGTCGGATGGATGCAGGGTCGCATGGAGTTCGGTCCGCGGGCCCTGGGTGCGCGCTCGATCCTCGGCGACGCGCGCTCGCCGACCATGCAGAAAATGCTGAATCTCAAGGTCAAATACCGCGAGAGCTTTCGTCCGTTCGCGCCGTCGGTGCTGCGCGAAGATCTCGCCGACTGGTTCGAACTCGACGTCGACAGCCCTTACATGCTGCTCGTAGCCGATGTCGTCGAACGCCGTCGGCGTCCGATGACGGCCGAGGAGCAGGCCTTGTTCGGCATCGACAAGCTCAATGTCGTCCGCTCCGAGATCCCGGCGGTCACCCATGTCGACTACTCGGCGCGGATCCAGACCGTGCATCGCGAGACCAACCCGCGCTATTGGCGGCTTCTCGAGGCCTTCAAGCAGCGCACGGGCTGCCCCGTGATCGTCAATACGAGCTTCAACGTGCGCGGCGAGCCGATCGTCGCGACCCCGACCGATGCTTTCCGATGCTTCATGGGAACAGAAATCGAGCGCTTGGTCATCGGCAATTGTTGGCTGGAGAAGGAAAAGCAGGACCCGTCGTTGAAACGCGACTACAAGGACGCGTTCGAGCTCGATTGATACCTGTTCCGCCGTTGTTACGAAGGCCTCGGTCAGCGTCGCGCGAGGCTCGGTCGGCGTCCGGTCCTCGGCCGGGCTGCAACACGCCTGCCAATGCGGGATCGAACGGGTTCGTCCACGGGCCACAACGGGAGCGCGCGACCGAGGGGTGGTGACGACAGGCGAGCCGGGTCGGTTGCCCGGCCGGTGGCAACGGTCGCGAGAGGCAGGGCCCGCGGCCGATCCGGGGAGGGCCGCGATGGGCGAACGCCGAAGACGAGGCCTGGCCGCCGCACGGTCGACCGGTTTTCGCGATGCGCGCCCGGCGTTTCGCGGCCGCGAGCGCGCGGATCGTTTCGAACGGCGCGGGGTCGCCGCGAAGGACGACGCGACCGGCTGCGCGTACCAGCGGCATCGACGATCCCTTGCGTGGGCGGCGCCCACGATCGTCTGCCAGCTCACTGCTCGACCGTTTCACTCTGTGGCGGGGTTGCCTTCCGTGGGCCGAGGTCGCGATCGTCCCTCAGGACGGGGCCGCACGCCCGATGGGTTCACCGGCCGGCCTATCGCGACCTTTCGGTCGCGCCGCCCGGGAGTCGGCCACCTCTCGCGCGAAAACCCACTTTTGGCGTGATGTCCGGGGCAGCCGTTCGGGATCGGACGGTCGTCCGACCCGATCGGAGATCGCCCCGACCGGCGCGGCCGCTCGCGGGGCTGCAAACGGCTCGCCGGAGCCTCGTTGGGCTGTCGACGCCGGCGATCCATCCTGTCGACCACCTGGCGCGAAGTCGCGCCGGCACCCGCACGGTCGCCGGAGGTTCCCGGGGGCAGCCGTCACGAGCAAAGCCTGGCTTGTCGTTCCCGGGTCCGAGGTCGCTCGGGTCGGCGCCCGAGCCGGCACGCCCCGGCCGCGCGCAGCGACCGGCTGCGCGCCTCGCCCCCGATCGGGCCCGATCTCTACGCGCGGGAGAGCGGCGAGCGCCATACCGATCGGCCGGTACGCGACCACGCGATCTCTCCGAGCGCGGGTGAGCGGCTCGACCGACCATGCCACGCACGCGGGGCGAACACGCGATCCGTACGCGCGCGGGCGAACGTGGTGCGATCGAGTCGCTATTCGCTCGAGAGACGCTCGATCGCGACGCGCACGGGAAAGCGACCGTCGGCGATTATTTGCGCCGGCAGATCGCTGCTCGATGTCTTGGTGCGGGAGAGCGGCCAGTACGATCCGAAACGCTCGATACGGGTCGACCGGACCGGCGGCGCGGTCGATCCGTGGCCCGCACTCGCCGCGACGCGCTGGAGCCGCCCGCGCGGGCCATCGTCGCGCCCCTCGCGCCCCAGCGTCCGGCACCACGGAACACGCGCGACCGTCGGCGGCTTCCGGCTCGCCGCGACCGGGGCCGGCCCGAAGCTATCCGCAAAGCGGTGACCGGCGACGACGTCAGTCTGCAGGGGCTCGAGCGAGGTGCTGTCGGTCCGAGCCCGACGTCGAGCACCCGCTCGCCGCGGCAGCGTCGGCGCCACGAGCGAGACAGCGCTCCCCGGTCAGGCACGCGTCGCAAGACGCAGCGCCAGCGCCCATGCTCTCGCCAAGTGATGTGGCGACGGGATCGAGCAGGCTCCGGCCGCAGCGGCGCTCGCATCGGGCGCGGTCGTGGGCCACGCCGAACACCGCACCGGTTCCGGTTCGCTCCCCGGTCCGGCTCACAGAACGCGAGCCTGCGCCGCTCGTCTGCGGCCCGATCGAATGCCCCTCAGGCGTGCGAGCCGCGAACGAGCCCGCCCGGTTATGGTAGCAGCGCCACCCCCTGGCGACCGGTCGGCACGCGACGGGTCGGCGAACCGGCATATCCGGCAGCAGGCGAGCGGGTGCGGTTCCCGAAGCGGACGTGCTACGGCCTGGTGCGACGAGCCCGAGCGATCCCGACGCGGGGTACCCCGTTCGGTCGAGCAGAGCCCGTTCTGCCGCCACGCCGGTGCCGTTCCGTGAGACGCTTCCTGCTTCGATGGTCCGTTTCGCGCGGCCCGAAGCCGTTCGCATCGCCGCACCGACGCCTCGTCGCAGCACGGTTTCGTTTTCGACGACGCGCAGCTGCCGAGATCGCCGGCAATCGACCGCCGGGGTGGACCGCGGCCTCGGCCGGCCGTTCGAGCCGCTCGGCCTCGACAGATTCGCCGCGATGCTCCCGACGACGGCGCGCCGCGCCGGAGCTAGCTACCCGTGGCACGCATCGGAAGGTGTCGCAGGCGCCCGCGGTGCGTCGAGTCCACGGTCGCAAGGGGGCCGAGACGAGCCGACGCCGCCCGCCCCGGCCCCGACCCGGTCTCGGAAGACGGACGCCGGCTCGGCCGGCGGTTCGCACGCAGGCGACCGCGACGATCGCCGCGAGGAGACACCCTCACAAGCCCCGGGGGTGGGGAGCCGCCGCTAATCCGGCGATGGGCATCGCCGGCGCCGGTTCCGGAAGCTTTCTCCGGCCGAAGACCGAGACGCGGGCCGTGCGACGTTCGTTCGGGGTAGCGCAGCGGCGACCACGCGGAGCATGGAGGGCGAAGAGGCCGTTGGCGCGCGCGGTTGCCGACCCGGCATCGCGGCCCCCGGGTTCGATCAAGCGACGGCGGTGGTCGACCTCGTCGAGATGGTCGGGGCATCGCACAACGCCGCCAGGTGGCGCGCCTGGCGCAAGGCGAGCGCCACGATCGTGAGCGTCGGGTTGGCGTGACCACCGCTCGGGAAGAGCGAGCTCCCGGCGATCCACAGATTCTCGACACCGTGCACCCTGCCGTGCGCGTCGGTGACGCTGCTGCGTGGATCCGACCCCATCCGCGTCGTCCCCATGTGGTGCGACGCGTCGGTGAAGCGCGGTTCGCCTTCGCCGGGGAAGCATCTGCCGAGCCCGGTGCTGGCGAGCTCGACCCCGATCGATTGCTCGAGCGCGCGCATGCTCGCGAGGATCTCCGGCTGGACGCGCCAGTGGAGGCGGACCATCCGCAAGCCGAGCGCGTCGTGCCGATCGGAGAGCGCGACCCGGCTCTCCGGGTCGAGCGGCTGCTCGCAGAAATGCACGAGCACGAGCCGCTCGGCACGGGCCCGCCGGGGGATCCGCTCGCGCATGAGCCAAAGCAAGCGATAGATCGGGTGCGGAAGGATCTCCTTCGGCGTCAGCAAGTAGACCATGTCCGGCGTGCGGCCGGCGAAAAGACCGCGCAGGTCGAACCGCCCGCCCGCGTGACCGCGGCGCAGAACCCTTTTTGCGAGCTGGACGGCGAGGTCGTATTGCTCGCGCGCGTAGGACGAGCGCTCGCTCTCGAGCGTGGCGTAATGGTGCAGAAGACCATCCATCGCCCGCCGGGCGGGTGCGAGCGCGAGGCCCAGCTGGACCTTGCCGCCGCGGACGGGCCGCCCGCGCAACAGCCGAAGCTCGACGCCGGGACGCAGCTCGACCCGGCCCCAGACGGCACGCGGATGATCCATGAAGAAGCGGCCGACGAGATCGTGCTCGTTGCCGATGCCGGCCGGGTGACGGTCGGTCGAGAGCAAGAGAAGGCGCGCGTTTTCGAGCCCGCCGCAGGCGAGCACGACATGGCGACCGCGAGCCTCCAACCTCGGGCCGTCCAGGACCCGGAGCTCGACCCCCAACACCCGTCGGCCGGTCGGATCCTGACGGAGCCGGCAGGCCTGCGCCCGTATCAGGAGGCGCAGGCGGGGATGCGCGACGAGCTCCCGGCGGAAGTCGCGGAAGAACCGGCGCGGCCGGACCGCCCACAGCGAGACCGTCGGCCGCAGCTCGCCGCTGGCGAGCAGCGCCCGTTCGGCCGCGCTCGCGCGAACGAGCCAGCGATCGGCGTCGAAGGCACCGGGCCCGGGTAGGCCCAAGAGGCGCTCGGCCTCGGGATAGAGCGCTTCGAGCTCGCGATAGGGGAACGGCCAGGCGCCATCCGGCACCGCGGGACGCGCGAGGAAATCATCGGGCAACAGCCGCATCGCGCGCCCGGCCCAGAGATTGCACGTTCCACCCAGCTGGCGGAGGCGGGGCAGATAATCGGGCCGCATCGCGAAGCCCGTGCTCTCGACCTCGTGTAGGGCCTGGAGATCGGGGTCCGGATCGAGGCCGCCACCTTCGACGAGCAACACCTCGCGCCCGAGGCGCACGAGCTCGAGGGCGAGCGTGATCCCCGCGGCACCCGCGCCCACGACCACGATCTCGCCGTCGAGAACGGTGCCGTCGGGGAGGGTGCGCGCATCGATCGGCCGCACCGCTCAGACCTCCACGGGCAGCGTCTCGGACGGCAAGCGGCCGGTTCGGGCGACCTCCGCCAGAAGCCGCATCGTCCGCCGCGGCCGTCGCTCCTGGGTGGCGAAGTCGGTCTCGGCGAGCCCGAACCGGACGGTCGTACCCTCGGCCCACTCGAAATTGTCCATGAGCGACCAGTAGAGATATCCGCGAAGGTCGACGCCCTCCTCGATCGCGCGGGCGAGTGCCGCGAGGTGGCCGCGCAGATGCTCCTCGCGCAGTCGCTCGTCGGAGGTGGCGATGCCGTTTTCGGTGATCAGGACCGGCAGAGCGAAACGGGCCGCGTCGCGCAGCACGTGGAGCAGCGCCTCGGGCCACACCTCCTGGCCGAGATCGTCGAATCGACGCGGCCCGCCATGGTGCGGCTCCCGGCACTCGACGCCGAAGAGGAGCGCCTTGCCGCGCGGCGCCCAGCGCACCACCGTACGCGTGTAGTAGTTGATCGCAACGTAATCGATCAGCGGCCGGCCGCCGCGTCGGACCAATGCGAAGGAGAGATCGACCAAAAACGCGCGGCGCAGACGCGCGGCCAACCGGTCGAGCCGGCGGCTCGGATCACAGGGCTCGATCCAGGGTGTGCTGTGGGCGAAGGAGACCATCGGCGCCGGCAACGCGGCATGAAGGCGCGCGTGCGCGATACGGTGGGCGGCTGCCATGCGGGCGATGACGCGCGAGGCGAGGTCCCAACGTCCGCGCCGAAAGGGCGGCCACTCGCCGGTGACGTAGCCCTGCTTGGCGAGCACGCTCGGCTCGTTGACCGTGATCCACCAGCGCACCGCGCGGCCGAGCCGGCGGGCGACCTCGCCCGCATAGTCGGCGAAGCGCTCGACCGCATCGCGGGCGAGCCAGCCGCCGCGCGAGGCGAGCCAGCGCGGCAAGGTGAAGTGCTGGAGTGTCACGACCGGCTCGAGCCCGCGCAGCCGCAGCGCATCGAGAACCCGGGCGTAATGATCGAACCAGCGATCCTCGAACCGACCGGGCTCCGGCTCGAGCCGGCTCCATTCGAGCGAGAGCCGATGGGCGTTGTGGCCGAAGCTGCGGGCGAGATCGAAGTCGCGTTCGTAGAGCTCGCGATGGCGGCAGGCGTCACCCGAGCGATGCGGCAGCAGGCCCGCCTCCTCCGCCGCCCACCAGTCGCTGGCGCGGTTGTCGCCCTCGACCTGATGCGCAGCGGTCGCGGCACCCCAGAGGAAGCCTTTCGGAAAGACCCGCCCCTCTTCCACCCGATCCTCCGCCCCGGGCCGCACCGGGCCGTCCGGAAGCACGGCGCGCCCTGCGCGGCAAGGCGAGCACGCGCCGCGGCCGCCCTTCCCTCCCCGCCCCGTGGCTCAAAGACGAAGCGGCCGGCAGGGCCCACTCGCCGCAAGGCTCGCGCAGGCCCGCTCGGCGGCCGCCCGGTCGGCGAACGGACCGGCCAGGAGAGGGCCACCGGCCTCTCCGGCCCCGGCCAGCCGATGGACGCCGGCGAGAACCGAGCCGTGCGCTTGCACGAGCTCGCGCCAGCGCGCCCGACCGGCCTCCGCGCTATCGACCGCACCGAGCTCGATCACCCAGTCGCCGCCCAGGGCCGGCTCCGCCGGTGCGAGGGCCGCGCCGGCCTCGCTCGAACCGGCCGCGACCGCGCTCGCAGCCGAAGCGGCCGAGCCGGCCGAGCCGATCGCCGGGACCTCGGCCGAGAAGGTGCTGGCGCCAGCGGGAGTATGGGACGCCTCGGCGCTCGCCGCCGTCGGCCCGGCGCTGGCAACAGCACGCGGCTCGCGCTCGCCAGCAGAAGCGGCCCCGGCATCGACTGGTGCTCTCGGCACCGAGGCCGCGGCGAGGCTGGTCGTGGCGGGCCGATCGGCCGGTGCCGCCGCTTCGACGGCGCGCGCGGCGGGCTCCTCGGCGACCGGTGGTGCGGAAGGCGGCGGGGTGCGACGCCGCATCGGCGGGACCGATGCTATGGGCGGCGGCGCGGTCGCGGCGGCGAGCTGCTCGCTCGGCGCGGGTGCCGCCAGGTCCGAACCGAGCAGGCGCCCTCGCGCCG
>JANWZN010000004.1 GCA_025054575.1 Geminicoccaceae bacterium | reverse complement strand
GCAGCCGAGCGCCAGCGCGGAGGAAACGAGCCTAGGCCGGCCGCGACGGACGAGCGCCACGACCGGGCTCGCGCTCGCGTGGCGCCGGGCCAAGAGCTCGCGGGTGCTGGCGCTGCCCTCCTCGCCTTCGAGCGCGAGCAAGTCGATCCCCGGCTCGTGCACCGGATCGGCCAACGCGCGCGCCGGCGTGAGGACACGGGTTGGCAACCCGAAGCTCGAGACCAGCGCGGCCAAACCCGCGAACCAGTCGGGCTGGTTGGTGACGATCCGGCAGGGCACCACGGTGCGGACCTTCGCTCGCGGCTGGGCCACCATCGGCCCGGCCCGATCGTTAGCCGACAAAGCTTGATGCTCCCTTAACGTTGGCCGAGTCATCCCGTCCTCCGGCGAGGCTGCTCAGCGCGTCCCGAACAGCCGATCGCCGGCATCGCCGAGACCCGGAAGTATGTACCCGTGATCGTTGAGCTGGCGATCGAGCGCGGCGGTGAACACCGGCACGTCGGGATGGGCGTCGTGCATCCGTGCCGTGCCCTCCGGAGCCGCGATCAGGCAGGCGAACTTGATGTCCTTGGCACCGTCGGCCTTGAGCCGGTCGACCGCGCGCACGGCCGAATTAGCGGTCGCCAGCATCGGGTCGACGACGATCACCGGTCGCTCGGCGATATCCTGCGGCACCTTGTAGTAGTACTCGACCGGCTGCAGCGTGGCGGGATCGCGCCAGAGCCCGATATGGCCGACGCGAGCCGAGGGAAGAAGCTCCAGCATCCCCTCGAGGAGGCCGTTGCCGGCGCGCAGGATCGAGACGATGCACAGCTTCTTGCCGGCCAGCATGCGCGCCTCCATGGCCTCGAGCGGTGTTTCGATCGGCACCGGTGCGAGCGGCAGATCGCGGGTGATCTCGTAGGCCAGAAGAAGGGCGATCTCGCGAGCGAGGCGGCGGAACTCCGCGGTCGGGGTCTGCTTCATGCGCAACAGGGTGAGCTTGTGCTGGACCAGCGGATGATCGACGATCACGAGGCGAGGCACGGGCGGTCCCCTTCGACAGGCCGGTCGACGAGCGATAGAAGGCTGCGGACGGGCTGGCAACGCGTGCCAGCGCCGCGGGCTGCAGGCGCCGCGGCGGGAGGTCCGGCTGCCGGGGACGAAGCTGATGCGACGCCGGATCAAGATCTGCTGCATCGCCGAGGAGAGCGAGCTCGCGCTCGCGGTGGCGGCCGGTGCGGATGCCTTGGGCCTGGTGGGTCCGATGCCGTCCGGCCCGGGCCAAATCCCGCTCGGACGGGCGAGGGCACTCGCCCGGCGCTGCCCACCGCCGGTCGCCAGCGTCTTGTTGAGCTCGGCACGGGACGCCGACGCGCTCGCGCGCGAGATCGAGGCGGTCCATCCGACGGCCCTGCAGATCGTCGACCGCATGGCCGGCCCCGAGCACCGCCGGCTCCGTCGCGCGTTCCCCTGGCTGCGCCTCGTTCAGGTGGTACACGTCGAAGGACCGGCCGCGATCGAGGAGGCGCGCGCGGCAGAGGAGTCGGTCGATGCGCTTCTGCTCGACAGCGGCCGACCCCGAGCGGTCGTTCCGGAGCTCGGTGGCACCGGGCGGCGGCACGACTGGCGGCTGTCGCGGGCGATCGTGGAGACGGTCCGGGTCCCGGTCTTCCTGGCCGGCGGGCTCGATGCCGAAAGCGTGGGCGAGGCCATCAGGACGGTGCGGCCGTGGGCGGTGGACGTCTGCAGCGGCGTCCGGGTCGACGGCCGGCTCGATCCCGAACGGTTGCGCGCCTTCGTGGCGGCGGTGGCAGCCGCATGAACAAAGCGGCCGCGCGTGAGCTCACGGTTGGTTTGTTGGGCGGGCTCGGGCCGTTCGCGACGCTCGATTTCATGGCCAAGGTGCTGGAAGCCACCGGGGCCGAGCGCGACCAAGACCATCTCCACCTGATCGTCGACTGCAACCCCAAGGTACCGAACCGCAACACCGCCCTCGCCGGCACCGGACCGTCACCTGGGCCGATGCTCGCGGCCATGGCGCATCGGCTCGAGGCGGCCGGCGCCGAGTTCCCTGTCATGGCCTGCAACAGAGCGCACGCCTGGGAGGCCGATATCCGTGCCGCGGTTCGGATCCCGTTGGTCTCGATCGTCGCGGAGACGGTGGCGGAAGTAGCGCAGCGGACCCCGGTCGGCACCGGCTGCGGCGTGCTGGCGGCCGAAGGCTGCCGCCACGCACGGCTCTACGAGCGGGCGCTCGAGGCGGCCGGCTTTCGAGCGATCGTGCCGGAGCGGGCCCACGAGGAGCGGTTCATGGAGCTGCTCTACCGGATCAAGGCGGGCGAGCGGGGTACGGCGATGCGGGAGGCGATGGCCGACCTCGCCCGCGGCCTCGTCGATCGTGGCGCCGCGATCGTGGTCGCCGGCTGCACTGAGGTGCCGCTCGTGCTCCCAGCCGATGCCCTCTCGGTCCCGCTGATCGACAGCACGGCCGTCCTCGCCCGCGCAACGGTCGCCTACGCGCGGTGCCTACGGCCTCCGCCCGCAGCGACGGCGGGCCGGGCGCCCGCCGCCTTTTCGACCGCCTGACCCGCCCGAGAGCTCCGCCATGCACCTTTCCCGATTCCCGCGGCTGCGCTTCGGGCACCTGCCGACGCCGCTCGAGCCCCTGCCCAATCTGACCCGCCTGCTGGGGGGCCCGCGCTTGTGGATCAAACGCGACGACTGTACCGGCCTCGCCACCGGCGGCAACAAGACGAGGAAGCTCGAATTTCTCGTCGGCGACGCGCTCGCCCGCGGCTGCGACACGCTGATCACCCAAGGTGCCGTACAGACCAACCACGGCCGTCAGACCGCAGCGATCGCAGCGCGGCTCGGGCTGCGCTGCATTCTGTTGCTCGAGCATCGGGTGGCGACGGACGAGGTCGAGTATCTGCGCAACGGCAACACGCTGCTCGACCGCTTGTTCGGTGCCGAGCTGCGCGAGCTGCCGGCGGGTGTCGACATGAACGCGGCGATGGAGCCGGTCGCCGAGGAGGTTCGCCGTGGCGGAGGCGAGCCTTATCTCATCCCGGGCGGCGGCTCGAACGAGATCGGCGCTCTCGGATACGCGAATTGTGCGCTCGAGCTCGTCCACCAGGCCAACGAGCAAGGTCTGCGGATCGATCACATCGTCCACGCGACCGGCTCGGCCGGGACCCAGGCCGGCCTCGTGGCCGGCCTCGCGGCGATGAACACGCGGATTCCGGTGCTCGGCATCGGTGTGAGGGCGCCTCGCGAGCGACAGGAGGCCATGGTGCACGCGCTCGCTTGCGCGGTTGCCGAGCGGCTCGGGGCGAAGGGGGGCATCGAGCGCACCGAGGTGAGAGCAAACTGCGAGTATGTCGGCGACGGCTACGGGATCCCGACGCCGGCCATGGTCGAGGCGGTGCAGCTCTTCGCCCGCCTCGAGGGGATCCTTCTCGATCCGGTCTATACCGGCAAGGGTGCCGCCGGGCTCCTCGATCTCGTCCGCAAGGGGTTCTTCGAAAAGGACGCGAACGTCGTCTTTCTCCACACCGGTGGCTCGGCCGGGCTGTTCGCCTACCGTCGCACGTTCGAGGCGGCGACGGATCGCACGAAGCCGGCTCGACTCCCACAATAGGCAGGTGCCTCGAACTCGTTCGACCGGCCCAATAACACGAGGGGTACCCGGCATTCCGCCCGGTGTCCGAGCGTGCGCCCGAGACGTGCGAGCGCCGCCGCGAGGGCCGGCGATCTCGAACCGGCCGAACGAACCGGGACCAGTGCGCGTCGTCTCCGCCCCGCTGCCACCCCGAATGGCCGCACCAAAGCTCGTTTCTCGACTCCGTCCCGCGGCGGTAACGACGGAAGACAACCCGTCGAGCCGAGCAGCGAGCGCAGGCGCGAGCAGAAGCGCTCACCACCCGCGGGCAACGGCGAGGCCCGGCGTGGCTTTTTTTCCGGGCGAGCCTCGGAACGGCGGAAGGACGCGGTCGACAGGAGCCTCGTGCCGGCTCCAGTCCGTGTCGCGGGCCGCGCCGATCGTTCCGTGGCCGACCGTCCGCTGCCCAGGTCCCGAACGCGGGGGCCACCGTTGGCGAGCTGGCGGCCCCGGTCTCGGTTCTTATCGCATCCGCGATCGCCCGCCCCGTGAAAGAGCGCGAGCGACAGCGCGGCCCCGCCGTCGCCAGAGTCGACGATCCGCGCGATTGAGCAACCGGCGAAGACAGCGCCGCCGAACGATCGCGACGCCCCGGGGTTGCTCGAGATCCCGCCGCTAGTCGAGCAGGATCTGCCGGCCCGATGCCGCTGGCCCCAGGTCGCGACGATCGAGGCGAGCGCCCGGACGGCCCGCGCGCGGCCGACACCCCTCGCCCGACAGGCCGGCGGTCGCCCGACCCTTCGAGGGCGGCCGAGGCGCGGGTGGGCCCTGGGCCTGGGGTGGGCATCGTCCGAAGGCTTCTGGCCTCCAACCGGCCGGGCGCGAACATCGGGGAGTTGGTTCGGCCGCTCGCGGATCGAAGCGCGGCCGCCGCCGGGGGGCGCGGAGGTAGCACGGTCAGATCCTCCAAAATCGAGGCAAGCCGCGGGCCCGGCGCTCGCGACCGGTGCTTCACCTCCGCGCCGGCCCGCGACCCCGAATTCCGGTAGCGCGAGCCGTGCGACGGGCTCGGTACGGGGGACCGGAGGTAAGCGCGTTGCCCCAAGACGCGCTCGAGGAAACCCGCGGTCGCTCGCCGGCCGCGGGCTGCAGCGGGAATCGACGGTCGAGCCATGGTCCCGGTCCGAGGCCCGGCACCGGACCGGCGGCCGCCCTTTCCGCCCCTCGCCGTCCGTTGCCCGGCTCGCGACGTCGCGGCCGAGGAGGACGGCGGACACCCCTGCGGCGCGCCCCCAACGGACGATGTTGGCCAGCACTGCCGGTGTCCCGAACCGATCGGCTCCGGTTGTGGGCCGATGCCGGGATCGAGCCCATGGCGCCGTGCCACGGCGCCGGCGACCCGACCGATGTCGGGGCGTGGACACGGCCCGCCAGGCCGGCGGTAGCCACCGCGTCGAGCATCGACCTCGGCCGCCGGCGCGCCCGTGAAGGGGTCGGCGATAAAGAGACCGAGCTCGGGGGCGGCGAGAACGCCCGGTGTCGGCAGCCCTGCGCCAATCGCGGTGACGAGGCGTTCGGCTCGCGTTCAGTCCAGCCGCGCCGGCCGGAGGTGCGCAGGGCCGCGACGGCGCTCGAGCGCGCCGGCCTGGCCTCCGCCTCGATCATGGCCTCCCGAGTGGTGCAGCGACGGCCTCCACCTCCGGCGTCTAGGCCGGTGGTGGGGTCATCCCGGCAAGAGGGTGACGGAGCCGTAACGTGGCCGCAGAACGGCGCGGGCATAGATCGTGCGCGGGCCCGTCACGACGATCCCGATGATCGGCGGTACCTCGATCTGCACCTCGGCCACCACGACCTCCTCGCCGAGCGCGAGCGTGAGGCCGCTGCCGAGATCGGCCAGAGCGCCCACCGTGCCGCCGATCCGGCTCGCGACCGCGAGACCCCCGGGACTGGCGCGCTGCCAGCGCAGCCGCGCACCCGTCCCGAGCGTGTTGGCCACGGTCGAGACATGGGCGCGCCCACGGGTGGCGAAGCCCAGGGGAGCCGTGATCTCTCGGACTGCGCGGAACATGTCGGTCACCTCGCTCTCGCGTAGCTCCGCCGCGCGGGCGGTGAGATCGGCCAGGGCGCCGGCGGCGCGGCCGACTTTGTGCTGGGCGATCAACAACCACCCGACATCGGCCGCCCCGGCGAAGAGAACGAGGAGGACGGGCAGAACGAGCGCCATCTCGACCGAGACGATCGCCCGGAAGTCGTCTAGAAATCGACCGAGCCATCCTCTGCGTCGCTCGGCCGTGGCGCGCGGTGTCAACGCTTCAGCTCCCCGGGAACGGCTCGTTGCGCACAGCGTAACTGGAGCGAAGGGTCAGCCGCCCACCGGGTAGCACGCCGCGGACGAGCGGGGTCATCGGCTCCCACTCGTAGCGCACGCGATAGAGCACGACGTCGTTTGGCCCGCCGAGGCTCGGACGGCCCATGTCGTCGTCCCACCGACCGTTGGCGTTGACGTCCGTGAACGGCTCGCCGGGATCACGGCGGCCGTTGCCGTTGACGTCGGTGAAGGGCTCGGGCCGACCGACGCTGTCGAAGCTCGGATAGACCAGGGTCTCGAGCCGAACCCGCTCGACCCGCAAGAGACTGCCGCCCAGACGCTCGGCGGCGCGACGGATCGCCTGTTCGCGAGACAGCCCGTCGCGGCCCTGCCCCGTGATGCCGGTCCGCGCCGCCTCGGTGACCGCGCTCTGCAGCAGGCTCTGGGTGATCATCAGCGCCGACACCTCGAGGATGCCGATCAGCATCATCACGAGCGCAGGGCCGACGATCGCGAAGTCGACCGCGGTCGAGCCTTCCTCCGCCGGCCAAAATCCGCAGCGGCGCGTCGCGGTGGCCGCTGCCGCACCGCCGTCCAAGGGCAAGGGCGATGGGGTCGCGCGACCGGCCAGCCGCTCGTTTCGGCCGGCCTGTGCGGCCGGACCGCGGTCCGGTCGGCGCGGCATCGCCCGCGCCAGGTCCATCTCCGCTCTCCCTCGCCCGCGTCCACCGCCACGTTGTAATCGAGCGGCCTTACCAAACCTTTAACGGGCGTCCCGCTGTCGTCGGTCTCCGGGGAGGTGCGGAGCCACGGGCGGCGAATGTCGCTCGCCCCGGACCCGAGGCTCCTGGTAGACCGGTCGCGAGGAAACCGCGCGGCCGTTGGGTCCAACGACCGCGACGAGGAATTCCGGGGGAGACGCCGTGCTGGACGAGTTGCTCGCATTGCCACCGGCATATCAGGGTGTGCTTGGTGGCCTCCTGGTGTTGGTTCTGATCGGCTTCGGCCTCTGGGCCGCCGGCCGCCGCGCGCTGCGTCAGCAGGCCGAAGAGGCCGCGATGGGCGAGATGCGGCTGCGCGACCAACTCGCGCAGGCACGCAATCAGTTGCAGCAGACGAGCGAGCAACTCAACCGCGTGACCCAGACGCTCGCCGCCGAGCGGCAGGCCCACGGCGACATCGTGGCACTCAACGAGCGCAAGGCCGAGCTCGAGAGCCAGGTCGCCGAAGCGACCCGGCTGCTCGCGATCCGCCGCCAGGAGATCGCCGAGGCGGAGGACAAGCTCGCCGGCCGTCGGCGCGAGCTCGAGCGGCTCGGCCAGGAGCAGGCCGAGGCAGAGCGACGCAAGCAGGGGCTCGAGAGCGAACTCGAAGGCGTCCGCGCCAAACTCGCCGAAACGGAGGCCCAGCTCGGCTGTACCAGGGACGAGCTCGCCGAGACCGAGGCTCGGCTCGCCGCCGCCCGCGAGGAGCTCGCCCGGCTGGAGGCGCAGATCGCCGACCGCCGCCCGATCGCCGAGAGCATCAACGCGATCGAGGCGCGACTCAGGGCGGTGACCGAACAACAGCTCGCGCAACTGCGGGCAGCGAGCGAGAGCCTGTTGGCCGAGGCCGGCTCGATTCGCGGCGCGCTCCAGCAAATTCCCGAGAACTGAGCGGGCCCCGTATGGCCCCCCTCGCCCCCGAGGCCCGGGCGCTGCTCGACTTCTGGCTGGCGCCCGGGCGCGAGCAGAGCTGGTTCCGCCCGGATCCGGCTTTCGACCGCCTGCTCGCCGAACGGTTCGGCGATCTCGTCGATCGCGCCGCCGCCGGCGCTTTCGAGGAGTGGCTCGAGCATCCGGAAGGCGCGCTCGCGCTCGTCCTTCTGGTCGATCAGCTGCCGCGTAACGTCCATCGCGGCACGCCGCGCGCCTTCGCCTATGATGCCAAGGCGCGGGAGGTCGCGCGCGCGGCCCTCGCCCGCGGTCACCACCTGGCCGTGCCCGCGCGTGCCCGACTCTTCTTCTACCTGCCGCTCGAGCACAGCGAAGATCTCGCCGATCAGGACCGGGCGGTGGAGCTGTGCCGGCCGCTCGGCGGCGAGGCGTTCGAATATGCGGTTCGTCACCGCGCGGTGATCCGCCGCTTCGGCCGTTTCCCGCACCGCAACACGATCCTCGGGCGGCCGAACACGGCCGAAGAAGAGGCGTTCCTGCTGGAGCCGGGGTCCTCGTTCTGAGGCCCGCGCCTCGGCCGCCCGCCCCTTCGGTTCAGAGCGGGCGGACGAAGCGGATCACGAACTCTTCGATGCCGAGCCGCTCGAGACGGTCGGCGAGTGCGTCGCGCTCGCGCGGCTCGCTCGCCGCGCCATCGCCCTCGCTGGCCTGCTCGCGCCGGCGCAGCGGCTGCAGCTCGATGGCGAGCCCGGGTCGAGAGACCGTCTCGGGTGGCGATGCCGCTGCTCCGGCCGGCGCGAGCGAGGTGGCCGATCGCGGCAGCTCTGGCGTCTGCGACCCAAGTACTTCGGGGCCGACTCGTAGGTCGAGCATCCGGCTGCCTTTTCGTGCCGGCGCGTTGTCGGCCGCCGCCAGGCTCGGCCACGCGAGCGCGATGAGGAGCGCTGAAACGAACGCCCTGAACATGCAAGGCAAGGTAGCACGTCTCGCGCTCGAGTTGAAATGACGTCGGCCCGTTCTGGGCCCCGGCGTGGCCCTGCAGCCACGCCGGCTCAAGCCGGGCGATCGCCGCGGCTCACCCTGAGCACCCGGCTGTCGACCGCCGGCAGCATTCGTGCCGGATCGCGCGTCACGACCACGTCGACCACCGTCGGCACGCTCCGCTCGGCGAGCCCGGCCGCGAGTGCCGGGGCGAGCTCGGCCGGATCCTCGACCCGGATGCCGCGGCAGCCCATCGCACGCGCAATCGTGGCATAGTCGAGCTCGATCAGATCGCTCGATTGATAGGCGCCGTACATCGCGTGCTGGAGGGCTTTGACATAGCCCGAAGCGGCATTGTTGACGACCACGAGGGTGAAGGCGGCGCCCAGCCGCCGTGCGGTCTCGAGCTCGCCCAAGACCATGTTGCAGCCGCCGTCGCCGGTGAGGCCCACCACCGCTCGATCGGGCGCGGCGAGGGAGGCGCCGAGCGCCCCGGGCAGACCGTAACCGATCGACGCGAAGCCGCGGTCGGCGAGGAAGTGGCGCCCGGCGCGGCGGGTGTCGAACAAGAGACCGGCCCAATGCGCGGCGAAGCCGCCGTCGGCGACCAGGACGCCGTCCTCGGGCAAGGCCCGTTGGATCTCGTGAACGAGGCGCGCCATGTGGATCGGGCGCTCGTCCGAGCGAAGCCGGGGCATCGCTTCCTCGCGCCAGCGCTCCATCCGAAGGGCGACCTCGGCTACCCAAGCCGTGCGATCGACCCGCGGCGCCCCGAGTGCTGCTGCGAGATCCTCGAGCGCGAGGCGGGCGTCGCCGGCGAGGCCCACCGTCACTCTAGCGGTGCGACCGATCTCTTCGGGCACGATCTCGATCTGGACGAGGGGGATTCCCTCCGGCAGCAGCTGGTACCGCCGGGTCGCGATCTCGCCCAGCTTGCACCCGACCGCGACCAGGAGATCGGCGCGCGCGATCAGATCGTTCGCGATCCGACTGTAGCGGCCGAACAGACCGGCCGAGAGTGGATGCGTGCAGGCGATCGCGCCTTTGCCGCTCATGGTGTGAGCGACCGGGATCCTCTGCTCCTCGACCAGGTAGGCGAGCGCGTCCCAGGCGCGCGCGAGATGAATCCCGCCGCCGGCGAGCAGGAGCGGCCGCTCGGCTCTTGCGAGCATTGCTGCCACCTGTTCGACGGCGCGCGGATCGGGCCGGGTCGGCCGGGCGGGTGCTTCGAGGGTGGCCGGGTCGAGCCAAAGATCGCCCGCGTCGATCTCGATCTCCTCGTGGGCGACGTCTTCCGGGACGTCCAACACGACCGGGCCGGGCCGGCCGGAGGTGGCGACCGTGTAGGCACGGCGGAGGAGCTCGGGAATCCGCTCGGTCCGCTCGATCCGGATCAACTCCTTGACCGCGGGCCGGAGGATCTCGGTCTGGCGCGCTTCCTGGGTCATGTTCTTCCAGGCATGCGCGCGGTGCGTGTCGCCGACGATCGCGATCAGCGGGATCCCGGCGTTGAGGCTCTCGACGAGCCCGGTGACGAGGTTAGTGGCGCCGGGTCCGAGGGTCGCGTCGCACAGGCCCGGCCGGTTGGTGATCCTGGCCCAGCCGTCGGCGGCGAAGGCGCCGCAGCGCTCGTCGTTGATCAGCCGGTGCTCGAGACCGAGGGCACGGCAGGCCTCGTAAAAGGGCAGGAGCTGGAAGCCGCCCATGCCGAAGATCGGTCCCGGTCGCGCCAGCGCCAGCATCTCGGCCAACAAGCGGCCGCCGGTCACCCGGCGCCGGGCATTGGCGCCGATCGCAGGCCCGCCCTCCCTCATCGGCCGGCTCCCGCAAGGCCGCGGCCGGCGCGGCGAGCCTCGACGAGCACGGCGACCAGCTCGCGGGCGGGCATGCCGACACGGCCACCGAGGGCCACGGCCGGCGCGTTGACCCGGCTCACGATCCCGTCGCGGTAGGTCGAGAGGCCTTCCCCGATCCTGGCCGAGAAGCAATCGACCGTGGCGGCGGCGATGCCGCGTGCGGCGAGCGCCGGAAGCCGGGTGGTACCGGCCTCATCGATGCCGATCCCGGCATCGTTGAAGAGGGCGGCGAAGACGTCGACCCCGATCGCGCTTTCCGGCCGGCCGCCGAGCAGCCCGCCGTGGCTGCCGGTGACGACGATGGCACCTGCGTCTTCCGGGCGGACGAGCGAGACCGAGTCGAGCGCCCAGACCTCGATGTCGTCGCGGCAGGCCTCGCCGATCCGGCTGCGGCTCTCGGCGAGCTCGGGAACAGCGGGGAAACGCAACGGCGCCGTGACCAACCGGCCGACTGCGTCGGGCGTTCGCTGGCCGGCGACGACGCCGAGGGCGGCAGCGCTCGCGTTGACGCGGCTCACCACGCCGCGAGCGAGCGCGTCCGCACCGTCGCCGATCCGGCAGCTGTCGTGATCGAGGGCGGCCGCCGGCAAGCCCAGCCGGTCGAGCCAGGCGAGGCCGGCCACCCCCGCTTCCTCGCGGCCGATCCCCGCATCGTTGAGGACGACGGCGCGGACACCGGCTTTGGCGGCGCACCAAGCGGCATAGAGCCCGCCGTGGCTCGCGCAAACCGCGACCCGGCCGCGGTCGCCGGGGCCGAGCTTGGTCACCGTATCGAGAACGACGCAATCTTCGGTCATGGCGCCTCCCCCGGCTGCCTAGCCCGCCTGCGCGGCGCTGTCAGCGGCCCGACGAGCAGCCCGGAGACCGATCCCGCGCAGGGCTCGTCGCGCGGGTGGAGCGCGATCGCGGGTCCGGGGCGGGCGCCCCGATCTCGACCGAACGGCTGCGAGACCCTAAGAGCCGGACCGTTCGATCGACCGACGGGGAGGTTTCGATGATCGCGCGAAGGCTGTTGGGCGGACTGCTCGCGGGAACGCTCCTGCTCGCCGCGACCGCGTCCGCATGGGCACAGCAGTTCGTGACGGTGCTCACGGGCGGTACGGCCGGCGTATACTATCCGCTGGGCGTGGCGCTCTCCAAGATCTACGGGGACAAGATCTCGAGCGTGCGCACCTCCGTTCAGTCCACCAAGGCTTCGGTCGAGAACCTGAACCTGTTGCAGGCCGGGAAGGGTGAAATCGCCTTCACGCTCGGCGATTCGCTGATCGCTGCCTGGAAAGGCGACGCCGAGGCCGGCTTCAAGGCACCGCTCGACAAGCTGCGCGGCATCGCCGGGATCTATCCGAACTACGTCCAGATCGTCGCGAGCAAGGAATCCGGGATCCGCACGCTCGCCGATCTCAAGGGCAAGCGCCTGTCGGTCGGCGCCCCGCGTTCCGGAACCGAGCTCAACGCTCGCGCGATCCTGGCGGCCGCTGGCCTCTCCTACGCCGATCTCGGCAAGGTCGAATATCTACCCTTCGCCGAGTCGGTCGAGCTCATGAAGAACCGACAGCTCGACGCCACGCTGCAATCAGCGGGTCTCGGGGTAGCCTCGATTCGCGATCTCGCGACCGCGATCGCGATCCAGATGGTGCCGGTGTCGCCCGAGATCGTCGCCAGGATCGGCGATCCGTTCCGGCCTGGAACGATCCCGGCCGGCACCTACACGGGCCAGGACGCCGACGTCCCGACCGCCACCATCCCGAACTTCCTGGTCACGCACACCGGTGTCCCGGACGACCTCGCCTATGCGATGACCCGAGAGCTCTTCGAGAACCTCGACCAGCTGGCGGCGGCGCACGCCGAGGGTCGCAAGATCCGCCTCGAAGCAGCGCTCGAAGGCATGCCGGTCCCGCTCCATCCGGGTGCCGAGCGGTTCTACCGCGAGCGCGGCCTGATCCGCTGAGGCTCGCCGACACGAGCCGCGAAAGCACGAACGGGCTCGGATCCGCGGTCCGATGAACCCTCCACCTACCGCGCATGCCGAGGACGCGGTATGGGGAAAGGGGGCGGCCGGTCGCCTCGCCTACGCCGTGGCGATGGCCTTCGCGCTCTTCCAGATCTGGACCGCGGCCTACGGCACCTTGCCGAGCCAGGTCGTCCGCTCGGTCCATGTCGGCTTTTTGCTGCTGTTGGGCTTCGCGCTCCTGGCCAACCGCCGAGGCCGGTTCGACCTCGCCGCGGCCAGCGGCTGGGGCCTCGGGATCCTCGGCTTCCTGCTCGGCCTCTACCACTGGGTCTTCTATCGCGAGCTGATCTTGCGTGCGGGCGAGCCGGAACCGCAGGACGTTCTGGTCGGCATCCTCGTCGTCGTGCTCGTGTTCGAGGCGGCGCGCCGGCTCTTGGGGCCGGCGCTGCCGATCCTGTGCGCAATTTTCTTGGCTTACGCTCTGCTCGGCCATCTCTTGCCGGCGCCGCTCGATCATCGCGGCTACGATCTCGCCCAGATCGTCGATCAGATGTTTTTGGGTACGGAGGGGATTTACGGCGTCCCGACCTATGTGTCGTCGACGTATATCTTCTTGTTCATCTTGTTCGGGGCGTTTCTCGAACGAGCAGGGATGATCCGGCTCTTCAACGACGTAGCACTCGGAACGGTCGGCCATACCCGCGGCGGGCCGGCCAAGGTCGCGGTGCTGTCCTCGGGGCTGATGGGCACGATCAACGGCAGCGGCGTCGCCAACGTGGTGACGACGGGTCAATTCACGATCCCGCTCATGAAGCGGTTCGGCTACCCGCCACGTTTCGCTGGTGCGGTCGAGGCAACGGCTTCGATGGGTGGCCAGATCATGCCGCCCGTGATGGGGGCGGTGGCCTTCATCATGGCCGAGACGATCGGCGTCCCTTATGTCGAGATCTGCATCGCCGCGGCGATCCCGGCCTTTCTCTACTTCCTCACCGCCTATGTCGCGGTCCATCTCGAGGCGGGTAAGCGCGGCCTGACCGGCCTGCCGCGTGCGGAATGTCCGAGTGCCGCGGCCGCACTCCGTCGCGATTGGTATCTTTTGCTCCCGCTCGCGGCCCTCGTGTGGCTTCTCTTCGCCGGCTACACGCCGCTCTTCGCCGGCACGGTCGGGCTCGGGCTCACCGCCATGGTCGTGCTCGGACGGCCGGTGGCCGGCGTCATCCCGGCGCCAGTCCTGCGGCTCCTTTTCTGGCTGGCGATCGGCCTCGCGGCAGCGGGTTTCCGTTGGTTCGGAGTGAACGCGCTCTTGGTTACGATCGCCGCCCTCGTTGCCGCCTGCTGGTTCGTGCACGGGGGCCGCGAGACGTTGCGGCTCGCGCGCGACAGCCTCGCCGACGGCGCCCGCCATGCTCTGCCGGTAGGAATAGCGTGCGCGCTCGTCGGCACCGTCATCGGCACACTCACCCTCACCGGCGCGGCCACGACCCTGGCCGGTGCGATCGTCGATGTCGGCCGGAGCAGCCTGTTCGCGAGCCTCGTGCTCACGATGCTGACCTGCCTCGTGCTCGGCACCGGGATCCCGACGATCCCGAACTACATCATCACGGCCTCGATCGCCGGTCCGGCGCTGCTCGAGCTCGGCGTGCCGCTCATCGTCTCGCACATGTTCGTCTTCTATTTCGGGATCATGGCCGATCTTACCCCGCCCGTCGCACTCGCTGCCCTCGCCGCCTCGCCGATCGCCGGAGTTTCGCATCTCGCGATCGCGACGACGGCCACGCGCCTCGCGATCGCGGGCTACGTCGTACCCTACATGGCGGTCTACGCACCTGCGCTCCTCCTCCAGCCCGGCGATCCGATGGCGACGACGATCGGCTTCGTCCCGGCCGCCCTTTACGTCGTGCTCAAGGCCGTGGTGGGCATCCTTCTCTGGTCGTTCGCGGTCACGGGCTGGGGACGGGGACCACTCGCCTGGCACGAGAGACTCTGGTGCCTCGCAGCGGCCGCGCTCCTGGTCGTGGCCCTGCCGGCCACCGACGAACTCGGCTTCCTCATGGCGGCCTGCTTTTTCGTCTTTCACCTCTGGCGGACGCGGCCAGCCGGCGCGCGGGCGGAGCTGGCCGGATGATGTGCCTTCTGGCCGCCGACACCACCGTCCGGCTCGCCGCGGTCGCCTTTACCCTCACCTGGATCCACTCGGTCGAGCGCATCCCGTGGGAGGAAGATTGGCGGATCGTGGGCGACTTGCTCGTGCCGGTCGAGAGCCGCGTCCGCGGCAGCGGTGCCGGCATGGAACCGGGTCCCGGGGCACGGTTGGAGGGCGGGACGTGGCGCTGGCGTCCGGAGGTCCCACCGCGAAGCGAGCTCGTGTTGGCTCGCTCCGAGGCGGCCGAGGATTGGTGGTTGTGCGTGGCGGCACAACCTTGTCGCCCGCTCGCGAGCTTCCTCCCCGATCTCGCCCCGGACACGCCGGTCCGGCTTCGATCCTGCCGATGAGCCTGCGGCGAGCGCGGCCGTCCGGCGCCTACGCCCGCCTCAGGCTACCGGCTCGAACCAGAGCGGGCAGTTGTAGTCGATCGTGAGCTCGGTCCCGGGTGCCAAGTCGTGCCGGGCGCGCGGCAGAACGACCCAACCGATCGCTGCATCGTGCCGCCAGTCGAGCTCGAGGGTCGGCGGAACCCCGTGGTTGACCAGGGTGAGCCAGCCGAGCACGACGACCCCGTGGCCGTCTAGCTCCGGATGGGCGAAGTAATGGTGGCGGAACCGGGTCGCTTCGATTCGCGGCACGTCTCCGAGGTCGAGCTCGAACACGGGTTGCGGGTCGAAGGTCTCGCCGGCCGCGATCGGCTCGGCTGCGAACACGCCCAGGCCCTTGCGCCCGGCGGGTCGGATCTCCAGGCGTCCGATCCTCATCGCGGTTCCAAGACCTTTACGAAAAATGCCTTTCCGTCGCCGGGGGCGTAGAAGTCGGCGAGCGTCGCCTCGAGCCGATAGCCGCAGGCGGCGTAGAAGGCCCGAGTCGGGGCGTAGCGCTCGGTGGTCGAGGTCTCGACGTAAACGCGGCGTCCTCCGGCCTTCGCGATCCGCTCTTCCGCGGCCAGGAGTAGTGCCCGGCCCAGCCCGTGCCGCTGCAGATCGGGTCGGACGACGATCCAGTAGAGATCGAAGCTGGCCTCGGTCCCGGCGACGGGTCCCCAGCAGACGTACCCCGCGAGACCGTCGCGATCCTCGGCGAACAGGAACCAATAGCCCGAGGCCTCGCGCCCGCGCGCCAGATGGTCCTCGACGAGTTCGCGGGCGATCGCGACCTCGCTCGGCCGGAAGAAGCCCGTGGCCGCCACGAGGCGCTCGACCGCCGCCACGTCGAGAGCGATCGGCGCCTCACGCCATCCCCACGAGGCGCTCCTCGGAGCGGGCCGGGCAGCCGGCATGCGAGCTATTCCGCGGCGAGCAACGCCGGCGCGGGGCGGCCCGCCCGCGCCGCGGCGACGATCCGCGCGACCGCCGCGCACTGGTCGAGTCCCGCCTCCTCGAGCGTGGCTACGAACCCGGCATCGGCCGAGAGGCAGGGATTGGCGTTGACCTCGAGGATCCAGGGCCGCCCCTGCGCGTCGACACGGAAGTCGACCCGCGCGTAGCCGCGCAGCCCGAACAGATCCCAAACGCCGCGGGCGAGCCGTGCGAGGCCATCGCGCAACGGCCCGTCTCCCGCCCGGGCACTGAAGATCCGCGGCGTGCTCTCCCACGTAGCCGAGCCCGGCCGCCATTTGGCGTCGTAATCGACGATCGCCGGCCGGCCCTTCGGGTAATCGGAAAAGTCGATCTCGCCGATCGGCAGGACCTCCGGCCCGTGCGGCCCCTCGATCAAGGCGACGTTGAACTCGCGGCCGCCGACGAACGCCTCGGCGAACCAGCGGCCGCCGAAACGGGCACGCATCGCCGCGATACGCCGATCGACCTCGCGGCCGGTCACGACCGCCCCGGCGTCGAGCCCCAGAGAGGCATCTTCGTCGACCGCTTTGACGATCCAGAGGCGGTCGCTGGTCGCGGCCGCCGGGTCCTCCGCCCAGTCCGGTGTGGGAAAGCCCACCCGACGCAACAGCCGCTTGGCCGCGAGCTTGTCGGTGGTCAGTTGGAGCGCCGCGGCGGGAGCACCGGTGAACGGGATTCCCAGCACCTCGAGAACGGCCGCGGGCAGGTGTTGCAACCCGGCTCGGCCTTCGATCGCCTCGACGAGATAGAAGACGAGGTCGGGCGGCTCGGCGGCGAGACGCGCGAGCGGCCCGAGATCCAGCCCTATCGCGAGGACCTCGGTCTGCCAACCGAGGCTCGCGAGGATCGCCTCCACCTCGCGGACCTGGACGAGCGTGTCCGCCTCGTCCGGCCGGTCGCCAGGGTCGAGCACGCCGTGCAGGAGTACCACGCGGCGCATCGGCCTCATCTGGCAGCCAGCCGTCCGCTCTTGGTCACACGAAGCCCCACCCGCTCGCTCGCTGACAGAACGATCGCTTCGATCAGGCGGTCGTAGCCGAGACCGGCGAGGCTCGCGCAGATCGGCAAGTCGGAGTGGGTGGGGTGAAGGCCCGCCAAGGGATTGACCTCGAGGAAATGCGGCCGGCCGGCGGCGTCGCTGCGGAGGTCGACCCGACCGGCGTCGCGGCATTCCAGGGCCCGGTAGCAGGCGAGCGCGAGCTCGGCCGCGGTGCGCGCCTCTGCGTCGTCGACGAGCGTGTAGCGGACCACTTCCTCGCAGCGCTCCTTGTTCGTGAAGGAGTAGACGCCGGGCTCGGCGCCCGGGAGGAGCTCGATCGCGAGCGTGCCGACGACGCGGGCCGACGGTCCGGTGCCGACGATCCCGACCGTGAACTCGCGGCCGGGCAGGAAGGTCTCGACCAGCACCGGCTGGGCGTAGCGGGCCAGGAGGCGGCGGCAGGTCCGCTCGAGCTCTTTGCGCGAGCGGACGAGCGAGGCCGGCGAGACGCCCTTGCCGGTACCCTCGGCCACGGGCTTGGCGAACAGGGGAAACGGCAGATCGACCTTGTCGAGATCGGCCGATCGGGTCACGAGCACGAACGGGGCGGTGGCGAGCCCGTGGTCGCGCACCAGCCGCTTGGCCACGGCCTTGTCGAGCGTGGCGGCCATGACGAGCGGGTCGGCGAAGGTGTAGGGCTGGTCGAACGCCTCGAGCAGCGCCGGGACCTGGGCCTCGCGGGAACGGCCCGCGACACCTTCGCAGATGTTGAAGACGAGGTCCCAGCGCCGACCCTCGACCAGCCGCGCGGCGAGCGCGCGGACGTGGCCGATCCGCTCGACCCGATGACCCAATCGCACGAGCGCCGCCTCGAGCGCGGCGATCGTTTCGGGGCTGTCGAATTCGGCACACTGCTCCTCGGCGAAGCCCATCGCCCGATAATCGTCGCGCAGATCGTAGGCGAGGCCGATCAGCACGGCGGCTCTCCCCGGCCGCCGACCAGACGACCGATGCGCCCGGCCGGATCGGGATAGCGAAAAAGGCGGCCTTCGAAGTTGCGCAACAGAAGATCCTCGCCGTCGCGACCGACCAGATAATCGGGCAGGAGCGGAATCTTGCCACCACCGCCCGGTGCATCGATCACATAGGTCGGGATCGCGTAGCCGCTGGTGTGCCCGCGCAGACCCTCGATGATCTCGAGGCCCTTGTCGACCGGGGTGCGGAAATGAGCCGAGCCGCTGATCGGATCGCACTGATAGAGGTAGTAAGGCCGCACGCGCAGGCGCAAAAGGCCGTGGAACAAGGTCCGAAGGGTGGCGACGTCGTCGTTCACCCCCTTCAAGAGCACCGTCTGCGAACCCAGGGGCACACCCGCATCGGCGAGCCGGTCGCAGGCCTCGGCGACCTCGGGGGTGAGCTCGGCCGGATGGGTGAAATGGAGGCTCATCCAGACCGGCCGGTGTCGTCGGAGCACGGCTACGAGCCCGCGCGTGACGCGCTGCGGCAGGACCACCGGAACCTTGCTGCCGATCCGGACGAACTCGACGTGGCGGATTCTTTTCAGCCGCCCGAGCAGCCAGTCGAGCTTGTCGTCGCCGAGGGTGAGCGGGTCGCCGCCCGAGATGAGCACGTCGCGGATGGCCGGGTTCGCCTCGATGTAGGCGAGCGCCGCTTCCCACTGGTTGTAAGCGAAATGCAGCTCGCCGCCGACCTCCCCCACCAGTCGCGAGCGCGTACAATAGCGGCAATAAGTCGAACAGAAGGCGGTAGCGAGGAAGAGTACGCGGTCGGGATACCGATGGACGAGGCCCGGCACCGCGGAGTCCTTATCTTCTGCGAGCGGATCGTCTGCCTCGCCGGGCGCGCGCCGATATTCCGCCTCGACCGGGATATGCGTTCGGCGGAGCGGCTCGCTCGGATCCCGAGTGTCCATGAGCGCGGCGTAATAGGGCGTGATCCCCACGGGCAGCGCGCCGCGGTGGCGGCGCACGGCGTCGCGCTCGTCCTCGCTCAATCGGAAGACGCGCTCGAGATGCTGGAGGGTGCGGAGCCGGTTGCGCGCCTGCCAGCGCCAATCGTCCCATTCCGCCCGGCTCGCCTCCGGCCAGAAGCGGCGGCGGAAGGCCCGGCTGCGAGGGCTCTCCGGAAACGATGGGCGCCGCCGAACCCGAACCGACCGCGGGCTGGCCGCGGCCGCCTCGGGTCCGGCGGCGCGCTCGGGGAGCACGGAGTCGCCGGTGCGGAGCCGCGGCGGATCCTCGGTACTGGGAGGGCGGAGCGATTCCGCCGATTCGAGATCGAGCATCCTCGTCTCCTCGGGGGCGCGACTCGGGGCGGGCCCCTCGACTCGGCGGCGTTATATGGCGCTCAAGAGCGCTTGCAAGGGTTTATTGAGGGACTGGACGAGGATTTCACGAACTCTTCAATAAAATCCAATGCGAATATTGCGACAATCCTTGAGCTTCCCCGAGCTCCCCAGATTTTCTACAGACAATCCAGTACCGCTTCCAGGGCGACATCGAGAAACCTGCGAAAAATCTGCAGCCTCGTCCTCATTCAGCAAATACTCTTTTCGTGGCTCCGCGAATACGACCAATAAATCGCTCGTGCGCGCTCCAGGAGCCGTACGCGCGAAGGCCATTGCCCAACGTCTTGCCCCGCGATGGAAGAGGCGAGCGTTGCTCAACCGAAACGGTAGAGTCGCGCCGGGTTGTCGACCAGGATGCGACGTCGGTCGGCCTCGTCGGGGGCCCAGTCGAGCAAGAGGTCGAGCAGAGCGGCATCGTCCTGCGGCGCCTTGCCGGGATGCGGCCAGTTCGAGGCCCAGAGCATCCGCTCCGGCGCGTGCCGCACAAGCGCGCGCGCGAGCGGCGCGACGTCGGCCCATGCGGGTGGCCCGCTGCGCGAGCTTTCGTAGGGCGCGCTGAGTTTGACGTAGGCACCCTTGTCGACCAGTCGCAGCAGGCAGCGGAAGGCCTCGTGCTCCTCCGGCACCGGGTCCATGAAGCGGCCGATGTGGTCGATCACGAGCTGGCAGTCGAGACGCTCGAGGAGCGCCATCCGCTCGGGCAACAGGCGGCCATTGAATTGCAGCTGCAAATGCCAGCCGACCGAGCGCGCCATCGCGGCGAGCTCGGGCAGCTGCTGCCACTGGAAGACGCCGCCCGGCAGCAGGAAGACGCGCAGGCCCACGGCCCCGGCGCGCGCCAATCGCTCGAGCTCGGCCTCGCCGGTGCCGAGCGGCACCACGACGACGGCGCGGGCGCGCGGGCCGAGCGCCGCCACCGCTTCGAGCGTGCAGCGATTGTCGCAGAGATAACCGGCCGGCTGCACCACCACGACCCGCTCGAGGGCGAGCCGGGCCTGAAGTACCCGGTACTCGGGAAGCAGCGCCGGCGGCGGCGCGTTGGGGCTCGTCGGCGCCAGTGGAAAGCGTTCGTAGGGGCCGTAGAAGTGCATGTGGGCGTCGGTGGCACCCGGCGGGCAGCGCAGCCGCGGAGCCGTTTCGCTGCTCATGTCTGGAGCCCTCCCCCGGTGGCTGCCTAGCATGGGCCGATAGCGAACGCACACCGCGTCGGCGCCGGGCGTGGCTGCGGCCGGCGCAACCCACGCCCCGGGGTCTCCGCGCACGATCAATTCTCCGTGCGGTTGCTGCAGGGTCTGTTTCCCGCCGGTTTCTCGCGCTATAGTCTCTAATCTGAAGAGGGCCCACGGGAGATGGAGATGCACGTCCGCAGGGCGCGGGACGTCGTGATCGGCACGCTCGCGGCGACCGGGTCCGCCTCGCTCGCCTCGATGGGCCTGTTCGCGACCATCGCCCATCTGCGCGACGGTGCGATCGATCCGTTCTGGCTGGCGTTCTCGGGGGCGGCGCCGGTCGTGATGGCGACCCCGATGATCGCCTACCTGCTCGAGACGCTGCGCCGGCTGGCGCGGGCCAAGGGCGAGATCGAGGAACTCGCACGGCGCGACGGCCTCACCGGGCTGCTCAACCGAAGGGCCTTTTTCGAGGCGGCCCAGGCCGCCCTCGAGCGCGCCCGCGAGCAGCGCGGCCCCTTGACCCTCCTCGTGCTCGACGCGGACCACTTCAAGGCGATCAACGACGGCCACGGCCACGCCGCCGGCGACGAAGCCCTCAAGCTGATCGCCGCGACGCTGCTCGGCGCCACTCGGCAATACGACCTGGTCGGGCGGATCGGCGGCGAGGAGTTCGCCGTGTTGCTCAAGGGCGCCGCCCCCGACGAGGCTGGCCTCGTGGCCGAGCGGATCGTCTCGGCGGTCCGCCTCGCCGATTTCCGCCGCGGCGGCCGGCCCGTGCCCTTGAGCGTGAGCGTCGGCATCGCCGTGCTCGAGCCGGGGCTCGACCTCGACGGGCTGTTCGCCCGCGCCGACGCCGCGCTCTATGCCGCCAAGCGGGCCGGCCGGGGCCGCTCCCGGGTGGCCGAGCCGTCGCCCGGCGCCGGCCCGATGCTCCGCACCGCCTGAGCCGGTCTCGTGACGGCGCGAGGCGGATTCGCCGGCCCGGTGCTGGCGGCGATCGACCGGCCGGACCTGGCCGGTGCGCTCGCCCTCGCCCGCGATCTGGCGGGCGCGGTCGGCGGTCTCAAGCTCGGCCTCGAGCTGTTCGTGGCCGAAGGACCGGCCGCGGTGCGGGCGCTGGCCACGACCGGCCTGCCGCTCTTCCTCGACCTCAAGCTGCACGACATCCCGAACACCGTGGCCGGTGCCGTCCGCGCCGCAGCCGGGCTCGGTGTGGCCCTCTTGACGGTGCACGCGGCCGGCGGTCGGGCCATGCTCGAAGCGGCGGTGCAGGCGGCTCGGTCGGCGGCGGTGCGGCCGCGGCTTCTGGCCGTCACCGTGCTCACGAGCCTCGACGCCGCCGACCTCGAGGCCACCGGCGTGGCGGGTGCGCCGCTCGAGCAGGCGGTGCGCCTTGCCCGCCTCGCCCGCGAGGCGGGCCTCGACGGGGTGGTCTGCGCGCCCGAGGAGATCGTCGCGGTGCGGCAGGCGCTCGGGCCCGAGCCGCTGATCGTGGTGCCCGGGATCCGCCCCGCGGGCCAGGCGGCCGGCGACCAGAAGCGGGTCGCCACACCGGCCGAGGCCCTCGCCCGCGGCGCCGATCTCTTGGTGATCGGCCGACCGATCACCGCCGCCCCCGGGCCGCGCGCGGCCGCCCTCGCGATCGCCCGCGAGCTCGGCCGCGCCGTGCCGGACTAGCAGTCGACCAGCGCGGCGGCCGGCCTCGGCCGGGCGTCGTCCGCCTCGGCCCCGGGCGGCGGCCAGCGCTTGTTCCCGGTGATCATGGAGAGGACGAGGTTCTGCCGCTCGAGCAGGCTCGAGACCAGGGCGCCGGCCACGTGCACCGGCACGAGGAGGACCACGAGGTTTGAGGTCGTCTCGTGCAGGGCCTCGATAAGCGGGTGGCCCAAAAGCGGTCGGTGACCATGAGCGCGCCGGAGCCGGCCGAGACCAAGAGGCCCGCGAGGAGCGCCAGGATCATGGCACCACCTGCCGGATTGTGACCGAGATGCGGGGAGGGCCGGCCGCGGACGAGCGCCGCGAGCGTCGCGAGCACCGCGCGCGGGCCGCGCACGAAGTCCGTGAAGCGGGCGTGGCGCGAGCCCACGAAGCCCAAGAGGATCCGCACCGCCACGAGCCCCAGGACCAGCCAGCCCGCCCGCTCGTGCAGCCGCTCGCCCGCCTCGGAGAACCAGGCGGTGGCGACCGCCGCGGCGAGCGTCCAGTGGAGCAGACGGACGTCCAGCGTCCAGACCCGGACCGTGCCGGGAACCGCGGCCGCATCGATCGACCCTCCCCGCGCGCCTCAGCCCTTGACCTTCACGACCTCGGCGGTCGCCGGGTGGAAATAGACCTCGACCCTGGCACCCTTGGCGTCGAGGCCCTTGACCTCCCAGCAGCCGTGCTCCTCCTGGACGATCCGCACCTGGTAGCCGAGCTCGCGGGCCTTGGCGGCGATCGCCTCCTTCGACAGCCAGCGCTCCTTGGCTACGCTCGGGCAGATGTCGGCGGCCGCCGCGGCGGCGCTCGCGAAGACAAGGACGGCGCCGGCGAGAAGGGGAACGAGACGCATCGGATGCTCCCTCGGTTGCGGCCGGGTGCCACCACCGCACCCGGCTGCGAGCCTTCGAGCAGGACCCGTGCCGACCGGCCGACCCGTTGTCGCGGCTCGATTTTTCCGGGCCGTGCCGGCCCCGGCCCGAGGCCGACGCGCGATTCGCCCCACCCGCTCGAGCGATTTCCCCCGTGCGCGCCCCGGTGCGCGGCCGGGCTCGGCCGACACAGGCGAGGAGGGCCTCGGCGTAGCGGAGGTCGGCGGCGTCGTGTTCGCCCGCGATCGCTGCGAGCGCCGAAGCGAGGAGCCCGCGTCCGGCGCGGCCGGGCCCGGCCGGTCCCGCGGCCCCTGGCCCGGGGGCGGGGGGCGCGCTAGCCTTCCGCCATGAGCGAGGGGAAGCGCCGACTCGTCCTGGTCGACGGCTCCGGGTACATTTTCCGGGCCTTCTTCGCCCTGCCGCCGATGACGCGGCCGGACGGTACGCCGGTCAACGCCGTCTTCGGCTTCACCAACATGCTCTGGAAGCTCCTCCAGGAGCATCCCGACGACCACGTCGTCGTAGTCTTCGACGCCGGCAAGAAGAGCTTCAGGAACGACATCTACGAGGCCTACAAGGCCAACCGGGAGGAGGCGCCGCCCGAACTCGTCCCGCAGTTCCCGCTCGTGCGCGAGGCGGCCCGCGCCTTCGCGCTTCCGGTCGTCGAGCTCGAGGGCTTCGAGGCCGACGACGTGATCGCGTCTTATGTCGAGGCGGCGCGCGCGGCCGGCGAGGAGGTGCTCATCGTCTCCTCTGACAAGGACCTCATGCAGCTCGTCGGCCCCGGCGTGGCGATGTGGGACCCGCTGAAGCAGAAGCCGATCGACCGGGCGGCGGTGATCGAGCGCATGGGGGTGCCGCCCGAGAAGGTCCGCGACCTGTTGGCCTTGACCGGCGACAGTTCCGATAACGTGCCCGGGGTGCCCGGGATCGGCCCCAAGACCGCGGCCCAGCTGCTCGAGGAGTTCGGCTCGCTCGAAGCGCTGCTCGCCAACCTGGATCGGATCAAGCAGCCCAAACGACGCGAGACTCTGGCGCAGAGCGCGGACAAGGCGCGGCTTTCGTACGAGCTCGTGGGCCTCAAGCGCGACGTGCCGCTGCCCGTGCCGATCGAGGAGGCCCGTCGCAAGCCGCTCGACGCCAAGAGGCTGTTGGCGTTCTGTCAGGAGAACGGCTTCCGCTCGCTCGTCGGCCGGATCAAGGAGCTGGCCGAGGCGGCGGAAGTCCAACGTGTCGAGGCCAAGACGACGACCACGGCACGGCGATGGACCACCATCCGCACGCCGGCCGAGCTCGACGCGGTGCTCGCCCGGGCCGACGCCCTGGGCCGGCTCGCGATCGACACCGAGACGACCTCGCTCGACGTGATGAAGGCCGAGCTCGTGGGCGTGAGCCTGGCGGTCGAGCCGGGTGAAGGGTTCTATGTGCCCCTCGGCCATCGCGACGCCTCCGGCCGACACCTGGACGGCCAACCTCCGCTCGATGCCGTGCTCGCGCGGTTGCGACGGGTGCTCGAGGACCCGTCGATCCTCAAGATCGGGCACAACATCAAATACGATCTGACCGTGCTCGCACGCGCCGGTCTCGGGCGCATCGAGCCACTCGACGATACGATGCTGCTCTCCTACGCGCTCGACGGCGGCAAGCACGGCCACGGGATGGACGAGCTCGCCAAGCGCTGGCTCGATTACGAGACCGTCCCCTACGAGGCGGTCTGCGGCAAAGGCTCGGGCCAGATCGGCTTCGAGCGGGTGCCGATCGACAAGGCCACCGAGTATGCCGCCGAGGACGCCGAGGTGACGCTCCGACTGTGGCTGGCGATACGGCCGCGGCTCCTCGAGGAGCGGATGATGGCGCTCTACGAGCGGATCGAGCGACCGCTGCCGCCGATCGTCGCTGCCATGGAGCGGGCCGGGATCCGGGTCGACGCCGACAAGCTGCGGGCGCTCTCGGCCGTGTTCGGCCGGGAGATGGCGGCCCTCGAAGAGCGGGCGACCAAGCTCGCCGGGCGGCCGTTCAACCTGGGCTCGCCCAAGCAACTGGGCGAGGTCCTGTTCGATGAGCTCGGGATGGGCGGGGCGGGGCGCAAGACCAAGACGGGCGCCTACGCCACCAGTGCGGAGGTGCTCGAAGAGCTGGCCGCCCAGGGCCACGAGCTGCCGCGCGTGATCCTCGAATGGCGCCAGCTGCAGAAGCTCACCCGCACCTACACGGACGCGCTCGTCGAGCAGATCGACCCGCGGACCGGCCGGGTCCACACCGCCTACATGCTGGCCGCGACCAATACGGGCAGGCTCTCCTCGACCGAGCCCAACCTCCAGAACATCCCGGTGCGCACGCCCGAGGGGCGGAAGATCCGCGCTGCCTTCGTGGCCGAATCGGGACACAAATTGTTGAGTGCGGACTATTCGCAAATCGAGCTCCGGGTGCTGGCCCACATCGCCGACATCGCGCCCCTGAAGGAAGCCTTCGCCAAGGGGCTCGACATCCACAGCCTCACCGCGGCGCAAATGTTCAAGATCCCGGTCGACCAGGTACCGGCCGAACTCCGTCGCTCGGCCAAGATGATCAATTACGGGATCGTCTACGGTATCGGCGCCTTCGGGCTTTCGCAGAGGCTCGGCATCCCGCAGGCCGAGGCCAAGGCCTATATCGACCGGTATTTCGAGCAATATCCCGGCATCCGCGACTACATGGAGCGGGCCAAGGCGGAAGCCCGCGAGAAGGGATACGTAACGACGCTCTTCGGCCGCCGCTGTTGGATCCCGGACATCACCAACCGGCTGCCGTCGCGGCGCTCCTATGCCGAGCGGCAAGCGATCAACGCCCCGATCCAGGGCACCGCCGCCGACATCGTCAAGCGTGCGATGATCCGGGTCGCACGCGCGCTCGAGCGGGAGGGCTCGAGGGCGCGGCTCTTGTTGCAGGTACACGACGAGCTCTTGCTCGAGGTGCCGGAGGACGACGTCGAGCCGACCGCGAAGCTGGTCAAAAGCGTCATGGAAGGGGCGGCACAGCTCTCGGTGCCGCTCGTGGTCGACACCGGTGCCGGGGCGAGCTGGGACGACGCTCACTGAGGAGCCCCGCTGGACACGGCGGATGCGGGCACTCGCTCTCGCCTGCTGCGCGCTGCTGGCCAGCGCCGCGAGCCCGGCCGAGCCGGTCGACGTCACCGCCCGGGTCGCGGCCCGACCCGACCTCGCCGGCCGGCTCGCGGATGCCTGCGCACGGGTCTGCCAGGGCAACCGCCGAGAAGCGAGGTTACGGCGTGTGACGGTCTTTCCCCTAGGCGGCGATCGCTGGCGCGTGGAGGGCGAGGCCGCACTCCGCAACCGCCAGGTGCAGGCGGTTCCGGCCGGGCTCGGCGGACTGGTCGGCCGCGAGCTGACTCTCTTCGATCACACTGCGATCGTCCGCGGCCGCGGGATCCTCGATGCCGCGAGCTGCCGGCTCACCGTGGAAGCGGTCGGGCTCGAGGGCGACCGGGTCGGGCTCGGTCGGCTGCTCGACGGTGCGGTCGGCCGGGTCGAGCGGATCGAGCGCTGCCGCGAGCTGCTGCCCGAACCGCCGCGCCGCTGAGCGCTCGGCCCGCCGCCGACCGTTGCACGCCTCGCCCGGCGGTCTAAGCTCCCGCCCGCTGCGGCGCGCCCAGCGCCGCGTGCAGGGGAGGCAGTCGACATGATGAAGCGACGGGGGCTCGTCGGCGGGCTCGCGGCCGGCGCCGCGGCCGGGGTGGCGAGCAGCGTGCCGGCACCGGCGATCGCCCAGAGCATGCCCGAGATCCGATGGCGGATGGCCTCGAGCTTTCCGAAATCACTCGATACGCTTTACGGTGGTGCGGACTTGTTCTGCAAGACCGTGGCCGAGCTGACCGACGGCAAGTTCCAGATCCAGCTGTTCGCCGCCGGCGAGATCGTCCCGGGCCTGCAGGTCCTCGATGCCGTCCAGAACAACACCGTCGAGTGCGGGCAGACCCCGACCTACTATTACTTCGGCAAGAACCCGGCGTTCACCTTCGGCACCGCCCTGCCGTTCGGGCTCAACGCGCGGATGATGAACGCCTGGTTCTATCACGGCGGCGGCCACGAGCTCGTCAACAAGTTCCTCGCCAAGTTCAACGTCTACGGCATTCCGGCCGGCAACACCAACTGCCAGATGGGAGGCTGGTTCCGAAAAGAAATCAAGTCGATCGACGACCTGAAGGGCCTCAAGTTCCGGGTCGGTGGCTTCTCCGGCCGCATCCTGCAGCGGCTCGGCGTGGTCCCGCAGCAGATCGCTGCCGGTGACATCTACCCGGCGCTCGAGAAGGGCACGATCGACGCCGCCGAGTGGGTGGGACCTTACGACGACGAGAAGCTCGGCTTCTACAAGGTGGCCAAATTCTATTATTACCCGGGCTGGTGGGAGCCCGGCCCCTGCCCCCACGTGATTTTCAATCTCGACAAATGGAACGAGTTGCCGAAGCTCTACAAAGACGTCTGCCACACCGCCGCCGCCCAGTCGAACGTCTGGATGATGGCCAAGTACGATCACGTGAACCCGGGAGCCCTCAAGCGGCTGGTCGCCGCCGGTGCGCAGTTGCGGCCGTTCCCGGGCGAGGTCATGGAGGCCTGCTTCAACGCCGCCAAAGAGCTCTACGCCGAACTCTCGAAGGAGAATCCAGACTTCAAGGAGCTGCACGACAGCGTTGTCGCCTATCGCGGCGAGCAGTATCTCTGGTGGCAGGTCGCCGAATACACCTACGATACCTACATGATTCGACTGCGGACCAAAGCCTGACCATGGGCCGGCGGCGGGGCTTTCCCCGCCGCACGGGCGCCCCATCTTTGTCCCGTCGCCTGTCAGGCTCGGGAGGAGGATCGTGGCAAGGTCGATCGATCCGGTGCGCCGCCGGCTGCTCGCGGGCGGTGCGGCCGTCTCGTTGGCAGCGCTCGCGCCCCGTTGGCCGGCCGCTGCACCGTTGCGCCCCACGCCTGCGCAGACCGAAGGACCGTTCTACCCGACCACGCTGCCGAGCGACCACGACCACGACCTCGTGCGGGTGGCCGGCCGGGCGAGCGAGGCGATCGGCACGCTCCTGCATCTCGAGGGGCGGATCGTCGACCGCTGGGGCCGGCCTCTGCCGGAGGCCGTGGTCGAGATCTGGCAGTGCGACGCGCACGGGGTCTATCGCCACCCGCGCGCACCGTTGCAGGAGATGGCCGATCCCGGCTTTCAGGGCTACGGCCGCACGTTGGTGCGGGCCGATGGCGGCTATCGGTTCCGAACGATCCGACCCGTTCCCTATCCCGGCCGCGCCCCGCATATCCATGTGGCCGTGCTGGTTCCGCGGCGGATGCGCTTCGTCACCCAGATGTACGTCGCGGGCGAGCCTTTGAACGAGCGCGACGCCCTCTATCGTTCGCTGCGCGATCCGGCCGATCGCGAGGCGCTCACGGTGCCGCTACGCCCGGCCGAGGGCGGTGAAGCCGGGGCGCTCACGGGTCGGTTCGACCTCGTGCTCGATCTCTGAACACGTCCGGGGCGCGCGGCCTTGACCCGGGCGGCGATGGCGAACGTATGCTCTGCGTCGGACGGGAGTTGGAGCGGGGCATGGGGCCGGTTTCGGCGAGCGACGGCACGGGTCGGGGGTTCGCGGCGGACTGGGTGCTGCCGCGGCCGCCTCGGCCCAAGCCGCCATCGGCGCCGCGCCCGCAGTGGCGGACCCTCCTCCAGCTCCGCCGCAACGCGCTGGCGACCTGGGGCGAGCCCGCTTATCGCGAACTCGTGATCGCCGGACCCTTCCTCGGTCGGCAGAGCCTCTTGCTCAACGAGCCGTCGGCGATCCGCCGGGTCCTGGTCGACAATGCCGAGGCCTATGGCCGCACGCCCGCGACCCTGCGGATCCTGCATCCGATGATCGGCGACGGGCTCTTTCTCGCCGAGGGCGAGGCCTGGCGCTTCCAGCGGCGGACCGCCGCTCCGGCCTTCGCCCCCCGCAGCCTCGGGCTCGTGGCGAGCATCGCGGCCCGACGTACGGCCGCGGCCCTCGATCGGCTCGCGGCCGAGGGTCGCTTGCTCGTCGATCTCTTGGGCCTCTTCCAGCGGCTCGCGCTCGAGATCGCCGGCGAAGCCCTTTTCTCCCAGTCGCTGGAGCCCTATGCGCGACGACTGCGGGAGCAGCTCGAGCGGTTCGGCGCCCGGCTGGCGCGCCCCTCGCCTCTCGACATGGCGCTTCCGTCCGGCTGGCCGAGCCCGGCCGAACTGTTGCGCCGGCGGTTCGGACGGTCCTGGTTCGCGCTCGTGGGCGAGATCGTCGCCGATCGCCGGGCGCGCGGGATCGAGGAGCCGCCGCGGGATCTGTTCGATGCGCTGGTGACGGCGCGCGACCCGGAGACCGGCCGCGGCTTCTCCGAGCAGGAGCTGTTGGACCAGATCGCCACCTTCATCATCGCCGGCCACGAGACGACGGCCCTGGCCCTCTTCTGGTCCGCCTACCTGCTGGCGCTCGCCCCCGAGGTGCAAGAGGCCGCGGCCGAAGAGGTACGCGGCCAAGACCTGTCGCCGGGGGCGGCACCGCGCGCCGCCCTGCCGCTGATCCGCGCGGTCGTCCAGGAAGCACTGCGGCTCTACCCGCCGGCCTTCACCATCGTCCGCGAGGCCCGCGCGCCGGACGAGGTCGCGGGCCATCGCCTGGCCCCCGGCGATCTCGTCGTCGTCGCCCCCTGGGTCTTGCATCGGCACGCGAAGCTCTGGACCGAGCCGGACCGGTTCGACCCGAGCCGCTTCCTGCCGGGCGCGCCGCCGGTCGACCGCTTCGCTTATCTGCCGTTCGGGATCGGCCCCAGGGTGTGCATCGGCGCCCAGTTCGCGCTGGTCGAGGCGGCCACCGTGCTGGGCGTGCTGCTCGCCCGGCATCGGCTCGAGCTCGCGGGCCCGCGCCGGGTCCTGCCGGTGGCGGTCGTCACGACCTATCCCGATCGCAGGCCGCCCTTCCGGCTCGGGCCGCCACGGTGAGCGAGAAGCCCCGCACGCCGGCCGCACCGCTCGTCGTCTACAACGGCAGCTGCCCGATCTGCGCGCGCGAGATCGCGGCCTATCGGCGGTCGGCCGGACGGCACGCGGTCGAGCTCGGCTTTCTCGATGCGAGCCGGCCCGATGCCGACCTGGCCGGGCTCGGACTCGACGCCGATTCCGCCGCGCGCCGGCTGCATCTCGTGGCCGACGGCCGGCTTCTGGCCGGGGTCGAGGCGTTCGCGGCGCTGTGGGACCGGCTGCCCGGCTGGCGGCTGCTGGCGCGTCTCGTCCGCCTGCCGGGTGTCCGCAAGTTGGCCGATCTCGTCTACGAGGGAATGCTGGCACCGCTGCTCTACCGCTGGCATCGGTGGCGCTTGCAACGGGCCGGGCCGCACTGTAGATAGCGGCGACCTCTCACGCGGGTGCAGACGAGCGTTCGCGCGCGTCGCGTTTCCGGTGCCCGGCTCCGGCCGGGTACTCACCCGCGGTGGACCAACCGGAAAAGCACGGATCCCGAGGCCATGGCCTTTCCCACCTTCACCATGCGCCAGCTGCTCGAAGCCGGCGTGCATTTCGGCCACCAGACGCGGCGCTGGAACCCGCGCATGGCACCGTACATCTACGGTGTCCGCAACGGTGTGCACATCATCGACCTGACTCAGACGATGCCGATGCTGCATCGGGCGCTGATGGCGCTGCGCGACACGGTCGCCGGCGGCGGCCGGGTGCTGTTCGTCGGCACCAAGCGCCAAGCCCAGGAGCCGATCGCCGAGGCGGCACGGCGCTCGGGTCAGTATTACGTCAACCATCGTTGGCTCGGCGGGATGCTGACCAACTGGAAGACGATCAGCCAATCGATCCGCCGTTTGCGCGAGCTCGAGGCGCAGACCGCCGAGGCCCAGAGCGGTCGCACCAAGAAGGAGCTGCTGCAGCTCCAGCGCGAGCGCGAGAAGCTCGAGCGGGCGTTGGGCGGCATCAAGGACATGGGCGGCCTGCCCGACATCCTGTTCGTGATCGATACGATCAAGGAGGCGATCGCGATCCAGGAAGCCAACAAGCTCGGCATCCCCGTGGTCGCGATCTGCGATTCGAACAGCGATCCGCGCGGCATCCGCTATCCGGTGCCCGGCAACGACGACGCCAGTCGGGCGATACATCTCTACTGCGACCTGGCGGTCGGTGCCGTGCTCGACGGCATCCAGGCCGAGATGGCGCGCAGCGGGATCGACGTCGGGGCGATCGAGGAGCCGGTCGAGGCTTTGTTGCCGGATGAGGCGATCGTCCCGATCGAGCCGGTCGTCCACGACGCTCCGGCGGCGTGAGCGGACGCCAACCCCATCGAGCGGCCGCGGCCTTTCCTCGGCGGCGCGTCCGCGAGCGAGTACGGATCGAGCATGAGCGAGATCACCCCTTCCCTCGTCAAACAGCTGCGCGAGCTCACCGGCGCCGGCATGATGGATTGCAAGCGGGCGCTGGCCGAGACCGGAGGCGACGTCGAGGCCGCCACCGATTGGCTCAGGAAGAAGGGCCTCGCGGCCGCCGCCAAGAAATCCGGCCGGGTCGCCGCCGAGGGGCTGATCGGCCTGCGGCTCGAGGGCACCATGGGCGCCCTCGTCGAGGTCAACTCGGAGACCGATTTCGTCGCCCGCAACGAGACCTTCCAGGCACTGGTCCGGCACATCGCCGGGATCGCCCCGGGTGCTCGCGGCGACGTCGAGGCTTTGAAGCGCATGGTGATCTCGGCGACCGGTCGGACCGTCGCCGACGAGATCACCCAGGCGATCGCCGTGATCGGTGAGAACATCAACCTGCGCCGGACCGCCTTCCTCGAGGTCCGGGAGGGTCTCGTCGCGGGTTACGTCCACAACCAGGTCGCGGTCGGGCTCGGCAAGCTCGGCGTGCTCGTGGGCCTCGCTTCCTCTGCACCGCCCGCGGCCCTCGCCGAGCTCGGCAAACAGCTGGCGATGCACATCGCCGCTGCCAACCCGCAGGCGGTCGACGTGGCGGCCCTCGATCCGGCGGTGGTCGCCCGCGAGCGCGCGATCTTCGCCGAGCAGGCGCGCGCCTCCGGCAAGCCCGAGAGCATCATCGAGAAGATGGTCGAAGGTCGGCTGCGGAAGTTCTACGAGGAAGCGGTGCTGCTCGAGCAGGCCTTCGTGGTCGACCCGGACAAGCGGGTCAAACAGGTGGTCGAGGCCGCCGCCAAGGCCGCCGGGGCACCGATCACGGTGAGCGGGTTCGTGCGGATGCAGCTCGGCGAAGGGATCGAGAAAGAAGCCACCGATCTCGCCGCCGAGGTCGAGAAGCTGACCCGCTCCTGAGCGCCGAGGGGAGCGCGTCCGCGATGGCCGGGACGGAGATCGGCTCGCCTGGGCGCGCTCCGCGCTTCGCTCGCGTGCTGCTCAAGATGTCGGGCGAGGCGCTTCTGGGCGAGCGGGAGTTCGGCCACGATCGCAACGTCCTGCGCCAGCTCGCGCACGACGTAGCCGCGGTGCACGCCATGGGCGTGCAGATCTGCATGGTGATCGGCGGGGGCAACATCGTCCGCGGCAGCACGCTCGCCGCCGCCGGGGTAGAGCGGGCGACCGCCGATTACATGGGCATGCTCGGCACCGTCATCAACGCGCTCGCCGTGCAGAGCGTGATCGAGCAGCAGACGGGGATCCCGACCCGGGTGATGTCGGCCATTCCGATGGCCGCGGTATGCGAGCCTTACATCCGCCGCCGCGCCGTGCGGCATCTCGAGAAGGGGCGGGTCGTGATCTTCGCCGCCGGCACCGGCAACCCCTTCTTCACCACCGACACCGCAGCAGCACTGCGGGCGGCCGAGACCGGCTGCGATTGCATCCTCAAAGGCACCCAGGTCGACGGCGTCTACTCGGCCGACCCGAAGCGCGATCCGACCGCCCGGCGGTTCGACCGTCTGAGCTACCTCGAGGTCCTGGCGCGCGACCTCAAGGTGATGGACGCCTCGGCGATCGCGCTCGCCCGCGAGAGCCGGATCCCGATCGTCGTGTTCAGCGTGCACGCCCCCGACTCCTTCGCGCGGGTGCTCCGGGGCGAGGGCCCGCACACCATCATCACGGAGGACGAGGCCGCATGACCGCCGCCGTACCCGACCTCAAGGAGCTCGCCCGGCGGATGGAGGGTGCTGTCGAGGCGCTACGGAAGGAGCTGCAGGGCCTGCGGACCGGCCGGGCCAGCGCGAGCCTGCTCGAACCGATCCAGGTCGAGGCCTATGGCGGGCACATGGCTTTGAAGGAGGTGGCGTCGATCACCGTACCCGAGCCGCGCCTGTTGCAGGTGAGCGTCTGGGACAAGGGGCTGGTGAAGGCGGTCGAGAAAGCGATCCGCAACGCCGGGCTCGGGCTCAATCCGGTAACCGAGGGGACCACCTTGCGGGTGCCGCTGCCCGAACTCACCCAGGAGCGGCGCAACGAGCTCGCGAAGGCGGCGCACAAATATGCCGAGCAGGCTCGGGTGGCGGTCCGCAACCTCCGCCACGAGGGCCTCAACCAGCTCAAGCGTGCCGACAAGGACACGCATCTCGCCGACGAGGAGTACAAACGAATCGGAGACGAGATCCAGAAGCTCACCGACCGGCACATCGAGGCGATCAACAAACTCCTCGAGCAAAAAGAGAAGGACATCCGGCAGGTCTGATGAGCGCGCTCGCAGCGGTCCAGACCGCGCCCCCGGAGGCGGCCGCGCCCGGTCGCGTGCCGGTCCACGTCGCGATCATCATGGACGGCAACCGGCGCTGGGCGAGCGCCCGCGGCCTGCCGACCGCGGCCGGCCACCGCCAGGGTGCCCAGGCGGTCCGCCGCGCGGTCGAAGCCTGCGCACGGCGTGGCGTCCGCTATCTCACGCTCTACGCCTTCTCGAGCGAGAACTGGCGCCGGCCGGTGAGCGAAATCGGCGAGCTCATGCGGCTGTTGCGCTTCTATCTGCAGCGCGAGATCGACGCGCTCGACGAGAACCGGGTGCGGCTGCGGGTCATCGGCGAGCGCTCGCGTCTCGACCCGCAGATCGTCCGCTTGATCGAGCGGGCCGAGGAGCGCACCCGCCGCCACGAGCGGATGGATCTCGTGGTCGCACTCGATTACGGCGGCCGGCAGGAGATCGTGCGAGCCGCGCGCGAGCTCGCGCGCGCGGTGCAAGAGCGTCGGCTCGAGCCCGAACAGATCGACGAGCCCATGCTAGCGCGTGCGCTCTACGCCGCCGACGTCCCCGACCCCGATCTCTTGATCCGCACGAGCGGCGAACAGCGAATATCCAATTTCCTGCTGTGGCAACTCGCTTATACCGAGCTCGTCTTCTTGCCGATCGGCTGGCCGGACTTCGACGAGCGGCATCTCGACGAAGCGATCGCCGAATACGGCCGGCGCGAGCGACGCTATGGCGCGCGCCCGGGTTAGGCTCGGCGACCCGGCGTTCGGCGCGCGCGTCGCTTCGGGTCTCGTGCTCGCGACGATCGCGGCCGTGGCGGTGCTGTTGGGTGGGGTGTGGTTCGCCGCCGCGGTGGCGGTCGTACTCGCCCTCGCCGCTCGGGAATGGGCGGACCTCGCCGGCCCGGCGACGGCGGGCGCGCGGACGGTCCTGATCGCCGCCCCGCTTGCGGGTGGCGGGGCGGCGATCCTCGCCCTGGCGGCCGGCTCCACCGGCACGGCCCTGGCCATCCTGTGTCTGGCGACCGTGCTCGCGGGCGGCATCGCTGCGCTCGTGCCCGCCGGGTCGCCGAACCGCGCCGCCGCCGGGGTGCTCTATCTCGGCCTGCCTTGCGCCGGGCTCGTGTGGTTGCGCCAGGATCCGCGCTTCGGTGCGGGCGTGGTCTGTTGGCTCCTGGTCGTGGTGGCGGCGACCGACACCGGGGCCTATCTCGTCGGGCGGCTGATCGGTGGCGCCAAGCTCGCGCCCAGGATCAGCCCCGGCAAGACCTGGGCCGGTCTCGCCGGCGGCGTCGGCGGGGCGGCGACCGCAGGCGGCGTGGGCGGTGCCCTGCTCGGCTGGCCCGTCCCGCCGGCGGCCCTTTTGGGTGGTTTCCTTGCAGTCGTGGCACAGAGCGGCGATCTCTTCGAGTCGTGGCTCAAACGGCGCGCCGGGGTGAAGGACAGCGGCACCCTCTTGCCCGGGCATGGCGGCATACTCGACCGGATCGACGGCCTCCTCTTGGCCACCCCCGTCCTCTCGATGATCCTCCTGGCCTGGCGCGGATGAACCGGGAGCGCCCACCGCCGAGCCCGGAGCGGCCGCGCACCCTCACCATCCTGGGTGCGACCGGGTCGATCGGCCGCAGCACGCTGGCACTCGTCGCCGAACGGCCCGAGCTCTATCGCGTCGAGACGCTGACCGCCGGCAGCAACGCCGCGCTCCTGGCCGAGCTCGCGATCCGCCATCGCGCCCGCCGGGCCGTCCTCGTCGATCCGGCCGGCTGGCGCACCTTGTCCGAGGCGCTCGCGGGGACCGGGATCGAGGCCACGGCCGGGCCTTCCGCGCTCGTCGAAGCGGCATCCGTGCCGGTCGACTGGGTGATGGCGGCGATCGTCGGCATCGCCGGCCTCGCGCCCACCCTGGCGGCGCTGGAGCATGGCGCGATCGTCGCCATCGCCAACAAAGAGGCGCTGGTCTCGGCGGGCGAGCTCGTCCAGGAGGCGGCCCGGCGCGCCGGGGCGGTCCTGCTGCCGGTCGATTCCGAGCACAATGCGATCTTCCAGGCCCTGGGCGATGCGCCGAAGGCGGCGATCGAGCGGTTGATCCTCACCGCCTCGGGTGGACCGTTCCGCACCTGGTCGCGCGAGGCCATGGAACGGGCGACCCCGGAGCAGGCCGTGGCCCATCCCAACTGGTCGATGGGCGCCAAGATCAGCGTCGACAGTGCGACGATGATGAACAAGGGCCTCGAGATCATCGAAGCCCAGCGGCTGTTTGCGGTACCGGATTCAAGGATTGAAGTCCTAGTCCACCCGCAGTCGATCGTACACAGCCTGGTCGCGTTCACCGACGGCTCGTTGCTCGCCCAGCTCGGCGCGCCCGACATGCGGATCCCGATCGCCCACACGCTCGGTTGGCCGGGCCGGCTCGCGAGCACGGCCCCGAGACTCGACCTCGCGGCCGCGGGCCGGCTCGACTTCGAGCCGCCGAGCGAGGCGCGGTTTCCGGCCCTGGCACTGGCCCGTCGCGCCTTGCGGCAGGGTGGAGCCGCCCCTACTATCCTGAACGCCGCCAACGAGGTGGCGGTCGCGGCGTTCCTCGCCCGGCGGATCGGCTTCCTCGACATCGTGCGGACGATCGAGCGCGTGCTCGAGAGCCTGCCGGACCGCCCGATCGGATCGCTCGACGAGGTGCTCGCCTGCGATCGCGAGGCGCGGAGGCTGGCCGGGGAGCTAATCGCCGGTGGCCTCGCGCGCGGTCGCTGACGCGGAGGGACGATGGATCTCGTGAGCCTGATCGGGCAGTATCTCATCCCCTTCTTGATCATCCTGTCGATCGTGGTGTTCGTCCACGAGTACGGCCACTACCGCGTGGCGCGCGCCTGCGGCGTGCGGGTCGAGGTCTTTTCGATCGGTTTCGGCCCCGAGCTGTTCGGCTTCACCGACCGGCGTGGAACGCGCTGGAAGTTCGCGGCCGTACCGTTGGGCGGCTACGTCAAGATGCTGGGCGATGCCGACGCGACCAGCACGCTGCCCGACGTCGCCGCGGTCGGTGATCCGGCGAGCTTTCCGGCGCAGACGGTCGGCCGGCGGGCGGCGATCGTGGCGGCCGGCCCGCTCGCCAACTTCCTGTTCGCGATCTTGATGCTGGCTATCCTGTTCGTGCTGAGCGGTCGCCCCTTCACCCCGCCCGAGCTCGGCGCGGTCCAGCCCGAGAGCCCGGCCGCCACGGCCGGCCTCCAGCCGGGCGACCGGGTGATCGCGGTCGACGGCCGTCCGGTCGCCAGCTTCGAGGAGCTGCAGACGATCGTTCGGGCGAGCCCCGGGGTTCCCTTGAGCTTCACGATCGCGCGCCAGGGCCAGGAGCTCGTGCTCACCGTCACCCCGGGCCTGAGCGAGCTCACCGACCGGTTCGGCAACGTTCATCGGATCGGGCTCATCGGCGTGAGCCGGGCCGGGGTCGAGTTCCGCAAGAGCGGCCCGGGCGAGGCGATCGTCGAGGCCGTGCTCGAGACCGGTCGGATCATCGGCGGGACCTTGAAGGGCCTGTTCGAGATGATCGTCGGCGCGCGCGGGACCCAGGAGCTCGGCGGGCCTTTGCGGATCGCTCAGATGTCGGGCGAGATCGCCAAGGACGGCGTGGTGCCGGCGCTCTGGTTCACTGCCGTCTTGTCGATCAATCTCGGGCTCATCAACCTGTTCCCGATCCCGATGCTGGATGGCGGCCATCTCGCCCTCTACGCGGTCGAGGCGGCCCGCGGGCGGCCCTTGACCGAGCGCAGTCAGGAGATCGCCTTCCGGTTCGGGCTCGCGATGGTTTTGAGCCTGATGCTGTTCGCGACCTGGAACGACCTCGTGCACCTCAAAATCGTCGAGCTGATCGCCGGGCTGATCTCCTGAGCACAGCCCGGCTTCGGGTTTCCCGGCTTGCCCCAACGAGAAGGACCCGAGGATGCAGGAGAGCTGGCGTCGTGCCGTGAGCGGGCTCGCCGTGGCGAGCGGGCTCCTCTTGGGGCCGAGCCTGCCGGTCGTTGGCCAGGACGGCGGGCGGATCCGCGAGATCTCGATCACCGGTAACCAGCGCGTCGAGCGGGCGACGATCGAGAGCTATCTGGCCGTCCGCCGCGGCGATCCGTTTAGCGCCGCCGCGCTCGATGCCTCGGTCAAGGCGCTCTTCCAGACAGGGCTGTTCGACGATGTCCGCATTCGCCGCGACGGCGATCGGCTGGTGATCGAGGTGGTCGAGAACCCGATCGTCAACCGCATCGCCTTCGAGGGCAACCGGGCGCTGCAGGATTCGGTGCTGGAGGCCGAAGTGGCGTTGCGCCCGCGCCAGGTCTATACCCGCGCCCGCGTCCAGGAGGCGGTCACCCGGATCCTCGACCTCTACCGGCGCAGCGGCCGCTTTTCCGCCCGGGTCGAGCCCAAGATCATCGAGCTCGAGCAGAACCGGGTCGACCTCGTCTTCGAGATCGACGAGGGCCCGGTCACCAGGGTCCGCGGCATCAGCTTCATCGGCAACGAAGCATTCGCCGATTCGACCCTGCGCGGCGCCATCCAGACGGTCGAGACGGCCTGGTGGCGTTTGTTCACCTCCGACGACACCTACGATCCGGACCGGCTCGAGGTCGACAAGGAGCTCCTGCGACGCTTCTACCTGGCTCGCGGCTACGCCGATTTCCAGGTGATCTCGGCTGTGGCCGAGCTGACGCCGGACGGCAGGGAGTTCTACATCACCTTCACCCTCGACGAGGGGCCGCGCTACCGGTTCGGCAGGATCGAGGTTCGTTCGACCGTTCCCGATCTCGCGCCCGAACAGCTCCGCGCGAGCCTGGTGGCGCGCGAAGGTGCGGTTTACAACGCTGAAGAGATCGAGGCGACGATCCAAAGGCTGACCGACCAGCTCGGATCGCTCGGTTACGCGTTCACCCGGATCGAACCGGTTCAGCGTCGTGACCGGGAGGCCCTCACCGTCGACGTCACCTTCGAGGTGAGCGAGGGCCCACGGGTCTATGTCGAGCGGATCGACATCTCAGGCAACCTCCGGACGCTCGATTCGGTGATCCGCCGCGAGTTCCGTTTGGCCGAAGGCGATGCCTACAACGCCGCGCTTCTGCGCCGCTCGCGCCAGCGGCTCATCAACCTCGGCTTCTTCGAGACCGTGGACGTGCGGACCGAGCCCGGCAGCGCGCCCGACAAGATCGTGATCAAGGTCCGCGTCTCCGAGCGCTCGACCGGCGAGCTCTCCTTCGGCGCCGGGTTCTCGACCGCCGACGGCCCGCTCGGCGACATCCGCTTCCGCGAGCGCAACCTCTTGGGCCGCGGCCAGGACGTGGTCGCCAATCTCACCATCTCGGGCCGCCGCCAGAACGCCCAGTTCAGCTTCACCGAGCCCTGGTTCCTGGATCGCGAGTTCGCCGCCGGCTTCGACCTGTTCCGCACCAAAACGGATTATCAGACCGAGTCGAACTTCGACGAAGCCGTCACCGGCGGCACGCTGCGGGGATCTTATGCGCTCACCGAGAATCTGCGCCACGCCGTGCGCTATTCGCTCAGGCGGACCCAGATCCAAGACGTCGACAACGACGCCTCGCCGTTCATCCGCCAGGAGCAGGGTGCTCGCTGGACCTCGGCCGTCGGCCACAGCCTGACCTACGATCGGCGCGACCAACGCTTCCTGCCCTCCGAAGGCTATCTCTTGCGGCTCGACCAGGAAGTAGCGGGGCTCGGCGGCGACAGCCGCTATCTGCGCCACGAGGGCCGAGCCGACTGGTATTACAGCTTCGCGCCCGACTGGGTTCTCAATCTCGGCGCCTCGGCCGGTCACATCGTCGGCTTCGGCGGCGAGGACGTCACCTTGACCGAGCGGTTCTTCCTCGGCGGCACGAGCTTCCGCGGCTTCCGCTTCGCCGGGATCGGTCCGCGCGATCGACGCACCGAGGACGCCCTCGGTGGCAACGTCTACTACGTCGGTACGGCCGAGCTACGATTTCCCTTGGGTCTGCCGAAGGAGCTGCGGATCTTCGGGCGGACGTTCCTTGAGGCCGGCTCGCTCACCGAGATCGACATCGACAGCCCGCAGATCGCCGACAGCGGCGATCTGCGGGCCTCGGCCGGCGTGGGGCTGTCCTGGTTGTCGCCGCTCGGGCCGCTCGCGATCGATTTCGGCTTCGCCTTCTTGAAGGACAGCCAGGACGAGACGGAGACCGTGCGAATCTCCTTCGGCACGCGGTTCTGAGGAGGTCGGGCGGGTTGGAGCAGAGGCGGCGCGCGAGACGGCGGGGGCCGAGCCGCCGGAGGCTGGTCGAGGGGGCGATCGCCTTCGCCGCCCTGCCGCTCGTCCCGCCGCTGCCGCGCGCCGAGGCGCAGGCGCTGCCGCCCGCGGTCGCGGCCGTCGTCGACCATCAACGGATCCTGAAAGACTCGAAGGCGGCCAAGAGCATCCAGCAGCAGCTCGAGGTGCGCCGCAAGCTCTATCTCGAGCAGCTCGCCAAGGAGGAGCAGCGGCTCAACGAGGTCGGCAAGGAGCTCGCCCGCCAGCGCGGCACGCTGGCGGCCGAGGTCTTCGCCCAGAAGCGCAAGGAGTACGAGGAGGCCGTCCAGGCCCTGCAGCGGGTCTCGAACGAGCGCCGGCGCCAGCTCGACGAGGCGCTCGCGGCGGCCAACAACATGGTCCGCCAGGCCTTGAAGGAGATCGTCGACGAGCTCGCCGAGACGCGCGGCTTCAATCTCGTGCTGCCGGCCTCGGCGGTGCTGTTGTTCTCGCCCAAGATCGACATCACCGAGGAGGTCCTGGCTCGGCTCGACCGCAAGCTGCCGAGCGTCAAGCTGCCGGAGATCGCCGCCAGCGAGTGAGCCGCACCGAGCCGGGCCGGCCGTTCGCCGCGCCCCGGGGATCGGTTTTCCTGCCCAACGAGGCTAGAGGGGGACGTCGTGCCATGAGCAACGAAGGCATCGCGGTCGGAACGCGGCTGCCGGACATCGATCATCTCGGCATCATGCGGGCGATCCCGCACCGTTATCCGATGCTGCTGGTCGATCGGTTGACCGAGATCGAGGCCTTCAAGCGCGCGGTCGGCATCAAGAACGTGACCTTCAACGAGCCCTTCTTCCCCGGGCACTTCCCGACCGATCCGATCATGCCCGGCGTCTTGATCGTCGAGGCGCTGGCGCAGGCCGCAGCGGTGCTGACCGTCGCGAGCCTCGGCCCGGACGCCCAGGGCACCATGGTATACTTCACCACCGTCGAGGAGGCCCGCTTCCGCCGGCCGGTGCGCCCGGGCGACACGCTGGCACTCGAGGTCGAGCTCGTCCGCCAGCGGCTCGGCATCTGGAAATATCAGGGCCGCGCCCGGGTCGCGGGCGAGCTCGCCACCGAGTGCGGCTTCAGCGCCAAGGTCATGGCGCAGCGCGCCGCGGGCTGAAGCGCGCGCGGGATCCGCGAGCAGGCCCGTTCGGCCGCGCCCGGCTCAGCCGCGCGCCTCGATCGGCACGAACGGGCGCTCGACCGGACCGGTATAGAGCTGCCGGGGCCGGCCGATCTTCTGCTGCGGGTCCTCGATCATCTCGTTCCACTGGGCGATCCAGCCCACGGTGCGGGCGAGTGCGAAGATCGCAGTGAACATCCGAGTCGGAATGCCCATCGCCTCGAGGATGATACCGGAATAAAAGTCCACGTTGGGAAATAGCTTGCGTTTGACAAAATACTCGTCCTCGAGCGCGATCTTCTCGAGCTCTTTGGCAATCTCCAAGAGAGGATTGTTCCGTTTGCCGAGCTCGGCAAGCACCTCGTCGGCGCTCTTCTTGAGGACGGCGGCACGCGGATCGTAGTTCTTGTAGACGCGATGGCCGAAGCCCATCAGCCGCATCTGCGAATCTTTGTCCTTCACCTTTTCGAGGAAGGACTTGATGTTCGCGACCGAGCCGATCTGCCGGAGCATGCCGAGCACGGCCTCGTTGGCACCACCGTGCGCCGGTCCCCACAGGGCCGCGATCCCGGCGGCGATCGCGGCATAGGGACTGGCCCCGGTCGAGCCTACCAGCCGAACCGTCGAGGTCGAGGCGTTCTGCTCGTGATCGGCGTGTAGGATGAAGATCTTGTCGAGCGCGCGCGCCATCACCGGATTGAGCTTGTACGGCTCGCACGGCACCGCGAACATCATGTGCAGGAAATTCGAGGAGTAATCGAGATCGTTGCGTGGGTAGACGAAAGGCTGGCCGATCGAGTACTTGTATGCCATCGCGGCAATCGTCGGCACCTTCGCGATCAGCCGATGCGTGACGATCATCCGCTTGTTCGGATCGTCGACGTCGAGGTCCTCGTAGTAGAACGCCGAGAGCGCGCCCACCACCCCGATCATCACCGCCATCGGGTGGGAGTCGCGGCGGAAGCCACGGAACAGGTAGCTGATCTGCTCGTGCACCATGGTGTGGTAAGTGATGTTGTGCACGAACTCTTGCAGCTGCGCACGGGTCGGCAGCTCGCCGTGGAGAAGAAGGTAGCAAACCTCGAGGTAGGTGCAGCGGGACGCCAGGTCTTCGATGCGGTAGCCGCGGTGCAGCAGGATGCCGTTGTCGCCGTCGATATAGGTGATCTTGGATTCGCAACTCGCGGTCGACGTGTAGCCCGGATCGTACGTGAACAGGCCGGTGGTGGCGTAGAGCTTGCGCACATCGAGCACGCTCGGGCCCATCGTGCCCGCGAGAATCGGCAGTTCGACCGGCTCACCGCCACCAACCGAAACCCGCGCGATGGCCGGCCTCGTGGGATCGCTCATGGCCTACCCTCCTGATTTCCGGTCGGGCCGCGCCGTTCGCACCTGCAGCACGGATCGGCGCGAAGGCTAGCAGCCCGTTGCCGGGCCTTCAATTCGCAGGCGCGAGGACCGGGTTGCGACCCGTGGCAGCGTCGTCGATCCGTGCGAGCGTCTCCTCGCGCCCGAGCACGACCATGACCTCGAAGAGGCCCGGGGACACGGTCGAGCCCGTGAGCGCCACGCGCAAAGCCTGGGCGAGGTCGGCGAACTTGAGCCCGTGTGTCTCGGCGAAGTTCCGACAGGCGGCTTCGAGCGCGGCTTCCTCCCAGCGCTCCTCGCCGGCCAAGACCGGCTTCAGGGCCGCGAGCGCCTCGCGCGCCCTCGGATCGAGACGCGCGGCGGCCTCGGGCCGGATCGGCAACGGGCGCGGTCGCAGATAGAAGCCGGCGGCACGGGCGAGCTCGACCAGGGTCCGAGCGCGCGCCTTGAGCCCCGCCATGCCGGCGAGCAGCCGTCGAGCCCCCTCCCCTTCGGCCACGAGCCCTTCTTTGGCGAGGAACGGGCGCAGGAGCTCGACGAGCTCGGCATCGCCCCGCAGCCGCAGGAAATGCGCGTTCACGTTCAAGAGCTTGGCCATGTCGAAGCGGGCCGGCGAGCGACCGACCCCGGAGAGATCGAAGAGTGCGATCGCCTCCTCGTCGCTCAACAGCTCCTTGTCACCGTGCGCCCAGCCGAGCCGCAGCAGGTAGCAGCGCATGGCCTCGGGGAGAAATCCCATCTCGCGATATTCGGTGACCGAGAGGGCGCCGTGCCGCTTCGAGAGCTTGGCGCCATCGGGACCGTGGATGAGCGGGATGTGGGCGAAGGCCGGGCAAGGCGCGCCGATCGCGTCGTAGAGCTGCTTCTGGCGGAAAGTGTTGGTCAGATGGTCGTGGCCGCGGATGACGTGGGTGATCCCCATGTCGATATCGTCGACCACGACGGAGAGCATGTAGGTGGGCGTGCCGTCCGAGCGCAGCAGGACCATGTCGTCGAGCTGCTCGTTGGCGACCCGGATCGTGCCCTGGACGAGGTCGTCGATCACCGTCTCGCCTTCGAGCGGGGCTTTGAGCCGGATCACGGGCGGAACCCCGGGCGGCGCCTCGGCCGGATCGCGGTCGCGCCAGCGGCCGTCGTAGCGCATCGGCCGGCCCTCGGCCCGCGCCCGCTCGCGCATCGCCTCGAGCTCCTCGGGCGTCGCCCAGCAGCGATAGGCCTTGCCCTCGGCCAACAGTCGCAGCGCCACCTCGCGATGGCGGTCGAACCGGGTCGACTGGAAAATCGGCGGTTCGTCGGGGTCGAGCCCCAGCCAGTGGAGCCCGTCGAGGATCGCCTCGATCGCCTCTTTGGTCGAGCGGGCGCGGTCGGTGTCCTCGATCCGCAGCAGATATTTGCCCCGGTGGTGGCGGGCGAACAGCCAATTGAACAGCGCGGTCCGCGCCCCGCCGATGTGCAAATAGCCCGTGGGTGAGGGCGCGAACCGAACGACAACACTCATGGTTGAAAAACCCGGCGGCTCGGGTGACAGTGCGGTGGCTGGCCTCTAGCACGGCCCGGGGGTCGCTTGCACGCCACCGCCCGCTCCGACCGTACGCACCCGCCGCCGGACGCGGCGCCCCTTCGACCGCTCGTAAGCGCAGCCGCCGCGGTCGGCCGTGCCTTGTTGGCCGAAGCCGATCGCTGGTTCCTCTGGCTGCCGGTGGCGGTCGCGGTCGGGATCGTCGGGTTCCTTTCGCTCGGTGGACCGCCACCGCGCGCGGTCTGGATCGCAGGCGGCCTGCTCGTGCCGCTGCTGGCGGCTCTGGCCGCCGGCCAGGCGCGCGTTCGCCCCCTGGTCGGTCTCGTACTCGCGGCCCTCGCCGCAATCGCGGTCGGCGTCGCCGCGATCGGGCTGCGGCTCGAGACGGTCGCCGCCCCGGTGCTGGAGCGCGCCGGCGCCTATACGGTCGAGGGCCGGATCGTGGAGATCGCGCCGCGCACCGAGGGCGGTGTTCGGCTTCTGCTCGACCAACTCTCGATCGATCGGCTCGACCCCGAGACGATTCCGGAGCGGATCCGGGTGACGCTGCGGAGCGGCGGCGACGGCCTCGAGGTCGGCATGCGCCTGCGCCTGCGCGCCATGCTCCAGCCGCCGCGCGGTCCCGTCGTACCGGGCGGGTTCGACTTCGCCAGGCAGGCCTGGTTCGAACGGCTGGGCGCGGTCGGCTGGGCGCTCGCTCGACCGCAGCTGCTCGAGCCGGCCGAGCCCGGCTCGGAGCTCGCGGCGGCGGCGCTGCGCGTCGCGGTGACGCAACGCCTGGTCGAGGTGCTGCCAGGGACCGACGGCGCGATCGCGGCAGCGCTCCTGACCGGGCTGCGCGGCGGCATCGACGACGCCATCTGGCGCGACTTCCAGCGCTCGGGGCTGGCCCATCTCTTGGCGATTTCCGGTTTGCACATGACGCTCGTGGCGGGCACCGTCTTCCTTCTCGCCCGTTGGGGACTGGCCCTGGTCCCCGCCTTGGCCTTGCGGGTCGCCGTCAAGAAACCCGCGGCCCTGCTCGCCCTGCTCGCCGCCGCGTTCTACCTGGCGCTGTCCGGTGGCACGATCCCGACCCAGCGCGCCTTCCTCATGGTCGCAGCCGCACTCCTCGCGATCCTCGCCGGCCGGGACCCGCTCTCGCTGCGCCTGCTCGCTTGTGCCGCGACCCTCGTCCTGCTCGTTCGCCCCGAGGCCGTGCTCGGCGCCTCGTTCCAGCTTTCCTTCGCTGCCGTCCTCGCCCTGATCGCCGTCTGGGAGCGGATCGGCCGAGGCGCGCGAACGAGCGAGCTGGGCCTCCTCGGCCGGCTCGCCCGTTATCTTCTGGGCGTGGCCGCGACCACGCTGGTCGCGAGCCTCGCCACCACGCCGCTCGCCGCCTTCCATTTCCAGACGGTGCCGACCTATGGCGTGCTCGCCAACCTCCTCGCGGTTCCGCTCACCACCTTCTGGATCATGCCGGCCGGACTCCTCGGCCTCATGGCGATGCCGCTCGGCCTCGACGGTCCGCCGATCCGGCTGATGGGCGCCGGCATCGACCTCCTGCTCGCGATCGCCCACACCGCCGCCCGGCTGCCCGGCGCCGCGCTCGCCGTGCCGGCTTGGCCCGAAGCAGTTCTGCCCTTGCTGTGGGGCGGGGGTCTGTGGCTCGCGCTCTGGCGCCGGCCCTGGCGGCTCCTCGGGCTGGTCCCGATCGTGCTCGCCCTGGTCCTGGTGGCACGCCACCGTCCACCCGATCTGGTCGTCACTCCCTGGCTCGCCCAGATCGCGACGACCGGTTCCGCCGGTGCGTCGATCCTCGCCTTCGAGGAGGACGAGCCGACCGAGGCGGCGCTCGCCCGCGCGCTCGGCGGTCCCGGGGCCGAGGATGGCGGGCGGGATCGGCTCCGTTGCGACCGCGCCGGGTGCCGGCTCCCTCACGACGACCGACCGATCGTCCTCGCGCGACGGCTCGACGCTCTTTTGCAGGCCTGCCGCGAGCCAGGCTTGGTGATCGCGAGGGTCGGACCGGAACGGTGCCCTTCCGGGCCCGCGGAGCTCGTCGGGCCGCGTGCCCTCGCCCTGAGCGGCGGTTTGGCCGTTTGGATCGGGCCGAACGGCACACTCGTGCGGCGCACGGTCACAGGCGAACGAGGAGCGTGGCCGTGGGCGCGCCCGGCCGGGAGGGCCGAGAATTCTCGCGACCGTTGAGACTTTCTCAACTTTTCGAGTATACCGTTGCCGAACGTCTACCCTTGGTCGAGGTCATGCCGGCTCGCCCACCTGCCGCTCGTTACCGCTGCGCGACCCTGGCCCTGGTCCTGCACGGCCCGCTCTTCGGGCTCGCAGCAGCTCGGGCAGCGAGCGACGGCGCCCTGACAGCCGTTCCGCCGCCGGCCGCATCGGCCGCCCGCGCCTTACCGACGACGACCCCCGTCGGCGCCCACGCGGCGCGCGATCCGCCGCAGGGTTCCAGCGCGCCGCTGACGACCGCCGAGCGGCTGCGGATCACGCTCTTGGGTGGCAACCCGCTGTTCGCGCTCGACTGGCTGGCGCCGGGGCTCGAGCTCGACGAGCTCGGCTCGGGCCTGCCGCGACCGAGGCTGCCGCTGCCGTGAGCCGTTCCTCGACCAGCCGCGAAATCGGGCTTCTCGACCTCTTGGCCGTATTGTGGCGGCGCAAGGGGCTGGTGGCCGTGATCGTGATCGTCGGCTGCGGGCTGACGACGAGCGTCGTCGGCCTGTTGCCGAAGATCTACGAGGCCCGGGCCCTTTTGCTGATCGATCCGGAGCGAGGCCGGGCCGGTGAACCCTCGGCGCTCGGCCTCGGTGCGCTCGACGGCGCGATGGTCGACAGCCAAGTGCAGATCCTGCTCTCGCGGTCGCTCGCGCGCGAGGTCGTGGTCAATCTGGGTCTCGCCAACGATCCCGAATTCCACCGACCCCTGCCGTCGCCGAGAACGCTTCTGGTGGAGCTCGGCCGCCGGCTCGCGGGCGCCGCCGCGGCCGATGCCGGGCCCGGCAGCGAAAGCCCGGAGGAGGACCCCACCGCACCCCTCGTCGATCGGTTCTCGGAGCGGCTGTTGGTCTCGCGCGAGGGGCGGACCTACGTCATCGCCGTTCGCTTCCGAGCCGGCGATCCCGAGAAGGCGGCGCGAATCGCCAATGCCGTTGCCGAGCACTACCTGCTCGGCCAGCTCGCCTCCAAAGCCGAGGCGGCGCAGCGCAGCGCGGGCTGGCTCGCCGAGCGGCTCGAGGCCGCGAAAACGCAATACGAAGCCGATCTCGCTGCCCTCGAGGCGCTGCGTGCCCGCTTCCCGGACAGCCGCGACGCCAGGGCCCGCGAAGCCGAACGGCTGCGCGAGCTCGAACGGGAGCTGGTCCAGGCGTCGATCGATCGCGCGGCCAAGGAGGCGCGGATCGGCCGGCTCAAGGAGCTCGTGCGGCGCGGCGAGTTCGCAGCACCGGGCGAGGAGCTCGGTTCCTCCACGCTCCTGCAGAACCTGGATGCGCTCAAGGCGCAAACCCTGCGCCGCGAGGCCGAACTCAAGGGGCAGTACGGCGAGCGCCATCCGCGACTCCTCGACATCCGACGCGAGGTCAGCGAGCTCGAGGCGCGGATCGGCGCCGAGCAGGCCCGTCTGCTGCGCGAGCAGGAGACCTCGCTGCAGGTCGCCCGTGCCCGCGAGCAGACGATCGCCCGCGAGATCGAGCGGGTGCGCGCGCGTTCGAGCGAGCGGGATCGGGCGGCAGAGGAGCTGCAGGCGCTCGAACAGAAGGTGGAGGTCGGCCGCCGCCTCTACGACACCTATCTGGCGCAGCTCGAGCGGGTGGCACAGGGCGAGGCGACCCAGCGCCCGGACGCGCGGATCATTTCCGAGGCCGTGGCGCCGCCGAGCCCGCTCTTCCCGCGGCCCAAGCTCGCGCTCTCGATATCCTTGGCCGTCTCGCTCGTGGTGGCGCTGGTCGCGGTGTACGTGGCCGAGGCCGCCGAGAAGGGTTTCCGCACGACCGACCAGCTCGAAGAGGAACTGCGGCTCGTACCGCTCGCCTCCCTGCCGGAACTGTCTGCCCGCGCAGGCCTCTCGCCCGAGGCACTGGTCCTGGAGCGACCGAACGCTCGCTTCACAGAAGCCCTCCGCTGCATCCTCACGGGGCTGCTCGCCCGGGGTACAAGCGGGCGAGGCATGGTCGTGCTGCTCACCTCCTCCTTGCCGGGCGAGGGCAAGACCACGCTCGCGCTGTGCCTCGCCCGGCTCGCGGCCAGAGAGGGCGTGCGCACGCTCTTGATCGACGCCGATCTGCGGCGGCCGCGGCTGGGCGAGCTGCTCGACCAGGAACCGCGGGCCGGGCTCGCCGAAGTGCTGCGCGGCGAGCAGAGCCTTGAGACCGTGCTCGCGGTCGACCGCCCGACCGGGCTCGTCGTGCTGCCCGGCAGCCGCCGGCTGGAGCAGCCGACCCGCCTGTTGGGTCCGGCCGGGCTCGGACGACTGCTGGCCGCCGCCCGCGAACGGTTCGAGCTCGTGCTGGTCGACGCCCCGCCGCTCTTGGCGGTCGCCGATCCGCGGCTGATCGCTGCTGCGGTCGATCGCGCGGTCCTGGTCGTGCGTTGGGGTGCCACCGCACGGGGGCTGGTCGCCGAGGCCCTCGCCCGAGCCCCGGAGCTCGAGGGCAAGCTGGTCGGTGCCGTCCTCAACCGCGTCGATCTGCGCCGAGAGGCGCGCTGGGCTCGCTCGGGCAACCGCCGGACCCGACTCGCTCTCGCTGCCTACTACGGCGAGTGAGGTCGGCTACGACTCCCGGGCATTGGGCCGAGCGGACCGCGCCCGCGGGCCCCCGCCCCAGAGACCCACGGGTTCCATGATGCGACCCCGCCCCCTCGATGCCAGCCTTCGCAACGAGACGGTTCGGCCTTGTGCCGGCTGCTCGACGTCGCGCCGAAGAAGTCCTGGGCATCCCACCGATCGATCCCGGCCGTCGCTTGCTCGCCGTCTTTTCTCGCGTGATCCCGGCCGAGCGCCAAGCCGATCCGGCCTTTACGACCCGGCGTGTCGAGCTGCGCAGCCGTGCCCTGCGGAACCGACCATAGGCCCGCCGCGGCGGGGCGGGTACGGGACCGAGGCACCCCGGATGGGCCTGCTCCTGCAGGAATCTGCCCCGTTCCCGGCGGGCTCCGCCAGGATCGTGGCCCGAAGGGAACGCCGGTAAGCGGTTTCGAAGGGCCTTGCCCCCGAGGGGATCGGCCCGCCCACGTTCCCAGCTCGCGTCAGTGCCGCCCGGCAGCCCCCTGCTCGCTGCTCGCGCGCGGAAACCCGCGCCCACCCCTCCTCGCAACGGACCGTCGCAGCACCGAACCGCAGTTGCTCGTCCCAAGCCATGCGAAGTCGACACCTCTCAGCCGCGGCTCACCCGTTCGTCACCGGCGTTGCAAGGTGCTGGCGGCCTCTTGATTCTGGCAGTGCGGCATGCTTCCTCGGAGACGGTCCGCCACCCGTGGAGCCGACCGGACCGGCTGCCGCCGAGCGGCCGTAAAGCACGCTGCGAGCGCAAAGGAGCGCCCCGCAGCCAGAGCTTGCGGCGGGCGCGGGATCCGCCAACCGGGCGATGCTACCGTCGCGAAAAACGGGTGCGCGCATTCCGGCTGCGGCGGAGCTCGACGCGCTCCCTCTCTGCTCCCGGATCGACGGTCCCGAGGTGCGGCGCAGCATGGCGGCAGTCCTATGCGCCGCGTCGGTGCCCGTCGACCCGCGCCGCCCCGGCTCGCCGGCCGGCGCCGGCTCGAGCACACCCTCCTCGTGGAGTCGCTTCCCACCGCCCCGCAGCGCGCGGCCTCGCCAGGCGGCACCTTTGTCTGGCGGCCGAAGCCCCGGTTCGAGGATCTGCTCGGGGGCCGCTTCTGGTCGGAGCCGCGCCCATCACACCCCCCAGCCGGCTCGACGGCCCGATCGAACCCGCAGCCGAGTTCGACAGCCTCGTGCGGCGCGGGCAGGGCCACCCGCTGTCGCGCGGTACGCCCGGAGCCGTCGAGGGTGCCATGCCAGTGTCGTGCCGGCGGACGAGCCGCCCGGGCCGGCGCCCGCCCTCGCGGCGGCTCTAATGGCCCTCCGGGCGACAGCCCCGAGGGAGATCGACGCCCTGCTCACCTCTCGCAGCCTCGTTCTCCAGGCCCGGCTGCAGCCGATGATCGAGGCCGAGCGGCCCACGCTGCCGAAGGCGCTGGGTCCGGCCCCCTCCGCGAGCGGGACGAGCCGGCCTTCGCAGCGCGCCCGGCGGCGTTCCTCCTCGACCGGACGGCGCGGCGCCTTGCCGATCTCTACGGCCTGCGACGGGCTCCTGGCGCAGGGTCGCCGGGTGCTCGCCGTGGAACCCGGTCAGGATGCCCCGATGCTGGAGGTGCCGGCGATGGTGGCCAGCCGACTGGCCGGCCGGCCCGACGAGCCCATCCCTCGGAAAATGATCGAGGGCCCGTTGGCGGAGGCGGCCGAGGCTCGGGCCGGCGCCGGGAAGCGGCCGTGCCGAACCGAGCGACGCGCGGCGAGCCGCGCGCGATGTCGCGGTGGATGGTACCGATCCGCCGACTCGAGGAGGAGTTCGGCCGACTGCATCGGGAGGGCCGCACGCGCGGACCGATCCGGCGCCGCGACGGGCAGGAGGCGGTCGGCATTGGCGCGACCGCCGCGCTCGCGCCCGAGGAGGTCGTGACGAGCGCCGATCGCGCCCGAGCCCAGCCTGTCGGCACCGGCCTGCCGCTCGGCCCTCTGGTGGCCGACATCTTCGGCCGCGGCACAGGCGGCTGCGGCGACCGCGCCGGCCTCGGGCCGGTGGCAGACCCGGCGCGTGGGCCATTCGGCCGTTGGGCGGCGCGAGCGGTATGCTGCCGTTGCGGACCGGCCTGGCCCGTAGCCCTCTCGGGCGGCGGCGAGCCGCGGCCGGTCCGCGCCTTGCCGGCCGACGGCGCCGCCCAGATCGATGTCGCGCGCGAGCCCGCACACCTCGCCGGGAGCTGGCGCCCGCCGATGATCTTCGTGCGCGAAGGCGGCCACCTCGGCCGCACCCTGCCGACCGCGGCCGGTCCGACGCGGTCGACCTCGCGGTCCGCACCGCCGCCGGCGGGGTCCGACCCGGCGCTCGGCCCGCTCCTCGTGCTGCGCCGAGGGCACGGGCGCCAGCCGCGGACCTGGCGGCGCGTCCGTGGCGGTGATCGGCGGCGGTGGGAGGGAGGCTCGCAGGTCCGTTTCGCCGGCCCCTGTTGCCTCGCGCCGCTCGATCTGCTCGACCGGTTCCGGGCCGAGCGCCTGCTGCCCGAGCATGTCGACGGATCCGACCCGTTGGCCGAGACGCTCCTCGCCGATCCCGCCGGTCTGCCGCCGCTTCTGGCGACGGCCGCCGAGCTCGATCCGCTGCTCGATAGGAGCCGCTCGCCCGCTGCGCGGCCGGCCGAGGTCGGCCTGCGGCACGCGCTCGCGATCCGTCCGAATCTCGACCACGACGCGCGGGTCGTGACCCGCGCCTTCGATGCCCCCGTCTCGACGCTCGAGCGGCTCGGCAAGAAGCTCCGCCGTCTGCTCCAGGAGGACACCCCGTGACCACCGCTCCCGCCCACCGGACCGCGCTCGTGACCGGCGCCTCGCGCGGGATCGGCGCCGCCATCGTGCGCGCGCTTCGCGCCGAGGGGCTCGAGGTCTGGGCCGTGGCCCGCTCCGCCGAGGCGCTGCGGGCGCTCGCGGCCGAGACCGGCTGTTGGGCGCTGCCCCTGGACGTCACCGACACGGCCGCCCTCGAGGCCGCGATCGGCCCGCTCGCGATCGACGTGCTGGTCGTCAACGCCGGCGGGGTGAGTGCGGTCAAGCGGCTGCACGAGATGGGCCGTCACGAGCTCGATTCGATGCTCGAGCTCAACGTCAAGGCGGCGTTCCACACCGCGCGTTTGGCGCTGCCGGGGATGGTGGCGCGGCGAGCCGGGCACGTGTTCTTCATGAGCTCGATCTCGGCGCACCACGCCTATCCGGCGATGGCGGTCTACACCGCCTCCAAGGCGGCGGTCTCGATGCTCGCCCAGAACCTGCGCCTCGATCTCGTCGGCACCGGCATCCGCGTCACCGAGCTCGCCCCCGGCCGGGTCGAGACCGACATCTACCTGGACGCCATGGGCGGCGACCGGGCGCTCGTGCAGGAGCGGCTCTACAGGGGCTTCCGCTCGATCCGCCCCGAGGAGGTGGCGCGCGTGCTCGTCGAAGCGCTGCGGCTCCCGCCGCACGTCGACCTCGCCCGGATCGACATCGTGCCGACCGACCAGGCCTTCGGCGGCGTCGTCCTCGCTCACCTGGCCGAGGCTCAAGGCCGCGAGTCGAGCCAACGATAGTAGGGCAGCGCCAATCGGCCGAGGGCGGCGGCGAGGCCGGAAAGCGGCACCGGCGCCGGCGCTTCGAGCGGCAGCGGCAGGGCGCGCTCGTCCTCCCCCGCGAGGAGTGCCGCCAGATGCGGGCCGAGGGCGATGGCGAGTGCCACGCCGCGGCCGTTGCAGCCGATCCAGGCGTAGAGCTCGGGCCCGAGCCGCAACAGATGCGGGTGGCGGTCGGGGGTGAGGGCGATGGCGCCGCTCCAGGCGAAGTCGAAGCGCAGGCCGCGAAGCGGCGGGAAGGCCTCGCCGAGGACCGCCCCGACCCGCCGCTCGAGGCGCGCGCGTTCGGCGAGCGGCAGGGCCAGGGCCCCACCGGAAACGAGCCGGCCGTCCGCCGTCCAGCGCAGGAAGCGCAGATCGGCGCGAGTGTCGGAGACCGCCTCGCCGCCGGGCACCACCGTGCGCCGGACGTTGTCGCCCAAGGGCTCGCTCGCCAGCATCCAGGGCCGGAAGGGAACGAAGCTGCGGGCGAGCGCCCCGGTCGCGGGGCCGGAGTAAGCCGCAGTGGCGAGCAGCACCCGGCGGGCCTCGACCCGGCCCCGGGGCGTCTCGAGGCGCCAGCGGCCGCCCTGCCGCTCGAGGCCGGTCACGGGCGAGCGGGCGAAGAGGCGGATGCCGCGGGCGACGACGGCGCGGGCGAGACCGCGGGCGAAGGCCAAGGGGTTCAGATGGCCGCCGGTGCGGGCCGCCCAGCCGCCGCACCAGGCCGCGCTGCCGAGCCGCTCGGCGAGCCGCTTAGGCTCGAGGAGCTCGACCTCGGCGCCGCGCCGCGCCCACTGCTCGAAGCGGCGGCGGCTCACCCGCTCGAAGCGCTCGGGGCTGTGCGCGGGCTGGATCCAGCCCGCCTGGACGGCATCGCAAGCAATGGCGAGACGACGGATCAACGCGAAGGTGAAGGCAGCCGAATCGCGAACCAGGGCCACGAACCGCTCGCCGCGCTCGGGGCCGAGGCGGGCCACGAGATCGTCCGGATCGGGCCGGGTGAGCGTCGGGATGACCTGGCCGTTGTTGCGACCGGAGGCACCGAAGCCCGGCTCCTCCGCTTCGAGCAGCGCGATCGCGAGGCCCGGTGCGGCCTCGGCCAGATGGAGCGCGGTCGAGAGCCCGGAGAAGCCGGCGCCGACAATCGCCACGTCGGCCTCGATCGCGCCCTCGAGGGCGGGAAGCTCGGGGCCGGCCGGCGCAGTGGCCGCCCAGAGCGAGACCGCGAACCCGTCGCCGTCGACGACCCGCGCCATCGACTCAAAAGCCGGTCACGAGCGCCTTCGGCAGCCAGGTGGCGAGTGCCGGGAAGGCGAGCACGAGGGCGAGCGTGAGGAGCTGGGCGGCCACGAACGGGATCACGCCCCTGACCATGTGACCGTAGCCGATCTCGGGAGGTGCGATCGAGCGCAGATAGAAGATCGAGGGCGCCATGGGCGGCGTCAGATAGCTCGTTTGGATGACGATCACCACGAGGGTGGCGAACCAGATCGGGTCGACCTTCGCCTGGGCGAGGATCGGCAGGAAGATCGGCAGGCAGATCAGCACGGTCGACACCCAGTCCAGGATGAAGCCCGCGAGGAATACGACGGCGAGCAGCAGGAGCACGATGCCGAGCTGCGGCAGGCCGGTGCCGACGACGAGCTCGGCCACCAGCTGGTGGCCGCCATGGACCCGGAAGACTCCGGCGAACATCGAGCCGCCGACGACGATCAGGAGGATCATGGCGTTGATCAGGAGGGTACGCTCGAGGCTGTCGAGGATCACGCGCAGCGACAGACGGCGATAGAGGGCGGTCAAGAGCACGGCACCGACCGCACCCACCGAGGCGGCCTCGGTCGGGCTCGCGACCCCGGCCAGGATGGCGCCCAACACGGCCACGACGAGAAGCGCCGCGGGGACGAGGCCGGTCGCGGTCAACAGGAGCTTGCGAGCGAGCGGCATGGGCTCGGGCGGGGCGGGCGGGCCGGCCTCGGGGCGGAGAAGGCAGAGGCCCAGGATCCAGCCGAGGAAAAGCGCCACCATGAGCAGGCCCGGCAGCAAGACCGCGGCGAGGAGCTGTCCGACCGACTGGTTGGCGACCGAGGCGTAGATGACCACGACGAGCGAGGGCGGGATCATCGTACCGAGCGAGCCGCCGGCGCAGATCGTGCCGGATATCAAAGCCTTGTCGTAGCCGCGGCGGAGCATGACCGGGATCGCCATGACCCCGATCACGACCTCGACCGCACCCACGATCCCGGTCGAGGCGGCGATCACTGCGGCCATGGCGACGGTGGCCAGCGCCAAGCCGCCGGGCAGCCGGCCGAGCCAGAGCAGCATCGCCTGAAAGAGCCGCTCGGCGATGCCCGAGCGCTCGAGCACGCAGCCCATGAAGACGAAGGGCGGGACGGCCGAGAGCAGGAAGTTGGAGGCGGTCTGGGTGATGCCGGCGTAGAGCTGGAGGCCGATCTTGTCGCCGTAGAGCGGCAGGCCGAAGAGGAAGGCGCAGCCCAAGAGCGCGAAGGCGATGGGGATACCGGCCAGGATCAGAAGAAAAAGCGCCGGGAACATGAGCCCGGCCCACACCTCGCCGGAAAGCAGCTCGCTCACGCCCGGACCCGGCCGGCACCCGCACCCGGCGGCGGCACGCGGCCGGGGTCCTTGATGCCGATCGCGTGGCGGACCGACTCGAGGCCGACCTGGAGGGTGAGCCCCACGACACCGAGTGTGATGCCGGCGAGGAACGGCCAGACGAGCGGTTCCCAGGTGCTCATGTTCTCCCGCGTGCCGCGGACATAGGCCCGCCAAGCCTTGGTCCAAGATTCGCTGCAGGTGAGCCAGAGCGCCGGCAGGAAGATCAGCAGGTAGAAGGCCAGGTTGATCGCGTGCTGGAGGCGGGCCGGCAGGCGCGCGGAGAGGAAGTCGATACGAACATGGGCGTCGCGCCGAAGCGTCCAGGCGGCGGCCAGCAGAAAGATCGTACCGTTGGTCATGTAGGTGACGTCGTTCGCCCAGATGGTCGGCGCGTTGAAGAAGCGGCGGGCGACGACCTCGACGATCATGACCGCGATCAGGACGAGGACGAGCGCCATGGCGACGAGTGCCAGGACTCGTCCGACCCGGTCGAGCGCCGGCAGGAAGCGGTTCAGGAGGAGGCGTTCGATCGCGGCGCGCTCCGAGCTGGCGGCGGACCGGCCGGGGCCGGTCCGTCCGCGCCGTCAGTCGCGATGGTCGACGACGAGGTATTTGGAGTTGGCGATCCAGCGGTCCTGGAAGGCGAAGATCGAGGTGGCGACCTTCTCCGGCCAGGGATTGCCGGCGGCCTTGGCCTTGGCGGCGGCCTCCATGGCCCAGGCGCGGGCGCCCTCGCGGGCCTTGGCCTGGAAGTCGTCGGACAAACGGATGATCTCATTGCGACCGGCGCCGGTGAGCTTCGCGACCGCGTCGAGGTCGGCGTTGATGATGTTGAGGACGCTCTCGTGGGTGACGATCCGTGCTGCCGCCTCCATCGCCACCTGGATCTCGGGCGGTAGCTTCTGCCAGGTGTCGAGGCGGATCAGGCCCTCGAAGGCCCAGGCCGGGGCGTGGATGCCCGGATAGATCACGTACTTCGCGATCTCGTGGTAGCCCTTGGCCCAGTTTTCCGCTGGCATGGAGTACTCGGCGGCGTCGATCGCCTTCTTCTCCAGCATCCCGTAGATCTCGGCGCCGGGGACGGTGGTGGGCGCCGCACCGAACTTGTCTCGGATGACGGCCGCCCAGTTGCCGAGCGTGCGGAACTTGACGCCCTTGAGGTCGTCGGTGGTGCGGATCGGCACGTGGCTGTGGGCGAACCACTCCGAGGGCCCGCTGCCGAGCACGAGCGCGTGCATCTTCATGGTCTCGCGCCGATGCTGCACCCAGAGCTCGCGGCCGCCGCCCGCGTACATCCAGGCGAGGAAGGAATCGACCCCGAGCCCGGTCGGGAAGCCCGCGATCATGGCGTTGGTCGGATCGGCGGTGCCGAGGAAAGAGGGCGGCCAGTTGGCCATCTCGACGAGCCCGTCCTCGACCGCCTCGTGCAGCTTGAAGATGTTGCCGACCGTGCCGGCCGGCAGCGGGTCGATCACCATGCGGCCGTTGGTGAGTTGCTTCACCCACTCGGCGAACGGCTTGGCGATGTTGACGAAATAGACCCCGGTCTCGGTGTCGATCGTGGCCATCCGCCACTTGTAGGATTGGGCCACGGCCGCACCGGCGCCGACGACGCCCAGAGCCAGCGTCGCCACCCCGAGAAGCACTCCCTTGAGCATGCTCGTCTCCCTCGCCTCAGCCGGCCGCCGCCGGACGGAATACGATCGCCACCCCGAAGGCCGCCGCGGCCGGCACGAGGACAGCGCCGCCCTCTCCCTCGAGCACGGCGATCCCGTTGCGTTCGAGAAGCGCCCGGGTTCGGGCCGTATCCTCGACCGCGAAGGCCATCGCGGCGAGGCCGGGCTCGTCCGGATCGAGCCGGTCGACCGCTCCGCCCAGCCGGCGGGCGAGCTCCGCGGGGCCGTAGAAGGTGACGGAAGCGGTGCCGGTGTGCACCTCGAGCCGATCGGCGGACCGGCGCACCCGCTCGCCGAACACGAGCCGCCACGGCCCCTCGAGCGCATCGAGGTCGGGGGCCCAACCCAGGATCTCGACGAGCGCACGAGCGTCGTTCGGCTGGTCGAGATGGTCGGCCCGCCAGACCAGGTCGGGGGTGTGGTGCTGGCAGAGGAAGCACCAGGCCCCGGGGATCGCCTGCTCGCCCAGCCGGGCGACGGTAAAGCAGGCGTCGCGCGGCCCGTCGGCGAGCTCGACCGCCCGGGCGAAGTCGACCGCGGCACCGTCGCCGAGCCCGAGTGCGGCGAGCTCGGCCGCGGCCGAGCGGGCGTCGGTGGTCTTGAAGGCGAGCCCATGCAGGCCCGGCCGACGGGCGAGGCGGGCGCGCTGAGCGGCGTTGGCGGGCGTCGGCACGCGAACCGTCAAGAGCTCGAAATAGGTGCGCCGGTCGGGCAGCACGACGGTGGTGTTGGCTGTCCCCATGTGCGCCGAATGGTGGCCGCGGGGCGTGGGTCGAAATCCCAAGGAGGCGAAGCGCCGCTCGGCTGCATCGAGGTCGTCGACCAGGATCACGACATGATCGAGCTCGCCCACGCTGCGCATCGATCGTCCCCTATCGACTCCTGGGGTCGCCGCCAGGTCGGCACAGAGCGCCCGCAGGCGGGCGGCGATCGCCTGCCGGTCGATCTTGCGCGCCCCGGTCAAGGGCAGCGCGTCGACGATCTCCACCCGCCGCGGGTGAGCGTAAGCCGGGCCGTGCGCGAGGCAATGCCGCTTCAGCTCGGCCTCGTCGGCGCGCGCGCCCTTCTTGAGCGCGACCATGGCCGCCGGGGCCTCGCCCTTGTCGCGGTAGGGCACCGGCACGACGCAGGCCTCGCTCACCGCCGGGTGGCGCAGGAGCAGGCTCTCGACCTCGATCGGGTAGACGTTCTCGCCGCCGCAGACGAACATGTCGTCGGTGCGGCCCATGAAATAGTAGAAGCCACTGGCGTCGCGGCGGAAGAGATCGCCGGTCCTGAGCCACCCCTCGACGATGCGCTCGCGGTCGATCTCCGGCAGGTTGCGATAGCCGGGCGTCACCCCGGGATTTTTCACCCAGAGTTCGCCCAGGTCACCCGGCCGACCATCGGCCCCGACCAGACGCACCTCGCCCTCGGGCCAGGGCACGCCGCAGCTGCCGACCGGGATCGGCCGCCCGTCGATGGGCGGGCCGAGCATCACCGGACCGCCCTCGGTGAGGCCGTAGGACTGATGCACGAAGGCGTTCGGGAACTGCCGGCAGATGGCCTCGAAAAGCGCGTCCGGCACGGGCGCGGAACCGACCGCCACGGCCCGCACGCAGGAGAGGTCGAGCCGGCCGAGGAGCTCGCGCTCCTCGAGGATGCGGGCGAAAAGCGTCGGCACGCCCGTGAGATGGGTGCAGCGGTAGCGGGCGAGCGCCTCGAGGTAGCTCGGGGCGGCGAAGCCGGGCAGCAGCACGATCGAGCCGCCCGAGGCGAGTCGCGGCTTGACCGCCCCGGCCATGGCGTTCTTGTGGTACAGCGGCATGGCCACGAGC
>JANWZN010000049.1 GCA_025054575.1 Geminicoccaceae bacterium | reverse complement strand
GAGGCTTCTGCGCCATCCGCTCGCCGTCGCGGCCTCATGGCTGGATCGCGAAGCACGGCGCATCCGGAACGCCAGCGGATCCTGGCCGTGGCCCCTGAGCGCGGCGCGCACGCGCCTGCTCCTCAGCCTCGAACGCAACCGACGGATCGCCCGCGCCCTCGCGCGTTGGACCGACGTCCACGAGCGGGTCGGCAGCTTTCTCGCGACCGTGCCGCCCTCGCGGCAGATCACCCTGCGCTCCGAAGATCTTCTCCTGTCGCCCGAGACCGAAATGGCCCGGATCTGCGCCATGCTCGGCCTGGAGCCTCATCCGCGGATGCTCGCACCGGAGCGGAACCTGCCCGATCCGCTGCGATGGCATGTCGGCGACGAGAAGATCCGCGGCTTCGCAGGCATCGATCGAACGCGTGCGACAGCGTGGCAACGGGAACTGGGGGAGGTTCGTCTACCCCCGAGAACCGCAGCGATCGCGGCGAGCTTCGGCTACACCGAGCCGACCGGTCGTCCCCCCGTTCGCCGCTCGGTCGACGTGTAGCCGTAGCCACCCACGAGGCGTTCGTCCACCAGCCGGTCGAGAACGACGATTTCCTCCGGAGCGAAGTCGTTGCGGTACCCGCCGACCTCGCCGCGGCGGACCTTGAAGGTGCGGGGATCGGTCGGATCGGCCGGTCGAAGAATCGCGCGATCGAAGAACCCGCCGACCTCCCGAGCCTGCAGACGCTCGAAGCCGGCATATTCCACGGCAGCGACCAGTTCCCTCTCGCTCGCGGGCAGGCCGAGAAAGCCGGCGAGCTTTCCCAGCTCGCGGACCGGCTCGGCGCGCAGGTCCTCGTAGCGCACAAGCAAGGTGCGCGGCATCGCCGCCCGCTCTCGAGCCCAGCGGTTCATGCTCTCGATCACGAAGGGCAAGCCCATCCGCACGCGCACCCAGGTGCGCCCAGCTTTGGCTGGGGACAGAAAGATCACGTCGGCGGATGCGAGCTTGGACAGCCGTTTGGGCGTGCGCCGCCGCAGCCGGCGCCAGGCCTGGGCTTGTTCGACGATACGTGCGAGCGGGGATAGCGCGAAGGGGCTCAGTGGTTAGTCTCGATGTTGATGGTCAGCGTGCGGCGCATCGCCCCCTTGGGCCCGTGCATCGGTCGCACGCAGTGCCAAGAGTTGAAGGTCTTGACGAACAGCACGCACTGATTGGGTTCGAACTCGAAGGTCTCAAGTGTCTCCATGTCCTCGAACTCGGCCTTGTCGTTCATTCGATTGAAGCTGAGCTCGGGATTGCGGTGACGATTGACCTCGGTGCCGCCGCCGTAGGCCGGCATCCATTCGCCCTCGCGGGCCATCGAGACGACCATCGTCACGATCTTGTCGGGGTTGTCGGTGTGCGGCGTGACACAGCCACCATCGGCCGGCAACATCGAGAACTCGAACCGCGCAGACAGCTTGGCCGGGGCCTTCCACCACGTGCCGCGCACGAGGTTCTTGAGGTTTCGCTTGAGACGACCGGCGCTCGAGATTTTCTTGAAGCCGAGATCGATGTGGCGCTCTTTGAGCTCGTCGAGGACCCCCCAGACGAAATCGTCGGACTCGATCCAGTCCCGGAACTCGCGCCAAACGTCGTGGCTCTGCACCCAATCGTGATACTGCTTCGGATTGTATTTTTTCGAAAGCGAGTATTTGTGACCCACCTTCGGCAGGTACTGGAAGAGCTCGACCGGCGGCCAGGCATCGAGGAAGCGCCGATACTGCGCCTCGCTCATGATGGGCTTGGCGAGGCCGATCGGGAACGGCTCGTAGCGGAGCTTCAGATTGTCGAGCGAGAACAGGGGCTGTACCATGCCAGTCGAGATCCGATCCTCGGTTCCTTGGCCCGGCGCCGTGCCGACAGCGCGCGTCAGATAGGGAGCCCTGCTCGGCCAGACAAAGGGTCGCGGGGTCGCAGCCCGCAACGGTCCCCGAGCGGCTGTGCCTTTTCGGCGACAGCCTCTCGACAAGGCCGGCGCGCTGCGCGATGCACCGCGCGTCCGGGCCCAAGCAAACCGACGCATCGATGAGCGAGAAGATCCTGCTCTGCTCGTTCCCGAAGAGCGGCTCGAATTGGGTCCGCTACTGCATCGAGCATTTCTCGGGCCGCCCGACCCCGGGCAGCGAACGACGCCTGCTGGTCCACGAGGGCGAGCCGATCATCGATCGCGCGCATTTTCTCGACAAGCGCGATCGGCCGAGTCTCCGAGCGCACAGCGAAAACCGGCTCGGCGGCGCCGCGAGACGACGCCCACTCGGGCTGTCCATCCCCCTCGTCGAGACCATCCGCAAGGAATGGGAGATCCGACGTCTGATCGCGAACCGACGCGTCGTCCTGCTGGTTCGCAACCCCTTCGACCTGTATGTCAGGGTGCGCGCGCTCGACCCCGAAGCCTTGCGCGGCTACGCCTCGAACATCGCGATCTTCGATCGCTGCCGGCGCGACAAGCTGCTCGTCTACTATGAGGATCTGATGGTGGGGACCGGCGAGATCAGCCGGATCTTGCGCTTCCTGGGTATTCCCCACGATCTTTCGACCTTCGACCTCGAAGCCCATCGCCGACGCTCGCTGGCACTCTATGCGCAGGGCCCCGACGCTCCGCAGACCGCCGACGATCCGCTCGACTTCGGCCGCCACGCCCGCCGACTCGACGACGAGACGCGCGCCCGGCTGCGCGCGTTCCTGCTGGCACGGCTCGGGCCCGAGCTCCATCGCCGTTATCTCGGCCGCTACGATATGCCGTCCGGCGCCGGGCAGGAGCTGCCGGCCGCGTGATCCCGATCCTCGCTCGCCTCGAGGCCTGGCGCCAGGCCCGGCGCTGGCGCGCCAAGCGGGCCGCGATGTTCGCGACGGCCGATCTGCTCGTGGTCTCCCACACCAAGAGCGGGCGGACCTGGCTGCGGGTGCTGCTCTCGCATCTCTGGCACCTCGAGCACGGTGTGCCGGCCCGGGAGCTCGTGCGCGGCGACAACTTCAAGCAGCTCGTGCCGGCGATCCCGGCCGTGCACTTCGCCCGCGACACGCGCTTTCCGCCCGAGACGGGTGATCTCGTGCCGCGGCCCGACCAGCGCGTTCTCGTGCTGGTCCGAGATCCGCGCGACGTCGCCGTCTCGTTCTGGTACCACATCCGGCATCGCGCATCGGCAGCCGAGCTCGCCCGCAAGGGCATCCCGGCGGGCGCCAAGGCGCTCGATCTCTTCGCCTTCGCCACCGATCCGCGGCTCGGCGTGCCGCGCGTGATCCGCTTCTACAATCGCTGGCGGCAGGACCTACGAACCCTGCCGCGGGCGACCAGCCTGCGCTACGAGGATCTGCGTGCCGACACCCCGGGCGAGCTCGACCGGATCACCCGCTTCTTGGGCGAAGCGCATCCGCGCCAGCGCCTCGAGGCCGCGGTCGCGTTCGCGAGCCTCGAGAGCATGCGCGAGAAGGAACGAAGCGGTTTTTTCGCGTCCGGCAGGCTCGGCGCCACCGGCGATGCGCGCGATGCGGGGGAGGAGCAGGGGGAAGAAGAGGCGCGCTTCAAGGTGCGGGAAGGCAGCCTCGGCGATTGGCGCCGCCGGTTCACGCCCGAGCAGGCGGCCGAACTCGATCGGCTCGTGCGCGAGACGCTCGACCCGGCCTGGGGTTATCGCGGATGAGCGGGCCGGCCGTGGCGAGCGAGCGGCGGGTCGCGATCCATCCGGGCTTCGTCAAGACCGCGACCTCGACCCTGCAGCGGCACGTCTTTCCGCACCACCCGGAGATCGCCTTTCTCGGCCTGCCGGCGCCCACAGCCGAGCTCGAATGGGCGATCCGCCATCTCTGCCAGGCCGACAGCACGCTCTTCGAGGCCGAGCGGGTGGCCGAGGTCTTCGCGCAGGCCGCGGCCGCGGCCCCGCCGGAGCGGCTCCTGCTCGTCTCCTACGAGAATTTCGCCCTGCACGAGTCCAAGGATCGCGGCCTCGTCGCCGACCGGCTCGTGCGGCTCTTCCCGCAAGCGCGCATCCTGTTCACGATCCGCCGGCAGGAGGAGCTCGTCACTTCCTGGTATCTCACCAAGCTGCGCGTGCGCATCAAGCGCAAGGCCTGGATCCCGTTCGAGGAGTGGTACTGGAGCGAGCGGCGCGAGCCGCACCGCTCGATCCTCGACGATCTGCGCTACGCCCGCACGATCGAGGCCTATATCGAGCTCTTCGGCCGCGAGCGGGTGCACGTCGTCCCGTTCGAGCTCCTGCGACGCGAGCCCGCGGCCTTCGCACACGCTTGCGCGCAAGCCCTGGGCGTCGCCCCCGAACCCTTCGCGCGGCTGCTCGCGGGCAAGCGCGAGAACGCCGCCATGTCGCAGACCTATTTCGATTTCTGGCGGCGCTTCGGGCACCTCTTGCCGCGCCGGCTGGTGCGCAAATGGGCGAGGCGGATGCCGATGCACCAAGGGCCGCCCGTGCGCATCGCGCTGCCCGAAGCGATCCGGGTCGACATCGGCCGGCTCGTGGCCGAGGACAATCGCCGGCTCGCGGCCTCGACGGGGCTCGACCTCGCCGGGCTCGGCTACACCCTGGAGCCGCCCGCGGCCGGGGGCCCGACCGCGACGGGTTGACGATCGCCGCGCCACTGTCGCCGGGCCGGCATTTCCGCGTCGCCCTGGTTCTGCCATAAGCGGTCCCGGGAAGCGCCGCGGGGCCGGTTCCGCATGTCGGGCAGCCGTCTCTTGATCTACAGCCACGACACGTTCGGCCTCGGCCATCTGCGGCGCTGCCGTGCGATCGCGCACGATCTGGTCGAGCGATTCCGGCATCTCTCGGTGTTGATCCTCTCGGGCTCGCCGATCATCGGCAGCTTCGACTTCAAAAGCCGCGTGGACTTCGTGCGCGTGCCCGGGGTGATCAAGCTCAGGAACGGCGAGTACACCTCCCTCAAGCTGCACGTCGACATCGAGACGACGCTGGCGATGCGCAGCTCGATCATCGAGCACACCGCCGAGATCTTCGCACCGCACCTCTTCCTGGTCGACAAAGAGCCGCTCGGGCTGCGCGGCGAGGTCAAGCCGGCGCTGGAAGCGATGCGGGCCCGCGGCGTGCGCTGCGTGCTCGGCTTGCGCGACGTCATGGACGAGCCGCAGAGCCTGATCGAGGAATGGGAGCGCAAGGGCGTGTTTCCCGAGCTCGACCGGCTCTACGACGAGATCTGGGTGTACGGCCTGCCCGAGCTGTTCGACCCCTTGCGCGAAATCCCGGGACTGCGGGTGGTGGCCCACAAGATCCGGTTCACCGGATATCTGCGCCGCTCGGTCCCCGAGGAGGTCGGTTCGGACGCGGTCCATCTGTTGCCCGCCGAACCGTTCCTCCTGGTCACCACCGGCGGCGGCGGCGACGGCGGCGAGCTCGTCGATTGGGTCTTGCGCGCCTACGAAGCCGATCGCGAGCTGCCGCATCCGGCCGTGATCCTGTTCGGCCCCTTCCTCCCGGCCGAGCAGCGGGCCCAGTTCCAGGAGCGGGTCGCGCGCGATCCGCGGTTGCGGGCGATCACCTTCGAAGCCCGCGTCGAGCCCTTGTTCGAACGCGCCGCGGGTGTGGTCGCGATGGGCGGCTACAACACCTTCTGCGAGATCCTCTCCTTCGGCAAACCGGCGCTCATCGTGCCGCGCACCGAGCCGCGCCTCGAGCAGTTCATCCGCGCCGAACGCGCCCAGGCAGCGGGGCTCGTGCGGATGCTGCCGGCCGAGGGCGAGCGCGATCCGGCGCTTTTGGCGATGGCGCTGCGGGCCCTGCCGCACGCACCGGTCGCGCCCGGACCACTGCGCGCGCGCATGCTCACGGGCCTCGACCGGATCGCCGATCTGGCCGCACCTTGGCTCGATCTCTCCCGGCCGCAACGAGCCGGCCGCCGCCGCCTTGCCCGCGCCGTCGCCTGAACCCCAGCCGTCGCCCGAGCCCGCGCTCGCCGTCCTGGTCAAGGGCTGGCCGCGGCTGTCGGAGACCTTCATCGCCGCCGAGCTCGTCGCCCTCGAGGCGCGCGGGCTTTCCTTCCTGCTCGTCTCCTTGCGTCACCCGACCGACACGGCGCGTCATCCCGACCACGATCGGCTGCGCGCCGCGGTCCTCTATCTGCCCGAATATCTCTACCAGGAGCCGCTCCGCGTCCTGAGCGGGCTCGCCCGTGCGCTGAGCATGCCGGGCTTCTGGCGCGCCTTCCGCACCTGGCTCGCCGATCTCGTCCACGATCCGACGCCCAATCGCGGCCGCCGCTTCGGCCAGGCGCTCGTGCTCGCCGCCGAGCTGCCCCGGAGCGTGCGCCACCTGCACGCGCATTTCCTCCACACGCCCTGTTCGGTCGCGCGCTACGCCGCGCTCCTGACCGGATGCGATTTTTCGATCTCGGCGCACGCCAAGGACGTCTGGACGACACCCGAACGCGAGAAGGTGCAGAAGCTGCGCGCGGCGGTCTTCACCGTGACCTGCACCCGCGCCAACCTCGATCATTTGCGGGCTCTCGCACCGGAGGCCGAGATCGAGCTCCTCTATCACGGGGTCGACATCGACCGCTTCGCCCCGCCCGAGCCGGCCCGTCCCGCCCGCGACGGCAGCGATCCCGCCGATCCCGTGCGGATTCTCGCGGTCGCGCGCGCCATGCCGAAGAAGGGGCTCGACACGCTGCTCGAGGCGCTGGCGCGGCTCCCCGCCGCACTCGCCTGGCGGCTCGACCACATCGGCGCCGGGCCCTTACTCGAACCGTTGCGCGCGCAGGCGGTGCGGCTCGGGATCGCCGAGCGGGTCCGCTGGCACGGCGGCCAGCCGCAGGATCGGGTGATCGCGCGGCTGCACGCGGCCGATCTCTTCTGCCTGCCGGCGCGGGTCGCGCCCGACGGCGATCGCGACGGGCTGCCGAACGCGCTGCTCGAAGCGATGGCGACTGCCCTGCCGGTGATCGCCACGCCGATTTCGGCGATCCCCGAGGCGGTCGAGGACGAAAGCACGGGGCTCCTGGTCCCGCCCGACGATGCCGACGCGCTCGCTTGCGCGATCCTCCGCCTCGCCCGCGATCCCGCGCTGCGGACCCGGCTCGGCGCCGCCGGCCGCCGGCTCGTGGTCGCGCGCTTTTCGGGCGAGGCCGGCATCGACCGGCTCGCCGCCCGGCTCGCGCGGGCGAGCAGGGAAGCCGCCGCCCCGGCTTTGGCGACCGCATGCGCATCGCCTTCCACGCACCGTTGAAGCCACCGGATCACCCGGTGCCGTCGGGCGATCGGGCGATGGCACGCGCGCTCTTGTCGTTGCTCGCCCTGAGCGGCCACACGGTCGTTCCGGCCGGCCGGTTCCGTTCGTACGATCGCACCGGCGACCCCGAGCGGCAGCGACGGCTCGCCCGGCTCGGGGCGCGCCTGGCCGAGCGGCTCTTGCGCCGGATCGCAGCGGAGCGGCTGCCGCGTCCCGAGCTCTGGCTCACCTACCATCTCTACCACAAGGCGCCGGACCATCTCGGTCCGCCGATCGTCGAGCGGCTCGGTCTGCCCTATCTCGTCGTCGAGGGGTCGGCGAGCCGGCGCCGAGCGGAGGGGCCCTGGGCGCTCGGCCACGCGGCGAGCCTCGCCGCCCTCGCCCGCGCCGATCTCGTGCTCGCCATGACCGAGCGGGATCGTCGGGGGCTCTTGGAAGCGGGGCTCGACGCCGATGCGGTTCGTCTCTTTCCGCCGTTTCTCGACGCCGGCCCGTTCCGCATCGCGGCATCGGCGCGCACCGAGTATCGCGCCGCACTGGCTCGCAGGCTCGGGCTCGATGCGACCGTCCCCTGGCTGCTCGCGGTCGCGATGATGCGCGCGGATGTCAAGCGCCGGTCCTACGAGCTGCTCGCCGCCGCGCTCGCCCGCCTCGCCGATCGCCCCTGGGCCCTGCTCGTCGCCGGCGACGGGCCGGCCCGCCCGACGATCGAGCCAGAGCTGCGCCGTGCCTGCGGCGAGCGTCTGCGGCTTCTGGGTGCGCTGCCGCTCGAGGAGCTCCCCGGCCTCTACGCCGCAGCCGATCTCTTCTGTTGGCCGGCGGTCGGGGAAGCGTACGGCATGGCGCTGCTCGAAGCGCAAGCGGCGGGCCTACCCGTGGTGGCCGGTGCCGAGGGCGGGGTCGCGGCGGTGGTGGCCCACGGCGAGACCGGCCTCCTCGTGCCCGCGCACGATCCCGAGGCGTTCGCGGAGGCCGTGGCCGCTCTGCTCGGCGAGCCGACACGGCGCCTGGCCCTCGGCCGCGCCGCCGCCGCCCGGGTCGCGGCCGAGCACGATCGACCGGTAGCGGGCGTCCGACTCGAGGCGGCGCTGGCGCTGGCCTGGGCGCGGCACGCGGCGCGCCGTCGGATCGCTTCATGACCCGGCTCTGCCTGCTCCGCCACGCCGCCACGGTGTGGAACCTCGAGCGGCGGCTGCAGGGCCGGACCGACACCCCGCTCGCCCCCGAGGGCCGGGCCGAGATCGCGAGCTGGCGGCTGCCGGCTTGGACCTCGGCCGCCCGCGCCTGGACCAGCCCGATGCTGCGCGCGCGCGAGACCGCGGCACTGCTCGGCCGGCACGATGCCGAGGTCGCCCCCGAGCTCGTCGAGATGAGCTGGGGGATGTGGGAGGGCCGTACGCTTTCCGAGCTGCGGGCCGAGGATGCCGAGCGGGTCTCGGCGCTCGAGGCGATGGGGCTCGATCTCGCCGCGCCGGGCGGGGAGAGCCCGCGCACCGTGGCGGCACGGATCGCACCCTTCCTCGCACGGGTCGCGGCCGCGGGCGGCGCGCATCTGGCGATCACCCACAAGGGCGTGATCCGGGCGGCTTATGCGCTCGCCTCGGGCTGGGACATGCGCGGCAAGCCGCCCCTGCCGCTCAAGGGTCCGATGGCGCTCCTGCTCGAGCTCGAGCCCGACGGCCGCGCGCGCTCGGCCTCCCTCTGGCCGCTCGTCGACCCGGGACGATGAGCGGCCCGCGCGCTTTCTTCTGGGTCCAGCACCTTTTGGGCACCGGCCACCTGCGCCGCGCCCTCCTGCTCGCCGCGGCCCTCGCCGATCGCGGCAGCCGGGTGCTGGTCGCCTCGGGTGGCCCGCCCGCTCGATTCCCGGTGCACCCCGACGTCGAGTTCGTCCAGTTGCCGCCGATCCGCACCGCCGACCCGGACTTCGCACGCCTCGTGACGGCGCAGGGCGAGGCGGTCGACGCGGCGCACTGGGCCGAGCGCCGAACGATGTTGTTGGCCGCCCTGCGCGCCCACGACCCCGACCTTCTCGTGATCGAGCACTGGCCGTTCGGGCGCTCGGCCTTCACGGCCGAAGTCCTGGCCTTGGTCGAGGCGGCGCGGGCGCGCGGGGCCAAGGTGGCGGGCTCGGTGCGCGATGTGCTCGTGGCCAAGGCGGACCCCGCGAAATACGAGCGCATGGTGGCGCTCGCTGCCGGGCTCGAACGGATCCTGGTCCACGGCGATCCGACGCTCGTGCCGTTCGCCGCGAGCTTTCCCTTGGCCGAGCGGCTAGGCGCGCGGCTCGAGCACACGGGCTATCTCGCCCCGGCGCTCGCGCCGGTGCCGCTCGAGGCACGCCGCGAGATCCTCGTCTCGGCGGGCGGCGGGGCGGTGGGCGAGCGGCTCTGCCGGGCCGCGATCGCGGCCGCGCGGCTTCTGAGCGACCGTCCGTGGCGGATCGTGACCGGGACGGGTCTGCCCGGCGCAGCCTTCGCGGCCCTGGCGCGCGACGCCCCGGCGCACGCAACGGTCGAGCGACAGCGCGAGGATCTCGCTTTGCTGATCGCAGCGGCCGCCGTCTCGGTCTCGCAGGCCGGCTACAACACGGTCGTCGAAGCACTCGCCGGCGGTACTCGGATGGTGCTGGTGCCGTTCGCGAGCGCGAGCGAGGACGAGCAGACCCGACGTGCCGAGATGCTCGCTGCGCGCGGCCTCGCCCGGCATCTTCCCGAGCGCGAGCTCGACGGCGAGCGGCTCGCGGATGCGGTCGCGCGAGCCCTCGCGGCTCCGCCGCCACCGCGCGAGGCGGTCCGGCTCGACGGGCTCGCCCGCTCGGCCGAGCTGTTGTCGGAGCTCGCGCGTGCCGACCGGAGCTGAGCTCGCAGCCCTGCTCGATGCGCTGGACCGGCGGCCGGAGCCCGTGCGTTTGTGGTGGCGCGACGACGATGCCGGCCGTGCCCATCCCCGGCTCGACCGGCTGCTCGGCCTCGCCCGCGAGCTCGACCTGCCCGTGGCGCTCGCGGTCGTGCCGGCCTGGCTCGAGCCCGCGGTGGCGGCGGCGATCCTCGCCACCCCGGGTGCGGCCGTGTTGCAGCACGGCTGGGCGCACGCCGACCGGGCCCTAGCGGGCGAGCGGAAGATCGAGCTCGGCGGTGGTGCCGATCGGCGCGAGCTCGCAGCCCTCCTCGGCGAGGGCGCCCGCCGGCTTGAGGGGGCGTTCGGGGGGCGTTCGCTGCCGGTCCTGGTCCCGCCCTGGAACCGGATCGCCCCGGACGTCGTCGCGATGCTGCCGGGTCTGGGCTTTCGCGTCTTGTCGATCTGGGACGAAGGCGATCTCGGGCCGATGCCGGCGGGGCTCGCTCGGCTCGACGTGCACGTCGACCCGATCGACTGGCGCGGTGGCCGACGTTGGCTGGGGCTCGCCGAGCTCGGCCGACGGTTGGCCCTGCGGATCGCCGCGGCCGACCGGCCGATCGGGCTCGTCACCCACCATCTCGTGACCGAGGAGCCGGCCTGGCAGGAGCTCGAGCAGCTGTTGCGCGTCTTGCGCGACCATCCCCGAGCCCGTTTGATGCCGGTCGAACGCCTGGTTCAGGGGGTGGGATGACGACGCTCTTGGCGGTGCGCGATCTCGCGATCGCGTTCCGCGCCGAGGAGGGCACGGTCGAGGCGGTCCGCGGGGTGTCCTTCGACGTGCCCGTGGGCCGGACCGTGGCACTCGTCGGCGAATCGGGCTCCGGCAAGACCGTGGTGAGCCAGGCGATCATGGGGATCCTGCCGCGCACCGCGGCGATCACCGCCGGCCGGATCCTGTTCACCGACCCTGCGGGCGACGGGCGGACGGTCGACCTCGCCGCGCTCGACCCGGACGCACCCGCGCGGCGACGGATCCGCGGGGCGCGGATGTCGATCATCTTCCAAGAGCCGATGAGCTCGCTCTCGCCCCTGCACACGATCGGCGACCAGGTGGGCGAGGCCTACGCCCTGCATCGCCGGGCGAGCCGCGAGGAGATCCGCGCCCGCACGCTCGAGATGCTGGGCAAGGTCGGCTTTCCCGACCCCGAGCGGGCCTACAAGAGCTACCCCTTCGAGCTTTCCGGTGGCTTGCGCCAGCGGGCGATGATCGCGATGGCGCTGGTGTGCGAGCCGGCCTTGTTGATCGCGGACGAGCCTACGACCGCGCTCGACGTCACGATCCAAGCCCAGATCCTCAAGCTCATGGCGGATCTGCAAAAGGAGCTCGGGATCGCGATCCTCTTCATCACCCACGATCTCGGCGTGGTCGCCAACATCGCCGATTACATGGTCGTGCTCTACCGCGGCCGGGTGATGGAGCGCGGGCCGATGCGCACCCTCCTCGGCCGACCGCAACACCCTTATCTGCAAGGCCTGTTGCGGGCGGTACCGCGTCTGCACACCCCCGCCGACCAGCCGCTCGTGCCGCTCCGTCGGATCGCGAGTGCGGTCGACACGCTGCGCGGCCGCGGCGGCGAGGACGCCCGTGGCGACCAACGCCGATCGCCACAGGCCGCGCGCGATGCCGGTCGCCCGGCCGAGCCCAGCCGACATGCCCGTTTCCTCCGCGCTGAAGGTGCCGTTCGGCGGCCGCCTCGGGGTACGATCTCCCGCGGCGCGCGGCGGTCGTCAATCGCGGGGGCGCGGCGAAAGGGAGACGGTCGCGGGCCTCAATGGGCCATGAGCACGGGGAGGCGGGCGTTGGCCAGGATGTGGCTGGTGGCGCCGCCGAAGATCATCTGCCGCAGCCGGCTCTGCGTGTAGGCGCCCTTGACCAAGAGGTCGCCGCCGAGCGCCGCCGCTTCGTCGAGCATCGCCTGGCCGGTCGGCCGGTTGCCGGGATCGCGCTCGACGGCACTGCAGGCGAGGCCGTGGCGGCGGAGATTGGCGGCGAGCTCCTCGCCCGTGGGGCCGGGCACGGTGGCCCCGGTCACGGTCAAGACCGTGACCCTCTCGGCGCGCAACAGGAACGGCATCGAAAAGGCCACGGTGCGCGCGGTCTCGGTCGACTGGTTCCAGGCGATCACGACATGCGCGCCGAACGCCGCCGGCGGCTCGGGAGGGGCCACGAGCAAGAGCCGACCGGCCTCGAACAGGGCCGCCTCGAGCGCCGCCATGCTGGGGGTGATCGAATCGCGCTGCGGCCGGCCGACCACGATCAGGTCGAACACCCGACCGAGCGAGCCCAGCGCGAGCTGGCCCGCCTGCTCGATCCGGGCTCGCGCGCACAAGCCCGAGCTGCCGTCGGCGGCCGGCGGCACGCCCGCCGCCCTCATGAACTCCTCGAACGCGGCCCGCGCCCGCTCCGCCCGCTCGCGCGCCTCGCGCTCGAAGCCGGCCACGAGATCGGGGGCGGCGGCCACGAACCCGTCGGCACCGGCCGCGATCACGTCGGGCTGGCCCGGCCGCAGATGCAAGCCCTCGATGTAGGAATCGAACCGGCGAGCGACCAGGAGCGCACAGCGCAGCACCGAGTCGAGGCCCGGACCGGTCTCGAGATGCGCGAGGATCGTCTTCACGGGCTCTCCTCCCGGTTGCCGGCGCGCGTCGTTCTAATCCTCCTCGGCCACGAGGCTCACATAGAGCCGCGGCCGCCGCTCCGCCAACCCCGCGCGCAGCCGTTCCGGCGGATCGAGCGTCGCGATCGCGAGCCCGCCCGGTTCGCGCGCCTGCGCGCGGACCGCGCCGTCGGGTGCGAGGATGCGCGCGCCCACCCCATCGGCCGTGGCCCAGCCGGCATGGACGACGGGCACACCGTTCTCGATCGCCCGTGCCGCCAGAAGCGGCTCGAGCAGGCTCGCCCGCTGCGGCGCCCGGGCGCCCAGCACGCACAGCGCCTCCGCCCCCGAGAGCACGAGTGCGCGGGCTACCTCGGGAACGTGCAGATCGGCACCGATCAGGATCCCGAGCCGGTGGCCGGCGAGCGCTGCCACCGACAGCCAGGCCCCGGCCGCGAGCCCGGCCGTGCGCTCGGCCGCGGTCAGGTGCGTGCGGCGATAATTGGCGAGCCCGATCCCCTCGGCGTCGATCAAGAGAGCGGCACTGTAGACCCGGCCCGAACAGGCCTCGCGATAGCCCGCGAGAAGCGCGATCCGGTGCGCCCGCGCGATCGCCGCGAGCGCGCGGGCGAGGGGGCCGTCGGAGGGCTCCGCCGCACGCGAAGGCGCTCCCTGCGGGGACGGCGCCAGCGCGCCTTCTTCCGGCAGCACCAGGAGCCGGGCCCCCTCGGCGGCGGCCGCGGCAGCCGTCCGCGCCAACCGCTCGAGCCGCTTCTCCTCCGCCTCTGGCTCGACCGGCGCCGCCCAGGCCGCCACCCGCATGCCCACCCCCGCCTCGCGCTGCCCGCGCCGGCGTTAACGCAGATGTCACGCCCGAGACAAGCAGCGGCCAGTTTCATGAACTATATGATGGTCGGGTCACGCGGCTTCGTTCGTGCCGCGTCGCGCCGACCATGGAGGTTTCCACACGATGTCGAAACGGTGTTCGCCCGCTCGGCCGGCGAGCCTGCACGCGGCTGCCACGCTCGGGCTCGTTTCGCTTCTGGCCCTCGCCGCTCCCGCCTTCGCCGCCCCCGGTTCGGCGACCCAGGAGGTCAAAGGCCGGATCGCGCGCGCCGAGCTCGAGCGCTCCTATGCCGAGCTGGTCGAGAAGCTCCTGCCTGCGGTCGTCAACGTCCAGGTCGAACGGACCGAGCGCGCCGCCCCGGTGCCGCCGCCCTTCGCCGATCCCGACATGCGCCGCTTCTTCGAGCGCTTCTTCGGCATGCCGATGCCCGCCCCCGAGCGCCAGCCGCCGCGCTTTCGCGCTCGCGGCGAGGGCTCGGGCTTCTTCATCGACGCCAAGGGCCACATCCTGACCAACGCGCACGTCGTGGCCGGGGCGGAGAAGGTGAGCGTCACCCTCCAGGACGGCACCCGGCTGCCGGCCCGGATCGTGGGCGTCGACGAGCGCACCGATCTCGCCGTCCTCGAGGTCCAGCCCAAGGGTCCGGTCACCTGGGTCGAGTTCGGCGACAGCTCGAAGGTCCGCGTCGGCGACAAGGTGATCGCGGTCGGCAATCCGTTCGGCCTCGGCGGCACGGTCACGGCCGGTATCGTCTCCTCGACCGGCCGCGAGCTCGGTGCCAGCCCCTACGACGATTTCATCCAGATCGACGCGCCCATCAACCGCGGCAATTCGGGTGGCCCGACCTTCAACCTCGACGGCGAGGTGGTCGGGGTCAACAGCATCATCGTCTCGCCCTCGGGCGGCAACATCGGCATCGGCTTCGCGATCTCGGCCAATACCGCCAAGCAGATCGCGGCCCAGCTCATCGAGAAAGGCACGATCGAGCGCGGCTGGCTCGGCGTCTCGATCCAGCCTCTGGACGAGGATCTCGCCAAGAGCCTGGGCCTGCCCGACACCAGAGGTGCCCTCGTGGCCCGGGTCGAGCCCGGCAGCCCGGCGGACAAGGCCGGTATCGAGGCCGGCTGGGTGATCCGCGAGTTCAACGGCATCACGATCGACCGGCTGCGCACGCTCACCCGCGCGGTGGCCGCCGTCGCCCCCGGCAGCAAGGCGAGTGTTACCGTCTTCGCCGACGGTCGCGAGAAGACGCTCACGGTCGAGATCGGCCGCCAGCCCGGCAACGAGCAGGTCGCGCGCGCCGAGCCCGCGGAAGCGGCCAAGGGCCAGCCGCGGCTCGGACTCCAGCTCGCCGCACTCACCCCCGAGCTGCGCGAGCGCTACGGGATCGAGCCCGGTGTCCAGGGCGTCCTCGTGCGCGAGGTCGATCCGGACGGGCCGGCCGCCGAGAAGGGCGTGCAGGAGGGCGACGTGATCACGGCCGTGGCCGGTAAGGCCGTGCGCTCGCCGCGCGAGGTCGCGGACGTGGTCAAGAAGGTCGCCAACGAGGGCCGCAAGAGCGTGTTGCTCCAGCTGTGGCGCGAGGGCGAGCAGCGCTTCGTCGCGATCCCCTTGGCGGTTTCCTGAGGGTACGAACCGAGCGGGGCGGCCGCGAGGCGCGGTCGCCCCGGCTCCGCTCGGGCGCATCGGGCCCGATCCACGAAGAGGCAGCTCCATGCGGATCCTGATCATCGAGGACGACAAGGACGCCGCGGCCTACATGGCCAAGGGCCTGGCCGAGAGCGGCTACACGGTCGACGTCGCGCACACCGGCAAGGACGGCCTGTTGATGGCCGCCACCGAGGCGCACGACGTCTTGATCGTCGACCGCATGCTGCCCGGCCTCGACGGGCTGTCGCTCGTGCGCACCTTGCGCGCGACCGGCAACCGGGCGCCGGTCTTGTTCCTCTCGGCCCTGGGCGAGGTCGACGACCGGGTCAAGGGTCTCAAGGCCGGCGGCGACGACTATCTCGTCAAACCCTACGCCTTCAGCGAGCTCCTGGCCCGGATCGAGGCCTTGTTGCGGCGGCGCCAGAGCGAGGCGGTCGATCCGCGCGAGACGGTCTTGCGCTATGCCGACCTGACGATGGATCTCTTGGCCCGGCGGGTCGAGCGGGCCGGCCGCGAGATCGAGCTGCAGCCGCGGGAGTTCAAGATCCTGGAAGTGCTGCTGCGCCACGCCGGCCAGGTGATGACCCGCACCATGCTCTTGGAGAAGGTCTGGGATTACCGCTTCGATCCGCAGACCAACGTGATCGACGTCCACATCAGCCGGTTGAGGCAGAAGATCGACCGTGGCTTCGACTTCCCTCTCATCCAGACCGTCCGCGGCGCCGGCTACAGCCTCCGCGCGCCGGACAAGGACAAGGCTGCTTAGATCCTCGGTCTTCCGTCTCACCCTCGCCTACGGCTTCGCCTTCGGCGCTTCCGCGCTGGCGCTGTTGACCTTCGTCTATGTGGCGGCGGTCGAATACATGGAGCAGCAGGCGCGCGAGACGATCGAGGCCGATGCCCAGGGCCTGCTCGAAGCGCACGCCCTGGGCGGGGTCGCGGGCCTCGTCGAGCTCGTCAATCTGCGCTCGGCCTACGATCCCGATCGCGCGAGCTTCTACCTCGTGGTCGACGGCCAAGGCCGCCAGCTCGCCGGCACGATCGCGGCCTGGCCGCAAGAGCCGCCGCAGGCGCAGGGCTTCTGGCGGCTCGAGCTCGTCGACCGTCGGCCGGGTGGTCGCGGCTCGCACCAGATCCTGGCGCGCGCGGTCGAGCTGCCGGGCGGGACCCGCCTCCTGGTCGGCCGCGACATCCAGGACAAGATCCGCACCCAGCAGCTGTTGCGGAATGCGATCGCCGCCGGGACCGGGCTCATGCTGCTGCTCGGGCTCCTGGGCGGCTTCGCCCTTTCGCGCTGGACGATCGGCCGGCTCGAGCAGGTCAACCGCACCACTTCCGCGATCATGGCCGGCCATCTCGGCCGGCGGATCGCCCTCGAGGGCGGCGGCGACGAGTTCGACGAGCTCGCCGCCAACCTCAACGCGATGCTCGAGCGGATCGAGCAGCTCGTGGCCTCGATGCGCGAGGTCACCGACAACATCGCCCACGATCTGCGCACGCCTCTGAGCCGGATCCGCTCGCGCATCGAGGTGGCGCTGCTCAAGGACATCGACCGGGCCGAGGCGCGCGAATTGCTCGAGGCCACGATGCGCGACGCGGACGCGCTCATCTCCACCTTCAACGCGCTCCTGTCGATCGCGCGGGCGGAAGCCGGCAGCCAGGGCCAGGAGATGGAGCCGGTCGATCTGGCCGAACTCGCCCACGACGTGGTCGAGCTCTACGAGCCCTTCGCCGAGGAACGAGCGATCCGGGTCGAGGTCGAGGCGGCCCGGCCCGTGGTCGTGCGCGGCAACCAGCAATTGCTCGCGCAAGCGCTCGCCAACCTGGTCGACAACGCGATCAAATACAGCCCGGAGGGCGGTCGCGTCCGGGTCGAGGCGCGCGAGGCCGCGACGCCCGAGCTCGTGGTCGCCGATCGCGGCCCCGGCATCCCGCCCGAGCTGCGCGCCAAGGCCCTCGAGCGTTTCGTCCGGCTGCAGCCCGAGCGCTCGACCCCGGGCAACGGCCTCGGTCTTTCGCTCGTGGCCGCGGTCGCCAAGCTGCACGGCGCCGAGCTCGAGCTCGCCGACAACCGGCCCGGGCTCGTGGTCACGCTGCGCTTCCCGCCGACCGCACAAGCGGCCCGCGGCGACGGCCTTCGAGCCGCCACCGCGGCGGTCTAGACTGACCGCGTCGCGTGCAGCCCGAAAGGACGCCCCCTTGACCGACCCCGCCGCCGATCCCTGGCTCTTGACACCCGGGCCGCTCACCACCTCGGCCACCGTCAAGGCCGCGATGCTGCACGATCTGGGCTCGCGCGACCGCGCCTTCCTCGAGCGCGATCGCCGGATCCGCGAGCGGCTCGTGGCCCTCGCGCACGCCCAGGCGAGCCATGTCTGCGTGCCGATCCAGGGCAGCGGCACCTTCGCGGTCGAAGCCATGCTCGGCACCCTCGTGCCGCGCGGCGGCCGGCTCCTGGTGCTCGTCAACGGCGCCTACGGCCGGCGCATGGTCGCGATCGCCGAGCGCCAGGGCCGCGCGGTCGAGACCCTCGCTTGGCCCGAGGACCGGCCGGTCGACCCCGCCCGTCTCGAGGCGCGGCTCGCGGCCGAGCCCGCCCTCACGCACGTGGCCGTGGTCCATTGCGAGACCACCTCGGGGGTGCTCAACCCCTTGCCCGAGATCGCGGCCGTGACCGCCGAGCGCGGCCTGCCGCTCCTGGTGGACGCGATGAGCAGCTTCGGGGCCTTGCCGATCGATGCGCGGCGGACGCCCTTCACGGCATTGGCTGCCTCGGCCAACAAATGTCTCGAAGCCGTCCCGGGGGTCGCGTTCGTCTTGTGCGAGCGCGAGGCGCTGGCCGCAGCCGGCCGCCGCGGCGACGTGCCCTCCCTGGCGCTCGATCTGGCCGACCAGCAGGCGGCCTGGGAGCGCACCGGCCAGTGGCGCTTCACCCCGCCCATCCAGGTGCTCTTAGCACTCGATCGCGCCTTGGACGAGCTCGAGGCCGAAGGCGGCCCGCCCGGCCGGCTCGCCCGCTATCGCGAGAACGCGCGGATCCTCGCCGAGGGCATGCGCGCCCTGGGTTTCGAGCTCCTGCTCGACCCGGCCGTCCAGGCGCCGATCATCTTGACCTTCAAGATGCCGGCCGATCCGCGCTTCGTCTTCGAAACCTTCTACGAGCGCTTGCGCGAGCAGGGCTACGTCATCTATCCGGGCAAGCTCACGGTCGCCCCCTCCTTTCGCATGGGCTGCATCGGCCGGCTGGGGCCCGAGGTGATGGCGGGGGCGGTGGCGGCGGTGCGACGCGCGATGGCGAGCATGGGCGTCGTCTCGGGCGCGCCCGCCCCGGTGCGGGAGGTGGCGGCATGAGCTGGCGCTGGCAGCTTCGGTGGACCGGCGGGCTCGAGGCGGTCCTGTTCGACCTCGCCGGCACGCTACAAGACTTCGGCTCCTGCGCACCGGCCGGGGTGTTCGTCCAGGTCTTCGCCGAGGTCGGGGTGCCGATCTCGCTCGCCGAGGCCAGAGCGCCCATGGGAGCGGAGAAGCGCGCGCACCTCCGGGCCCTCCTCTTCGAGCCGGCGATCGCCGCCCGCTTCACGGCCGCCCACGGCCGTACCCCGACCGAGAGCGATGTCGACCGGCTCTACGCCGCGTTCGTGCCGGCCCAGCTCGCGGTCCTCGAGCGCCACGCCGAGCTCGTGCCGGGGGCGCTCGAGACGGTCCGGGCGCTGCGCGCGAAGGGTGTCAAGATCGCCGTCAACACCGGCTATTCGCGCGAGATGCTGGAGCGCTGCTTGGCCGCGGCCCGCGCCCAGGGGCTCGAGGTGGACGACGCGGTCGCCGCCTCGGACGTGCCGAGGGCCCGGCCCCGCCCGGCCATGTGCCTGTTGAACGCCGCCCGGCTCGGGGTTTCCGATGTCGCCGCCTGCCTCAAGGTCGACGATACCGTGCCGGGCATCGAAGAGGGCCTCGCTGCCGGGATGTGGACCGTCGCCGTCGCGGTGAGCGGCAACGAGGTCGGCTTGCCGCTGCCCGAGTGGCGCGCCTTGCCTGGGCACGAGCAGGCGCGGCTGGCCGCCCGCGCGGCCGATCGGCTGGCGCGCGCCGGTGCCCATGTCGTGATCGACAGCGTGGCCCAGCTCCTGCCGGTCGTGGCCGACATCGAAGCCCGCCTGGCCCGCGGCGAGCGGCCCTGAAGCTGCGGCGATGAAGCGATCGATACCGGCAGCGGGGCGACCGCGACAGCCTGTCCTTGCGACCGTGTCGCACCTTGTGCACGAGCCACCACCCTCTCTACCCATGGTGGCATGGTGCGCATCTCGGATCGGGACCCCGTGCGCCAGCGCGTGCTGATCATCGTGCTGGTGGTGTTGGCCGCGGTGAGCGCGGCGCTCGCGGGCGCCCTCGTCGCGCGCTCCGATCGCGCCGCGCAGCGGGTGGCGGGCGTCGGCGAGGTGCAGATCGGCGGGCCGCTCGACCTGGTCCACCACAGCGGCCGCCGCTTCTCGGAAGCCGAGCTCGAGGGCAAGTATCGACTCGTTTATTTCG
>JANWZN010000048.1 GCA_025054575.1 Geminicoccaceae bacterium | reverse complement strand
GGCCTCTGGGCCTCGCCTTCGATCGTCGCTGGGCGATCGTTCGGCCGGACGGCCGGGCCCTCACCCAGCGCGAAGAGCCGCGCCTCGCCCAGCTCGTGCCCCGCCTCGAGCCCGAGCGGCTAGTCCTGAGCCTGGACGGGGCCGAGCTCGCCCTGCCGCTCGACGATTCGGGCGAACCGCTCGTCGCGACGGTCTGGGGCGATCGGATCGAGGTCGTGGCCCCCGACCCGGCGGCCGATCGGGCGCTTTCCGATTGCCTCGGCCGTGCGGTGCGGATCGTCCGCTTCCCCGAGACCACGGTGCGGCCTTGCGATCCGGCCTTCGCCCCGCCCGGCAGCCGGACCGCCTTCAGCGACGGTTTCCCCCTGCTCGTGACCTCGCTGACCTCGCTCGCCGCGTTGAACGCGGCGATCGTTTCGGGCGGCGGGACGCCTGTCGGGATGGAGCGGTTCCGCCCCAATCTGGTGCTCGACGGGCTGCCGGCCTGGGCGGAGGATCGGGGCGGCAGCCTGCGGCTCGAGGAGGGGGCCCTGCTCCGGCTCGTGAAGCCCTGCGCCCGCTGCATCGTCACCACCACCGACCAGGCAAGCGGCGAGCGGCTCGGGCCGGAGCCGCTCCGCAGCCTGCGTGCACTTGGCCGCGACCTCGCGGGCGAGGGCCCCTGCTTCGGCCAGAACGCCGTCCCGGTCCTGGCCGATGGCTCGGTCCGGCTCCGTTCGGGCCAGGAGGTCGCGCTCGCCGCGTGACCTTCCGCCCCCTGCCGGATCGAAGCGGGCATGCTTATCTTTTCGCGCGATCCGCGAGATCAGCCGAGAGGACCCGGTCGATGCCGCTCTACACCTACACCTGCAGCCAGCACGGCGTGTTCCAGGCCTGGGGCAAGATGGCCGAATCGGACACGCCCATGCCCTGCCCCACCTGCGCCACGCTCTCGCCACGCGCGCTTGCCAAGCCGATGGTCGCCAAGGGTGGCGAGTCGGCGAGCGAGTTCGCCGGTGGCGAGGGCTGCGGGATGGAGGGCTGCGGCATGGGTGCCTGTGCCGCCGAGGGCGGCGACTTCGGCGGCGGCCATGTCTGCGGTGCGGGCTGCATGCACTGAAGCCGGCGCCCGCACGAGCGCGAGCCGGGCGGCGTCCCCGGCTCGCCCCCGTCCGGGCCGCCGCGGGTCGGGCTCAGACCCGCTCCATCACCCCGGCCACGAAGTCGTAGCTCGCCTCGACCACGTGCTCGGCCCCCTCGGGCCGTAGCCGGCTCGAATAGAGATTGAAGTGCGAGACCGGGAAGGGTCGGGTGCGAAAGAGCGCCCGCCCCTTGACCCAGCTGCCGAGGCGATCGGCCGGCGGCGGCAGACGGAAGCGCGCGATCGTCACGTGCGGATGGAAATTGCGTTTCTCTTCCGCGATGCCGAGCCCGCGCACGACCCGATCGATCCGCCGCTTCAAGGCCAGGAGCGGCTCGGCGTCCTCGACCCCCACCCAGAGCGTGTGCGGCTCGCCCCGCGGCGGGAACAGCCCGAGCCCCTTGAGCGCCAGCTCGAAGGGCGGGGCCTGCACACCGGCCAGCGCCTCGCCCAGCTCCCAGAAGGTCTCGTGATCGACCTCGCCCACGAACCGCAGGGTCAAGTGGAAATCGTCCGGATCGGTCCAGCGCGCCCCGGGCAGGCCGGTCGAGAGCCGCTCGAGATCGATCGCGACCTCCTCGGGCATGGGAATGGCGACGAAGAGCCTCGGCATGCTGGCCCTCCCGTGCAGGTCCTCGAGCGAGGCTAGAGGACGGGCCCGTGGTTGCCAAATCCTTAAACCCGGAACGCCGCTCTTGAGCGCACCGGGCGGCTCCGCTAGGCCTCGCCCGCGCGGTCGAGAGGCCACCCCGCCCGCGCGCGAAGCGAGGCCGGCCGAGTGAAATCCGACGAATTCATCCGCGAGGTGGAGGAAGAGCTCCAGCGCGAAAAGCTGGCCCTGCTCTGGAAGCGCTGGGGCGGCCTCGTGATCGGCGGGGCCGTGGCCATCGTCCTCGCGACCGCCGGCTGGGTCGCCTGGCAGCGCAGGCAGGAGAGCCAGCGGCGCGCCGAGGCTGCGCGCTTCGCCGCGGTCGAGCAGCTCCTGGTCGAAGGCCGCGACAAAGACGCCGCGGCGGCGCTGCGCGGCTTCGCGGGCGAGGCCTCGACGGGCTTCGCCACCCTCGCCCGGCTTCTGGCCGCAGCCGCAGCCGAGCGCGCGGGCGACCAGGGCGCCGCACTCGCCGATCTCGAGGCCGTGTTGCGCGATCCCGGGGCCGATCCGCTCTTGAAGGAAGCGGCGAGCCTGCTCGAGACCGCGCACCGCCTCGACCGCGACGATCCGAAGGCGCTGGCCGCCCGGCTCGAGCCCCTGGCGGTCGACGGTGCGCCGTTCCGCCACGCGGCCCTGCAGCTCTTGGCCGCCGCCCGGCTGCGAGCCGGCGATCGCGAAGCGGCCGTGGCCGCGCTGCGCCGGCTGGCCGAGGATCCCGAGACGCCCTCGGGCACCCGCATGCGCGCGAGCGAGCTTCTCGACGCGCTCGGCGCGCCCTTGCCGCGGGCGACCTCGTGAAGCGTCGGCTCGTTCTGGCCGGTCTCGGCGCCGCGCTCTCGGGCTGCGGCGAAGGCTCGTGGTTCGGCGAGCGCGACGCCCCGCCTTTGCAGGGCAAGCGCGTCCCGGTCCTGCTCGTGGGCGAGGGGCCGACCGCCGATCCGCGGATCGCGGGGCTCACCATCGTCCTGCCGCCGCCGGTGCCGCTCGCCGAGTGGCCGCAATTCGGCGGCGATCCGACCCACCTCGTGGGCCATGTCGCGGGTGCGGAGCGGCTCGAGCCCGCCTGGCGGACCTCGATCGGTCGCGGCGCGCCGGGCTCGGCGCGCATGCTCGGCACGCCCGTGGTCGCAGCCGGCACCGTGGTGGCGGTCGACGCCACGCCCGCGGTGGTCGCGGTCGCCGCCGGCGACGGCCGCCAGCTCTGGTCGTGGCGGCCCGAGAAAGTCCGGCTCGACGATCGGCTCGCGGGCGGCGCCGCCGCGATCGCCGACGGCAAGGTTTACGCCACCTTGCACTACGGCGACGTCGTCGCGATCCCGCTCTCGGGCGGCGAGCCCGTCTGGCGGACGCGCCTGTTGGCACCCTTGCGCTCGCCGCCCTCGGTCGCCGGCGGGCTCGTCCTGATCCGCACCGCCGACAGCCAGCTCGTGGCGCTCGATGCCGCCACGGGCCAGCTCCGCTGGCGGCATGCGAGCGTGCTCGAGCCGGCCGCGATCCAAGGCGGTGCACCACCCGCGGTGCAGGGGCGGGTCGCGGTCACCGCCTATCCTTCGGGCGAGGTCGTGGCACTCTCGCTCGACGGCGGTCGCCCCTTGTGGACCGAGACGGTCGCCCGGCCGCGCCGCACCCTCGCCCTGGGCTCGATCCTGGACATTTCGGGAGCACCGGTGATCGACCGCGACCGGGTGCTGGTCGCCGGCAATGGCGGCGAGGTCGCAGCCCTCGATCTGCGCACCGGCCAGCGCCTGTGGGACGCGCCGATCGGCTCGCACGTCACCCCCTGGGTCGCGGGCGAGTTCATCTATCTGGTTTCCGAGCGCGGCGAGCTCCTGTGCATGCTCCGCCAGGGCGGGCGGATCCGCTGGGTGAGCCCGTTGAACGAGCCCGCCCGGCCGGAAGGTGCGACCGCGGCGGTCTGGGCCGGCCCCGTCCTCGTGGGCGAGCGGCTGCTGCTCGGCAGCTCCACGGGCGAGCTCGCGAGCGTGTCGCCCTACACGGGCGAGATCCTCGCCAGGGTCCGGGTCGGCGGGCGGATCAGCCAGCCGCCGATCGCAGCCGGCGGCACCGTCTACGTCTTGACCGATTCGGCCGAGCTCGTCGCCTTTCGCTGAGCCGTGCGGGCCCCCACATCCCGCCCATGCGCACGGTCGCGATCCTCGGCCGACCGAACGTCGGCAAGTCCACCCTCTTCAACCGCCTGGTCGGGCGCAGGCGGGCCCTCGTGCACGACCTGCCGGGCGTCACCCGCGACCGGATCGAGGGCACGGGCCGGCTCTACGAGCTGCGCTTCCGGCTGATCGACACCGCCGGGATCGAGCTCGGCGCGCCCGAGGAGAGCCTGCCGGCCCGCCTCGCCCGGCTCTCGCTGCAGGGCCTCGAGGAGGCCGATCTCGGCCTCTTCCTGATCGACGCCCGCGCCGGGGTGACCGCGCTCGACCGCGAGATCGCGGCCCTGTTGCGCCGCCAGAACAAGCCCGTGCTGTTGCTCGCCAACAAATGCGAGGGCCGTGCCGGTGGCCTCGGCCTCGCCGAGGCGTTCGAGCTGGGCCTTGGCGAGCCGATCGCGATCTCGGCCGAGCACGGCGAGGGCCTGGCCGAGCTCGCCGACGCCATGCGGCCTTTTGTGGCCGAGCCCGAAGCGGAGGCCGGCGCCGCGCGCGAACCGACAGGGGCCGAGCCGACGGGGGCCGAACCGCCACGGCCCGAACCGACATCGGCCGAGCCGACATCGGCCGAACCGACGGGGGCCGAGCCGCCCGGGGAAGGCACGAGCACCGCGGAAGCCCAGGCCCTAGAAGAGGAAGAATTCCGGGGGCCCTTGCGGCTCGCCGTGGTCGGCCGGCCGAACGTCGGCAAGTCCTCGCTGATCAACGCGCTTTTGCAGCGCGAACGGCTGCTCACCGGGCCCGAGCCCGGCCTCACCCGCGATGCGGTCCGGATATCCTGGGAATGGCAGGGCCGCGCCATCGAGCTCGTCGACACGGCGGGCCTGCGCAAGAAGGCGCGGATCGACGCACCGCTCGAGAAGCTCTCGGCATCCGCCACCATCCGCGCCATCCGCGAGGCCCACGTCGTCTTGCTGTTGCTCGATGCCGAGCGGCCGCTCGAGCATCAGGACGCCACGATCGCCGAGCGGGCGATCGAGGAGGGCAAAGCCCTCGTCGTGGCGGTCAACAAATGGGACCTCGTGGCCGAGCCGCAGGCGTTGCTGGCCGAGCTGCGCGGGCGGATCGGCGAGCGGCTGGACGAGCTCAAGGGCATCCGGCCGATCCCGATCTCGGCCAAGACCGGGCGCAACCTCGACCGGCTCCTGCCGGCCGTGGTCCTGGCCTTCCGGCGCTGGTCCAAGCGCATACCAACGGGCAAGCTCAATCGTTGGCTGCAGGCGATGCTGGAAGCGCATCCGCCGCCCATGGTCGACAAGAAGCGCGTCAAGCTCCGCTACATGACCCAGGTCGCGACCCGTCCGCCGACCTTCGCGCTGTTCGGCAACCGGCCGGCCGAGCAGCTTCCCAAGAGCTATCTGCGCTATCTCGCCAACGGCCTGCGCGACGCCTTCGACCTCGAGGGCACGGTCTTGCGCTTCCACATCCGCGCGGCCGAGAACCCTTATGCGGAGGAGCGGGCGGGCTGAAGCGCGATCCGCTCGCCGTGGCGGGTCGAGCCGGGTGCCAAGAGCGCGCAGATGGCACCCGCATAGGCCTCGGGGGCCGGCTGGGCGTCCGCCGGCTCGCCCGGAAAGGCGCGCCGCCGCAGCCGGGTCGCGATCGGCCCCGGTTCGACCACGACGATCCGCAGCGGGCTGCGCTCGAGCTCGTCCGCCCAGGCGAGCGCCATCGCCTCGAGCGCCGCTTTGGCCGCCGCATAGGCTCCCCAATAGGCGCGCGGGGCGGTGGCGATCGGATCGCCCACGACCACGCAACGGGGCGCCGGCGAGGCCTTGAGGAGCGGCTCCAGGGTGCGCACCAGGCGCTGGAAGGCGAGGGCGCCTGTGCCCACGACCCGGGCGACTTCGGCGGGATCGAGGTGCGAGAGCGGGCCCAGCGTGCCGAGCTCGGCTGCGGCGAAGACGAACCCGTCGAGCCGGCCGAAACGGGCGTAGAGCGAGGGGCCGAGCCGGTCGACCGCATCGCCGTCGGCGAGGTCCAAGGGCACGAGCGTCGCCTCGCCGGCCACCGCCCGGATCCGATCGTCGAGCTCCTCGAGGGCGCCGCGCGTGCGGCCGAGCACGACCGGCCGTGCGCCGCGCCGGGCGGCTTCGAGCGCGACCGCGGCGCCGAGGCCGCGGCTGCCGCCGGCCACGAGCAGGATGCGGCCCGCGAGCGCCTGTTCGCTCACCGGCCGGCTTCCTCGAGCAGCACCGACATCTGCGCCCCGGTCTCGCCTTGATCGTGATCGACGAGTCGGGTCGGGTAGTCGCCCGTGAAGCAGGCGTCGCAGAAGCTGCGCGTCTCGCCGGTGCGGCCCGCCTCGCCGACCGCCCGGTAGAGCCCGTCGATCGAGAGGAACGCCAAGCTGTCGACGCCGATGATCCGCGCCATCTCCTCGAGGCTGTGGCGGGCGGCCAGGAGCTTGGCGCGCTCGGGGGTATCGACACCGTAGAAGCAGGAGTGCGTGGTGGGCGGGCTCGCGATCCGCATGTGGACCTCGCGCGCCCCGGCGTTGCGGACCATGGCCACGATCTTGGTCGAGGTCGTCCCGCGCACGATGCTGTCGTCGACCAGCACCACCCGCTTGCCGCCGAGAGTCGCCGGATTGGCGTTGTGCTTGAGCTTGACCCCCAGATGGCGGATCGAATCGGTGGGCTCGATGAAGGTCCGGCCGACATAGTGGTTGCGGATGATGCCGAGCTCGAACGGCAGGCCCGAGGCCTGGGCGTAACCGATCGCCGCCGGCACACCGCTGTCCGGCACCGGGACGACGAGATCGGCCTCGGCCGGCGCCTCGCGCGCGAGTTCGGCCCCGATCCGTTTCCTCACTTCGTATACGCCGCGGCCCTCGACGACGCTGTCGGGCCGGGCGAAGTAGACATATTCGAAGATGCAGAAGCGCCGCGGCCGCGCCTTGAACGGCCGCGAGCTGTGCACGCCGCGGGCGTCGACCACGACCATCTCGCCGGGCTCGACGTCGCGCACGAAGGCCGCCCCGAGGATGTCGAGGGCGCAGGTCTCGGACGCGAAGATCGTGGCACCGTCGAGCTCGCCCATGACCAGGGGCCGCACGCCCAGAGGATCGCGCACGGCCACCACCCCGTCGTCGAACAGGGCGACGAGCGACCAGGCTCCTTCGACCTGCTCGAGCGCATCGACCAGCCGCTTGACGAGCGTCGTCTTCTTCGAGCGGGCGATCAGGTGGACGAGGACTTCGGTGTCGGTCGTCGACTGGAACAGGCTGCCCTGCTCGACCAGGCGATGGCGCAGGCGTTGGGCGTTGGTGAGGTTGCCGTTGTGGGCGAGCGCGAAGCCGCCGAAGGCCATGTCGGCGAACAGCGGCTGGACGTTGCGGAGCGCGGTGGCGCCGGTCGTGGCGTAGCGGGTGTGGCCGATCGCGGCGTGGCCGGGCAGGGCTTCGACCACCCAGCGCTTGGAGAAGGTGTCGCCGATCAGCCCGATCGCCCGATGGCTGTGGAAGTGGCGGCCGTCGAAGCTCACCACGCCCGCCGCCTCCTGGCCACGATGCTGCAGCGCGTGCAGGCCCAGGATCGTGTGCGCCGCCGCGTCGCCGTGGCGGTAGATCGCGAAGATCCCGCATTCCTCTCGGAACCGGTCCCCGTCGTCGGGACCGAGGCGGTCCCAGGGCAGGAGGTCGGCCATGGCGATCGCTCCCTTGCGCTCAACTACGCGGCAAGAGCCGCTCGAGTTCGCGGCGCTCCTGCGGCGCATAGCCCTGGCCCGGATCCGGCCGCGGTGCCGCACCCGTCGCGGCCTTGACCTTGCTCTCGAGCTCGGCCGGCAGAAAGGCCTGGAGCCACGCCGCACTGGTTTCGATGTAGGGCAGTGCCGCCGCGCGCTTGACCCAGTCGGGGTGGCGCTCGCGCGGCACGAGCATGGTCGCCAAGATCCAGGCCAGGGCCACGAGCACCGCACCGCGGGCGACGCCGAAGCCCAGGCCCAAGAGCCGGTCGACGAGCCCGATCCCGCCACCGCTCGCAGCCCGGGCGAGCATCCCACCCAGGATCTTGAGGGCCACGAGCGGGACCACGAAGACGAGCCCGACGGTGGCGAGATCGACCAAGAGATCGTGGCCGAGGGCTTCCTTGACGATCGGCCGGACCGCGGAGAAGCCGAACCAGGCCGCGGCGAAGGCGCCGATCCAGGCCGCGAAACCCATGATCTCGCGCACGGCCCCGCGCGCGAGGGCGAGGATCGCGGAGAGACCCACGACCGCGAGCACGGCCAGATCGAGGGCGGTCAAGGGAAGGTTCTGCATCAGCTCGTGATCCGTTCGCGGGCTCGATCGAGCCGCTCGACCAGCTCGACCAGGCGGCGAAGGCCCAACAGCTCGAGACCCGGCGCGTCGACGGCGCTCGCCTCCGGCACGACCGCCCGCTTGAAGCCGAGCTTCACGGCCTCCTTGAGCCGAGCCTGGGCGTGGCCCACGGCGCGGACCTCGCCCGCGAGGCCGACCTCGCCGAAGACCACGGTGGCGCTGGGCAAGGGTGCTCCGAGCATCGCCGAGACGATCGCCGCGGCCACCGCGAGATCGGCGGCGGGCTCGGCGATCCTGAGCCCGCCCGCGACGTTGAGATAGACGTCGCGGCCCCCCGTCACAAGGCCGCAGCGCGCCTCGAGCACGGCCAGGACCATGGCGAGCCGGCCCGGGTCCCAGCCCACCACCGCCCGCCGGGCGGTGCCGTATGCCGCAGCGCCCACCAGGGCCTGGATCTCGACCAGCAAGGGCCGCGAGCCTTCCATGCCGGCGAAGACGACCGAGCCCGCCACCCCCTCCTCGCGTTGCGCGAGGAAGAGGGCGGAAGCATCGGCCACCGGGGAGAGCCCGGCCTCGGTCATCTCGAACACGCCGATCTCGTTGGCCGGGCCGAAGCGGTTCTTGACCGCGCGCAGGATGCGGAAGGCCTCGCCGCGCTCGCCTTCGAAGTAGAGCACGGTGTCGACCATGTGCTCGAGCACTTTCGGCCCGGCGATCGCCCCCTCCTTGGTGACGTGGCCGATCAAGAGGACGGCCGTGCCGCGCCGCTTGGCGAGGCCCACGAGCGCCTGCGCCGCGGCCCGCAGCTGGCTCACCGTGCCCGGTGCCGCCTCGAGCGCCTCGGTCCACAGGGTCTGGACCGAATCGGCCACGAGAAGCGCAGGCCCGCCCGGGCGGTCGAGGGTGGCCACGACGTCCTCGACCCTGGTGGCGGCGGCGAGCGCGAGCGGCGCGTCGGCGAGGCCGAGGCGGCGGGCCCGCAGCCGGATCTGCTCGACCGATTCCTCGCCCGAGAGATAGACCACCTTCTCGCCCGCCCGCGCGAGGGCCGCCGCTGCTTGCAGCGTGAGGGTCGATTTGCCGATCCCGGGATCGCCGCCCAGAAGGATGGCCGAGCCGGGCACGAGCCCGCCGCCCAGCACCCGGTCGAGCTCTTCGATCCCGGTCGAGAGCCGCGGCGGCGGGGTTTCCGGGCCCGCGAGCGGCAAGAGCTCGATGCCCTTGCCGCGCTTGCCGGCCACTGGGCTCGGGCCGGGGCCCGTGGCCGTGGCCGGCTCCTCGGCGATCGTGTTCCAGGCCCCGCAGGCCTCGCAGCGGCCGGCCCAGCGCGCATGGACCGCGCCACAGGCCTGGCAGAGGAAGCTCGATTTGGCGCGGCTCACGGCGAACGGTCCCTCTCGCCGGGCCAGTCGGCGCCCGAGATCTCGATCGCGCGGAACAGGCCGGAGGATCCGGGGCGCGCTCGCTCGCTCATCCTCGGCATCTTAGCCCTCGGTGCCGAGCGCGACCAGCGCGCGAAGGAAAGCCGCCACCGGTTGCCGCGCGTGCACGCGGCCGGCATGCTCCGCACATGCGCACGGTCTTCCTCTGCGACGGCATCCGCACCCCCGTGGGCCGCTACGGCGGGGCGCTCGCCCCGATCCGCGCCGACGACCTCGCGGCCCTGCCGATCCGGGCACTCGTCGCGCGCCACCCCGGCCTCGACGCGACCGCGATCGACGAGGTGATCCTCGGCTGCGCCAACCAGGCGGGCGAGGACAACCGCAACGTCGCGCGGATGGCGGTGCTGCTCGCGGGCCTGCCGAGCTCGGTGCCCGGGGTCACCGTCAACCGGCTCTGCGCCTCGGGCCTCGAGGCGGTGGCGCAGGGCGCCCGCGCGATCGCCACGGGCGAGGCCGAACTCGTCGTCGCGGGCGGGGTCGAGAGCATGAGCCGTGCGCCCTTCGTGATCCCCAAGGCCGAGACGGCCTTCTCCCGCCGGGCCGAGATCTTCGACACGACGATCGGCTGGCGGTTCGTCAACCCGGCGATCGCGGCGCGCTTCGGCACCGACAGCATGCCCGAGACGGCCGACAACGTCGCCCAGGCCTTCGCCGTCGCGCGCGAGGACCAGGACGCCTTCGCCCTGCGCAGCCAGAAGCGCTGGGCCCGTGCCTTCGCGGCGGGGTTCTTCGCGGGTGAAATCCTGCCGGTCGAGGTGCCGCAGCCCAAGGGCCCGGCCCGCACCGTCGACCGCGACGAGCATCCGCGGCCCGAGACCACGCTCGAGGGCCTCGCCCGCCTTCCGCCCCTGAACGGCCCGGGCAAGACCGTGACCGCCGGCAACAGCTCGGGCGTCAACGACGGTGCGGCGGCGCTTCTGCTCGCGAGCGAGGAGGCCGCCCGCCGCTTCGGCCTCGAGCCGCTCGCCCGGATCGCGGGTGCGGCCACGGCCGGCGTCGAGCCCCGGATCATGGGCATGGGCCCCGTGCCGGCGACGCGCAAGCTCTTGGGCCGGCTCGGTCTTGCGCTCGATGCGGTCGACCTCGTCGAGCTCAACGAGGCCTTCGCCGCGCAAGTGCTCGCCTGCCTGCGCGAGCTCGGGCTCGCGGATGAGGAGGAGCGGGTCAATCCGAACGGCGGGGCGATCGCGATCGGCCATCCCTTGGGCATGACCGGCGCCCGGCTCGTGCTCACGGCCGCCCGCGAGCTCGCCCGGCGTCGCGGCCGGCGCGCACTCTGCACGGCGTGCGTGGGCGTGGGCCAGGGTGTCGCGCTCCTGCTCGAGCGGCCCTGAACGCTCTGGCACCCTGCCCAGAAAGCCGCGCGGCTCGCGCCCGGCCTCAGCCGCCCTCGAGCCGGCGGGCGAGCGGCTCGGCGAGCCCCCGGCTCGCCCGACCGATCGGGCGGGCCAAGCTGCCGGCGCGCGGCTCGGCGGCACCGAGCCGGACCAGCGCTTCGGCCAAGAGCACGCCGGCCGAGATGCCGTCGACCAGCGGCACCGGCACCCGCTCGGCCAGAAGCTTGGGCAGGCCGCCCATGACCGCGCCCACGAGGAGCACGACCTCGGCCGCATCGCGCTCGACCAGCCGCAGGCAGCCCGCGACGATCGGCGCGTAGAAGGCCTCGGGATCCTCGAGGAGATCCTGCGGCGAGGCGTCGACCGGCTCGATCCCCGCGAGCCGATCGGAAAAGCCGTAGCTCGAGGCGAGCTCGCGATAGACCGCGAGCAGCCGGCGGCCGAGGACCACCATGCCGATCCGGGTGCCCATGGTCGAGGCCAAGAGGAGCCCGGCCTCGGTCATGCCGACGACCGGCACGGCCAGGAGCTCGCGCGCAGCCCACAGGCCGCTGTCCATCGACATGGCGAGCAAGACCGCGTCGAACGGCTCGGTCTCCGCCGCCAGCATGTCGAGCAGCGCATGCCCGGCGATCGCGGCTTCGCTGCGGGTGCCCACGACCTGCGCCCCGAACCTTGCGTTGCGCGCGAGGATCACCGTGCCGGGGGCTGCCACCGCCCGCGCCGCCTTCTCGATCACGGCCGTGACTTCGGCCGAGGTGTTGGAATTGGCGATCAACAAGCGCACGAGGCTCGACTCCGCCACTGCTCGATCGGGTCCAAAGGAAAGATCGGTCGCGTCAGATGCCGCCAGGGCAGGGTCTCGAGATGCGAGGTCGCCGGGCCCGGGGTGTCGACGCGCAGGAGCGCCACGGCCAACGGCCGGAAATACTGGAAGTTGGAAGCGGTCTTGACGACCACGAGGCGGGCCTCGGCCGGCTCGATGCCGTAAGCGCGCCAGAGCTCCGGCACGATGCCGCCCACACCGCGGCGCTCGCTGGCAAGCACGAAAGCCGGGCCGATCTCGAGCAGGGCCACGCGGCCGTGGTCGACCTCGCTCGCCCAGTGGAACGGCAGCCGCAGCGGTCCGGCCCCGAGCCTGCGCACGCGCGCCTCGACCGGAAGCGGCCGGAAGAAGCCGGTGAGCTCGCCGCCGAGCTCGAGGCCGAGGAGCGCGCCCTCGCCCGCGGCATGGGCGGCCGCGACCGCTTCCGGGGCGACGATCGGCACGAGCGCGGGACCGAGGCCGCGGGCCGAGATCGCCTCGAGCAGCACCGGGCTGTCGCCCGCGGCACCGCCGATCACCGTGTCGCCCGTATCGGAGAGGACGACGAGGCCCGCGGGGGCGCCCGCGGCCCGATCGAGCGCTTCGGCGAGGGGCAGCGAGTCCCGCTTCTGGAATTCGTGGCGCAACGACCAGGCGAGCTCGGCGAGCTCCTCGGCCAGCCGCCGGGCGAGATCGCGGTCGCCCGCGGTGGTCACCGCCACGGCCCAGCCGAGGCCCGGAACATCGAGCCAGGGCTGGACCGGGAAGGTCGCGATCGCGAGCACCCCGGGCTCGCGCTCGAGCGCACGGGCGCGGTCGAACCAGACCTTCATGGGCCCGCGATCGGTCAGGAACTGCTCCTGATGCGCGAGCAGCGGCAGCCTCACGTGCGCGATCACCGGCCGCAGCCGCTCGCGCACGAGGCGGAGCAGGAGGCGGGTCGCCACCCTGCCCGTGTCGAGAAGATCGTGCGGCTGGGTGCGATGCGCGACGATCGCGTCGACCGTGTCCACCATCCGCGCGGTGAGGTGGGCGTGGTGGTCGAGCGAGAGCACGATCGGGACTTCCGGCCCCAGGATCGCGCGGCAGAGCGAGGCGATCCGCCCGTCGACGTCCGGCTCGCCCGGTGCCGCGCAGGCGCCGTGCAGCTGGAGGGCGAGACCGTCGAGCGGCTCGGCCGCCGCGAGGCCCGCGCGCAGCCGCTCTTCGAACCAGGCGAGTGCGTCGGCCGCGACCGGGCCGCCGGCTGCGGCGTAGGCGCGCAGGATCGGGACCGGGACGATGTCGGCCTCGCCGGCCACGACCTCGAGAAAGCCACCGACCTCGCCCACGCCCGCGAGGCGCGCCGGGATCTCGGGCCCCTCGTAGAGTCCGTAGGCGGCGAAGTCGGCGAGCGCGGTCGGCTCGGGGTTGAAGCTGTTGGTCTCTTGCGCGAGGTGGACGAGGCCGAGCCGCACGAGGAACCTCCCGGGTTCGGGGAAGGCTCGCGCGGCCGGGCTCGACCGTCAACGATCCCGCGCGCAGGCGGGCCCCTCGTCGCGACCCGCCGGCCGCGATCGATCGGATCAGATCGAGGCGATCTGGCCGCCCGCGCGCTTGGGGCCACGCTTCGGCAAGACGCTCCTCGCGGCCTTGGCCTTGGCCGGCCCGATCGAGGCGATCTGACCACCCGCAGCCGTGACGGAGTCGAGCTGCGCCGGAGTCAAACGAACGTCACTGGCGCGCACGTCGGCAGCAGAGATGCAAGCAAGCCCAGCAACAGCGACAGAAGCAAGGAAGAACTTCTTCATCATCGGCTCCGCTCGTCTTCGCCCATGAGGCGATCTTTAGGACGGGCTCGCCCGCTGTCAAGCGGAACGTACGAGATCTAACCGCGGAGATCTCTCGCATCCGGAGAGCGGCGCCTCCGGCGTCGCCCGGGCCCGACTCCTTGCTTCTGCCGGGCCTAGCCGAACCCGTGACGGTGCCACGGAACAGCCGCGCGAGCAGCCTCTCTCGGTCGCAGCACCGGCTCGGGTCGATGCTCGTGCATCGATCGGCGCCGCGCGCCCGGTCCGCCTGAACCGTTTTCCAACGTTTCGAGCCCGGTCCCCCGGGCCCGCCCGCCCGGTGGCCGGCGAAGGGACCGCCCTCGGCCGTCGCCAGCCCTCGCGATTCGCCGGTCCTTGATCGGAGCCATCGGCATTCCCTAATATTAGGAACTCCAAAAATGCCCGCGCCGCGGGCCGCGACGGAGGGTCGAAGGATGCAGGAGACGATCGAACGGGGGACGGCCGGCGGGCTCTCGCTGTTGCGCCAGGCGCAGCTCGCCGCCGGCACGATGGCCCTTCTGGGCTTCGTGCTCGGGGTTCTGGTCTCGCCCTGGTGGCACGCCTTGAGCGGCTTCGTCGGGCTCGGCTTGATCCATGCCGGGCTCTCCGGCAGCTGCGGCATGGCCACACTTCTTTCGTTCATGCCGTGGAACCGCGAGAAGGCCGGCACCGCCCAGGCGACGCGCTGAGCCGGGCACGGCCACACCGACCGGCACGGCCGGACGTTCCCGTCCGCCGCCCGTGCCGAAGCACGAAGAGAAGGCGACCGGACGCGTGATGGGGTGCCGCGTCCGGTCGCTCTGCTTTCTAGCCGAGCCGCGGTTGCCAATCGGTTAAGAGCCGCCGGGGTCGGGCAGCCGGCCCTCGAGGGCACAGCGATAGAGCCGGGCGAGCGTCGCGGCGTCGACCGGACGCGGGTTCCCGCCGGCCGTGGGGTCGCGCTCGCCCATGGCCGCGAGCTCGTCGATCCGATCCTCGGGCATACCGAGTTCGGCGAGCGTGTGCGGGATGCCGGTCGTGGTCCGCAACGTCAGGATCGCGTCGAGGAAGGCCTCGAAGCGCCGCTCGAGGCCGAGCCAGGCGGCGAGCCGTTCGATCTTCGCCTCGATCGCCGGACGGTTGAAAGCCAGCACATAGGGCAGCAGCACGCCGTTCAGGAGCCCGTGGTGGTGGTCGTAGACCGCGCCTACGGGATGCGAGAGGGCGTGGACGGCACCCAGCCCTTTCTGGAAGGCCACGGCCCCCATCGCCGAGGCGGCCTGCATCTTGCCGCGGGCGGCGAGGTCGTTCCCGTCCCGTACCGCCACCGGTAGGGCCTCGAGGACGAGGCGGATGCCCTCCACGGCGATGCCTTCCGCCATCGGGTGGAAGCCCGGCGCGCAATAGGCCTCGATGCAGTGGGCGAGCGCATCCATGCCGGTGGCGGCGGTCAGCCGTGGCGGCAGGCCCGTGGTCAAGGACGGGTCGAGGATCGCGCAGCGCGGCATCATGCCGGGATGGAAGATGATCTTCTTGGTGTGCGTGGCCGGGTCGGTGACGACCCCCGCACGGCCCACTTCCGAGCCCGTGCCGGCCGTGGTCGGGATCGCCACGACCGGGCGGATGCCGGTCGGATCGGCCCGGGTCCACCAGTCGCCGACGTCCTCGAAGTCCCAGATCGGCCGGGTCTGGCCGGCCATGAAGGCCACGAGCTTGCCGACGTCGAGGGCACTGCCGCCGCCGACCGCGACCACGCCGTCGTGGCGGTCGGCGCGCAGGATCGCGACCCCGGCCTCGACATTGGCGGCCGTGGGGTTGGGGCGGACGCCGTCGAACACGGCGTGCGCGAGCCGCGCCTCGCGCAGAGGCTCGAGCACCCGCTCGAGGAGCGGCAGGCGGGCGAGGCCGGGGTCGGTGACGACGAGCGGCCGGCTCATGCCCGCGCTGCGACAGGCCTCGGCGAGCTCGCGCACGGTGCCCACACCGAAGCGGATCCGGGTCGGGTAGTTCCAGGTCGTCACGAGCGTGGCGAGATCCGACATGCTTGCCTCCTCCCGGCCGGGACCCTCCTGGCGTGCCCGCATCCGCTCGTCTATCGCGCCCCGGGCCCACTCGGAAGGCCGAGCCGCCAGGTCCACAAGACGATCGCCGCGGCGGTGGCGAGGTTGAGGCTCGACACGCCTCGCCGCATCGGGATCGCCAACAGATCGCTCGCCCGGCTGCGGATCGCCTCGGAGAGGCCGTGGCGCTCGCTGCCGAAGGCGAGGATCGCGCGCTTTGGAAACGCGGCCCGGTCGAGCGGCCGGCCATCGGCGTGGAACGCCACGATCGGGCGGTCGAGCCGCTCGGGCAGGGCCTCGAGGCGTGCGACGGGAATGGCGAAATGCAGGCCCGAGGAACCGCGCAGCGCCACCGGCGTCCAGGGATCGGGCCCGCCCAGCGTGAGGACCGCGAGCGCCTCGAGCGCGCCCGCGACCCGCACCACCGCGCCCAGATTGCCGGCGTGCACCGGCCGGTCGAGGAGCACGATCGGCGCCGGATCGGGGCTCGCGAGCAACGCGCTCGGGTCGAGAGCCGGAGGCCGCCGGGCGATCGCCAGCACCGGGCTCGGCGGGGCCGGGGCGAGGGCTGCGAAGAGCGTCGCCGAGACGGGCTCGACCAGGGCCTCGAGCCGCTCGAGCAGGTCGGGGCAGAGCTCGCGCGCGAGCGCCAAGAGCGCCTGTTTGTCCGGGCTCACCGCGAGCTCGATCGCGGCCCCGAAGCGCAGGCCGTGCTTCAGGGGATGCAGCCCGTCGAGCCGGACGCGGTCGTTGTCGAGCGCGAGGGCGGCGAAGCGGCGAGCGAGCTCGGCGGCACGCGGATCGCTCGGATCGGGGGGCGGCGCGGTCGGCAAGGGCGGGCGACGAGGGCTCGTTGCGGACGGGCGCAGCATGGCGCCTCGGGAAGCCGCCGTCAGCCGTCGCTTCGGCCCGGGCCGGTACGGAAAGCTTCACCCTCGCGCGCTAGACGGCGAGCGCGGCGGGCTTACCGGCGGCGGCGAAACCGGCTAGGAGGCCCGCGCGTGGACGGAGGGTCCTCGGGAGAAGGCGATGGTGCGGATGCCGGCTCTTCTGCTCGTGGTGCTGCTCGCGGCACCCTGGGCGCGCGCCGCCGAGGATCCGGTGGTCGCGGTGGTCGACGGCGAGAAGGTGCTGCGTTCGGAGGTCGAGGCGGCGCAGATGGGGCTGCCGGAGCAGTATCGGCAGCTGCCGCTCGAGATGATCTGGGATCCGCTTCTGGCGCGGGTGATCGACCGGCGGCTGCTGGCCCGCGAGGCCGAGCGTCGCGAGCTGCAGAAGCGGCCCGAAGCGACCGCCGCGTTCGAGCGGGCGCGGCGCGAGATCTTGAGCGATCTCTTGATCGAGACGGCGATCCGCGGAGCGCTCACCCCCGAGCGGCTCGAGCGGGCCTACATGGCGGCGCGCGGCGAGCCCGGCTTCGCCGTGGAGGAGGTCCGCGCCCGGCACATCCTGCTCAAGACCGAAGCCGAGGCGCGCGCGGTGCTGGCCGAGCTCGCCAAGGGCGCCGACTTCGCCCAGCTCGCGCAAGCGCGCTCGATCGACCCGTCGGTCAAGGACAACCGCGGCGATCTCGGCTTCTTCCGCCGCGAGACCATGGTCGAGCCGTTCGCCGAGGCGGCGTTCGCCGCCGAGCCGGGCACGACGCTGCGCGATCCGATCGAGACCCGATTCGGCTGGCACGTCATCCGCGTCGAGGAGCGGCGGATGACCGCCCCGAGCTTCGAGGAGAAGAAGCCCGAGCTCGAGGACAAGCTCGCGCGCGAGGCGATCAACGGGCTCGTGGCCGAGCTGCGCGCCAAGGCCAAGGTCGAGCGCTTCGCCCCCGACGGCTCGCCGCGCGCGAACTGAGCACCGCCGATGGCGACGATCGCGCACGTCTCGCCCCTGGCACCCGAGCGCTTCCCCGAGATCGGGCCGGTCGCGGGCGTGCGCTTCGCGACCGCGGCGGCCGGGATCCGCTACCGGGATCGGCCGGATCTCGCGCTCATCGAGGTGCCGGCCGGTGCCTCGGTCGCGGGCGTGCTCACCCGCTCGGCCACGCCCGGCCATCCGGTGCTCTGGTGCCGCAAGGTCCTGGCCAAGGGGCGGGCCCGCGCCGTCATCGTCAATTCCGGCAACGCCAACGTCTTCCGCGGCGAGGAGGGCGACCGGGCGGTCGAGGCCGAGGCGCGCGCGGTGGCGACGGCGCTGCACTGCGCGCCCGAGGAGGTGCTGGTCGCCTCAACGGGCGTGATCGGCCAGCGCCTGCCGGTCGAGCGGATCACCGCGGCCGTGCCGGGCCTGGTCCAGGGGCTCAGGCCCGAGGGGATCGCCGAAGCGGCACGCGCGATCATGACCACCGACACCTTCCCCAAAGGCTCGGTCGCGCACACCGCGATCGACGGCGTGCCGGTGACGATCGCCGGCATCGCCAAGGGCTCGGGCATGATCGCCCCGGACATGGCGACCATGCTCGCCTTTCTCGTCACCGATGCACGCCTGCCGAGCGCGGTCCTGCAGCCGCTCTTGGCCGCGGCCTGCGAGCAGAGCTTCAACTGCATCACGGTCGACGGCGACACCTCGACCTCTGACACGCTCTTGCTCCTCGCCTCCGGCCGTGCCGCGCACCACCCGGTGCACGACCCCGAGGACAGCCGGCTCGCGGGCTTCGTCGATGCGCTGCGTGCGGTGTGCGAGGATCTCGCGGTCCAGGTCGTGCGCGACGGCGAGGGTGCGCAGAAGCTGATCGAGATCGGCGTCGAAGGCGCGGTCTCGGACGAGTCGGCCAAACGGATCGCGATGACCATCGCCAACAGCCCGCTCGTCAAGACCGCGATCGCCGGCGGCGATGCCAATTGGGGCCGGGTCGTCGCCGCGGTCGGTCGCGCCCACGAGCCGATCGAGCTCGACCGGCTCTCGGTGGCGTTCGGCGGCCACGTCGTGGCCCGCGACGGTGCCGCGGTGCCCGAACTCGACGAGGCGCCGGTGGCGGCACACCTGGCCGGCCGCGCGATCCGCATCGAGGTGATCGTCGGCCGCGGCCCGGGCCGGGCGCGGGTGTGGACCTGCGATCTCACCCGAGGCTACGTCGACATCAACGCCGACTATCGCTCGTGAGACGCGGATGAACGAGGTCCCGGGCGCGGCGGCCCCGGCGGCGCGGCCGCTGCTCCTGGTCGTAGCCTGCGCGCTCGTCGACGCGGACGGTCGCGTGCTCGTCCAGCGCCGCCCCGAAGGCCGGCCGATGGCCGGCTTCTGGGAGTTCCCGGGCGGCAAGCTCGCAAGCGGCGAGAGCCCCGAAGCCTGTCTCGTGCGCGAACTAGCCGAAGAGCTCGGCATCGAGGTCGAGCCCGCCTGCTTGGCGCCGTTGACCTTCGCGAGCCATGCCTACGAGCGGTTCCATCTCTTGATGCCGCTCTGGGTCTGCCGGCGATGGCAGGGCGAGCCCCTGGGCCGGGAAGGGCAGGAGCTGCGCTGGGTGCGGCCGCGGGCCTTGCGCGATCTGCCGCTCCTGCCGGCCGACCTCCCCTTGATCCCGTTCCTCGAGGAGCTCCTGGGACCCTGAGACGGCGGCCGGCTTCCTCCCGAACCAGAGGACGGGACCCGCGCGTAGGCGGGAGCGAGCCCGATCCGAGGAGGCACCCTCGGGCCCCGACGGTCCGAGGGCGAGGGCCGCGGAAGGCTCCTCGAAAGCCTCGCGCGATCGATCGCGACCGACCGGGTTCAGCCGCACCTATAGCGGGCTCGCCGGCGGGGCGGGTGCGAGGCCGGTCGCGCGCCCCGGCTGCCCCCAGCGATCCGATGCGGCCGCGGCCCGGGAGCAGCCGCGGCTGGGCAGCTATCCCACCCGCTCGCGGAACGGATCCGCGGGGTAGACGCCCAGGATCTCGACGTGATGCGAGAAGAAGCGCAGCTCCTCGAAGGCGAAGCGCACCCGGTCTTCTTCGGGATGGCCCATGATGTCGGCATAGAACTGGGCCTGGGCGAAGGCGCCGTCGATGTAGGATTCGAGCTTGACCATGTTGACCCCGTTGGTGGCGAAGCCACCCAGGGCCTTGTAAAGCGCGGCCGGCCGGTTGCGCACCCGGAAGGTGAAGGTCGTGATCACCGGCCCGTCGCGCCAGGAGGGCCAGCGCGGCTCGCGCGCGAGCACGAGGAAGCGGGTGGTGTTGTGCTCGGCGTCCTCGATGTCGGAAGCGAGGACGACGAGGCCGTAGATCTCGGCCGCCAGCCGCGAGGCGATCGCCGCCCGGCTCGGATCCCCGGCCGCGGCGACCTCGGCCGCGGCACCCGCGGTATCGGCCACCACCTTGGCCTCGTAGCCGTGCCGGCGCAGGAAGTTGCGACACTGGCCGATGGCATGGACGTGGCTCTCGACCACCCGGATGGTGCCGAGGCTCGCCCCCGGCACGCCCAGGAGCTGGTGGTTCACCCGCAAGAAATGCTCGGCCACGATGTGCAGCCCGCCTCGCGGCAAAAGATGATGGACGTCGGCCACCCGACCCGCGACCGAATTGTCGACCGGGATCATGGCGAGCCGTGCCGCCCCCTCGCGGACCGCCGCGAACGCGTCCTCGAAGGAATGGCAGGGCAAGGGCTCGAGCTCGGGATAGTGGGTCCGGCAGGCCAGGTGCGAATAGGCCCCGGGCCGGCCCTGAAAGGCGATCCGGTGCTCCGGGGCGGCGCGATGCGGGGGCTCGCTGCCGTAATCGTCGATCGTGACCAAGGGCGGGTCCTTCTGTCCGGGTCGAACGAAGC
>JANWZN010000047.1 GCA_025054575.1 Geminicoccaceae bacterium | reverse complement strand
AGTAGAGTTTGAACACCAGCGCCATGGTGAGCAGCGGCCAGAGCATGCTCGGGTGAATGGTGGGCCCGTCCATCCGCAAGACGCTGGCCGGCTGGTGCAGCGTGTTCCACCAGTCGACCGAGAACTTGATGATCGGCAGGTTGACGACACCGACGAGCGCCAGGATGGCGGCTGCACGGGCGCCGCGTTCCTGGTCGTCGAACGCTTCGTGGAGGGCGATGTAGCCGAGATAGAGGAAGAGCAGGATGAGGACGGAGGTGAGGCGGGCGTCCCAGACCCACCAGGTCCCCCACATGGGCTTGCCCCAGATCGAGCCGGTCAAGAGCGCGAGCCCGGTGAAGGCAGCACCGATGGGTGCCGCAGCCCGCGCGGTGATTTCGGCCATCGGGTGGCGCCAGATCAGGGCCGCAGCACTGCCGCTGGCCATCACGAGGTAGACGAAGAGCGCCATCCAGGCGGCCGGGACGTGGACGTACATGATCCGCGCCGCCTCGCCCTGCTGATAGTCGGGCGGGGCGACCACGAGCGCCATCCACAAGCCCACGGGTGCGAGCACGAGGACGCCCGCGAGCGCCCAGGGATAGATGGCGTCGAGGACGCGGGAGAAGCGGAGCGGGTTGGCGTAGGCGTGCATGGCCCGGGCACCGGTTGCGATCGCGAAGGAGGTAGCATCGCGCCTCGGCTGTTGGTAGAGCGCCCCTCGCCTCGTCGGACCCCGCCCATGAGCCGCCTCGACAGCTTCATCCGCCGTCTGTTGGCCCAGCGCGCCTGCCTCGAGGAGGCGGCCAGGCTGGTGGCCGATCTGCCGGGGCCGGTGGTCGAGATCGGGCTCGGCAACGGCCGGACCTACGATCATCTGCGCACGCTCTTTCCCGACCGACCGATTTTCGTCTTCGACCGCAGGCTCGACGCGCACCCGGATTGCAGGCCGCCCGAGGACCGGTTGTTCCTGGGCGACATCGCCCGCACCCTGCCGACCGCACTCGCCCAGATGCGGCGCCGGGCCGCGCTCGTCCACGCCGATATCGGCTGCGGCGATGCCGAGGTGAGCGCCCGCAACGCCCGCAAGCTCGCGCGCTACCTGCCGGCGATCGTCGCACCCGGTGCGGTGATCGCCTGCGATCAGCCGATCGCCGCCCGCTGGACGGAGCCCTTGGCGCTCCCCGAGGGGGTCGAGCCCGGCCGTTATTTCCTCTATCGCTGCACGGGCTTCGGCTGAGCGGCACGGGTGCCGGTGCGGCGCTGGCTCAGGCGAGGGCCAGGCGGAGCGCGGCCGCGGTCGCGAACGGGGCGAGGGCGAGGGCGCCCAAGAGAAAGGCGCCCAGAAAGAGCAGCGCACCGGTCGCATCGAGGCCGGTGATCAACGCCTCGGCCGCACTCAGGCCGAAGATCAGGACCGGGATGTCGAGCGGCAGGACGAGCAGGGCCGCGAGCACGGCCCCCTTGCCCGAGCCGGCCAACAGCGCGGCGCCGATCGAGCCGATCAGCGTCAAGGTCGGGGTGCCCAACAGGAGCGTGAGCGGCAGCGCCCAGAGCGCTTCGGCCGGGAGATGCACGAGGATCGCGAGGACGGGCGAGGCCAGGGCCAAAAGCAGGCCGGTCCCGAGCCAATGGGCGAGGCAACGGGCCAGGACCAGGAGCTCGAGCGGTGCCGGGGAGAGCAGCATCTGCTCGAGGGCCCCGGCCTCGAGATCGGGCTGGAACAGGCGCTCGAGGCCCAAGAGCACGGCCAGAAGCGCGAGCACCCAGATCACGCCCGCGCCGATCCGCCCCAGAATGTCGGGCGAGGCGCCGACCCCGAGCGGGAAGAGCGCCAAGGCGAGCGCGAAGAAGCCGACCACGAGCAGATTCTCGCCGAACCGCCGACGGGCGAGCCGGAGATCGCGCAGAAAAAGGGCGAGCGCCGCGTTCAGCACGGGCCGCGCTCGCCGAGCTCGAGGACGAGCGGATCGCGCACGCGCACGTCGCCGTGCGTGGCGACGACGGCGACACCGCCCTGCTCGCGATGGCGCTCGATCGCGTCCTCGAGCCGGGCCCGATTGACCCGATCGAGGGCGACACCGGGCTCGTCCAACAGCCACAAGGGACGCGGTGCGGCCGCGAGCCGGGCGAGCGCCAGGCGCCGGCGCTGGCCGGCGCTGAGCTTGCGCGCCGGACGGTCGGCGAGCTCGACCAGGTCGAAGGCCCGCAGCGCGTCGTCGAGCCGGTCGGGTCCGGCGCCGAGGAGTGCCGCCTGATAGGCGAGGTTCTCGCGCACCGAGAGAAGCCCCTCCACACCGTCGGCGAAGCCCAGGAAATGGACGCGCTGGGCGTGTTCGGCCGGCTCTTGGCCGATCTCGCGACCCTGCCAGGTGAGGCTGCCCGCAGCCGGCCGGGCGAAGCCGGCCAACAAGCGCAACAGGCTCGTCTTGCCGGTACCGTTCGCACCCAGGAGCAGGAGCGCGTCGCCGGGCTCGAGGGCGAAGGCGACCGCTTCGAAGACCAACCGGCCGCCGCGCCGGCAGGCGAGCCCACGAGCTGCGAGCAACAGGGTCTCAGCCCGTCCCGCGGCGATCGTCGATGAGCTTGCCGTCGGCCGGCAGCGAGCCGGGCGGGACCAGCTCGATCTCGGCCCGCAGGCCGGTAGCGGCCCGGATCGCCTCGCCGATCGCCTGCTCGAGGCCGGAGGGCGCACCCGGCACCTCGCAGCGCAGGACCATGCGATCGCGCTCGCCCTCGCGGCTCACCTCGAGCCGCACCCGGCCGAGCACGTCGAAGCGCTTCAAGGCTTCGGTGATCTGATGCGGGTGGACGAACATCCCGCGGATCTTGGTCGCTTGGTCGGCGCGCCCGAGCCAACCCTTGATCCGCATGTTGGTACGGCCGCACGGGCTCTCGCCCGGCAGGACGGCCGAGAGGTCGCCGGTGGCGAAGCGGATCAGGGGATAGTCGGGGTTGAAGACGGTGACGACGACCTCGCCGATCTCGCCGTCGGGGACCGGATCGCCGGTGCCCGGCCGAACGATTTCGACGATCACCGCCTCGTCGACCACGAGGCCCTCGCGGGCGGCCGTCTCGTAGGCGATCAGGCCGACGTCGGCGGTGGCGTAGCACTGGTAGGCGTCGATCCCGAACTCGCCGCGCAGCCGGTCGCGCAGCGAGGGCGGGAAGGCCTCGCCGGAAACGAGCGCCTTTTCGAGCGAGGCCGCGGAAAGGCCCAGCTCGCGCGCCTTCTCGAGCAGGATGAGGAGAAAAGACGGCGTGCCCACATAGCCCTTGGGCTTGAGGTCGTGGATCACCCGGACCTGCAGCTCGGTCTGGCCGGTGCCGCCGGGGATCACGGGGCAGCCCAGGGCGCGGGCCCCGCCTTCGGCCATCGAGCCCGCCGGGGTCAGGTGGTAGGAGAAGGTGTTGTGGATCAGATCGCCGGGCCGGAAGCCGGCGGCGAACAGCGCCCGGGCGAAGCGCCAGTAATCGAGCCGCGGGCCTTCCGGATCGTAGATCGGGCCGGGCGAGGCGAAGATCCGCACCAGCCGGGAGGGGTGGGTGGCATTGAGGCCACCGAACGGCAGGGCCGCCTGCTGCAGCGCGCTGAGCTCGGCCTTGCGCAAAACCGGCAGCTTGGCGAGCGCGGCGCGATCGACGATCGCGTCGGGATCGATGTCGCCCAGATGGGCGGCGAAGGCCGGGGCGTTGTCGAGCGCGTGGCGCAGCAGGCCCGGCAGCGCGTGAAAGATCGATTGCTCCCGCTCGGCCGGCTTGCGGACCTCTTGGCGGTCGTAGAACACCCCTCCGCTCTCCGGCATGTCGCTGCCCTCCGCCCCGTCGCGGCGTGCTCGAACCCCGCGCGTTATTGGCACGGCTCTGCGCCGCCGTCACCCGGCGCGCGCCCCGCCCTGGGCGAGCCTCGTGCGGCCGAGAGGTCGCAGCGACGGACGCCCGTCAGAGCCACCGTTTGCGCCGCTTGTAACTCTTGATCTCGCGAAAGCTCTTGCGGCCGCTGCCGCTCAGGCCGAGGTAGAATTCCTTGACGTCTTCGTTGTCGCGGAGCGCTTCGGCCGGCCCGTCCAGCACCACCCGGCCGTTCTCCAGGATGTAACCGTAGCGGGCGTGGCGCAGGGCCAGGTTGGTGTTCTGCTCGGCGATCAGGAAGGTGACGTTTTCCTGGCGGTTGAGGCGATCGACGATCTCGAAGATCTCCTCGACCAACTGCGGGGCGAGGCCCATCGACGGCTCGTCGAGCAGGATCAAGCGCGGTCGCGCCATGAGCGCCCGGCCGATCGCGCACATCTGCTGCTCGCCGCCCGAGGTGTAACCCGCGAGCGACTTGCGGCGTTCCCGGAGCCGCGGGAAATAACCGTAGACCATCTCGAGATCGGCCTGGATCGCGGCGCGACCGTCTTTGCGGGTGAAGGCACCGGTCAACAGGTTTTCTTCGACGGTCAGGTGGGCGAAGCAGTGGCGGCCCTCCATGACCTGGACGCAGCCGCGACGGACGAGCTCGTTCGGCGAGAGACGGTGGACTTCCTCGCCGTAGAAGGTGATCGAGCCTTTCGTGACCTCGCCGCGCTCGGCGTGCAGCAGGTTCGAGATCGCCTTCAAGGTCGTGGTCTTGCCGGCGCCGTTGGCGCCCAACAGGGCCACGATCGAGCGCTCGGGAACCTCGAGGCTCACGCCCTTCAAGACGAGCACGACGTGGTCGTAGACGACCTCGATGTTGTTGACCGCGAGCGCCGTCGGCGCGGCGGCACTCGCTTCGAGGACGGCGGCTTCGGCGGGTGCGCTCATCGGTGGAACCCCGGGGCGGCGGGCGCCGGGACGGGCGAGCCGTCCCGGCGCTTCAGGCCTCAGCTGCAGCTGCGCGGGGTGATGTTCTTTTCTTTGGCGTAGGCTGCGGCGGCCGCCTCCATCTTCGGTCGCAGATACTTGGTGTCGGCCTCGATCCAGTCCGAGACGAACACCCACTTCTGGCCGTCCCACTGATGGATCCGGGCCTTGCGCGCGCCCTCGTGGTCGAGGCAGGAGATCTTGAGGGGTGTGACGAGACCCTCGAAGCCCAGCTCCTTGATGCGCTCGGCGGTGAGCTCGAGCCTCTCGTAGCCTTCGCGGACCTGCTCGCCGTTGACGACCTTGGTGTTGAAGAGCTTCTGCGCGATGCGGACCGCCTCGAGCTTGAGCATGGCGTCGATCATGCCGCGATTGTAGAGCACCTCGCCGACTTCCTCGCGCTTGCCGGCACCCTTACCGGCATCGTAGACATACTTGAGGATGTCTTTGTGGACCGGATAGTCGGCGCCGGCCGGATGAAGGGCCAGGCCCTGATAGCCCTTGGCGTCGTCGCCGGCGGGACGGACGTCGGGCTCGGCCGCGGCCCACCAGACGCCGTACATCTTCTCGCGCGGATAGCCGACGGCGACCGCTTCCTTGATCGCGGTCGAGTTCATCACCCCCCAGCCCCACAGGAAGACGAAGTCGGGGCGGGTCTGGCGGATCTTGAGCCAGGCGGCCTTCTGCTCGACGCCCGGGTGGGTGACGGGGATCGCCTCGAAGGTGTAGCCGTATTTGGTCGCGTGGTCTTGGAGGACCGGGATCGGCTCCTTGCCGTAGGGGCTGTCGTGATAGACGAGGGTGATCTTCTTGCCCTTGAGCCCGCCCGAGATCTTGTCGACGTGCTGGACGAGGATGTCGGCGGCACTCCAATAGGTACCCAAGAGCGGGAAGTTCCAGGTGAAGACCCGGCCATCGGCCGACTCGGACCGGCCATAGCCCATGGTCTGCAACGGGATCTTGTCGACCGCGACCTTCTCCGTGAGCGCGAAGGTGATGCCGGTCGAGAGCGGCGAGAAGGCGATCGCCCCGGCACCCTTGGTCTTGAGCCGCTCGTAGCATTCCACGCCGCGATCGGTGGCGTAGCCGGTCTCGCACTCTTCGAGCTCGATCTTGGCCCCGCCCACGCCACCGTCGCGGGCGTTGATCATCGCCACGTAGTCGGCGACCCCGTTGGCGAAGGGGATGCCGTTCGGCGCATAGGCGCCCGAACGGTAGACGAGGTGCGGGTAGAAGATGGTGTCGGCGCTGGCACCGGAAGCGGCCGCGAACGCGACCGCGGCGATGCCCGCCAGCGCGGCGGTGGAGAAACGGAGCGTCATCGTCGTCACCTCCCGTCGTTGCTCGAAAGCCTCGCGCCGGGCCGCTCAGTAGGGGAACGGCCAGAGGCGCATCTTCTCCTTGCCGATCTGCCAGAGCCGCGCCAGCCCGTGCGGCTCCCAGATCAGAAAGAGCACGATGAGTGTGCCGAAGATCATGAACTCGAGGTGCGAGACCATCGCCGTGGAGAGCTGGATGCCGATCATGGCCGGGACCTGGTTCAAGAAGATCGGCAGCACCGTGATGAAGGCTGCACCCAAGAAACTGCCCAGGATCGAGCCCATGCCGCCGATGATCACCATGAACAACAGGCGAAAGCTCATGTCGATCGAGAAGGCGAGCGGCTCCCAGGATCCGAGATGAACGAAGGCCCAGAGCACGCCCGCGAGGCCGGCTACGAAGCTCGAGACGGCGAAGGCCGAGAGCTTGGCGGTCATCGGCCGGATGCCGATGATCTCGGCGGCGATGTCCATGTCGCGGATCGCCATCCACGAGCGGCCGATCCGCGAGCGCACGAGGTTCTTGGCCAAGAGCGCGATCACGCAGGCGAAGGCGAGGCAGAGCCAGTACTTCTCGAGCGGCGTGTCGACCACCCAGCCGAAGAAATCGAGCCTGGGTGCCGTCACCGAGCCCGAGGGCGTGTAATTGGTGAACCACGGCACCCGCAGGAACGCCCAATCGGCGAAGAACTGGGCGGCGAGGGTGGCAACCGCCAGGTAGAGGCCCTTGATGCGCAGGGACGGCAGGCCGAAGAGGACGCCGACCGCGGCGGCGACCAGCCCGGCGAGCAGGAAGTCGAGGAGAAGCGGCGAGCCAGGGACCCTGAGGGCGAGATTGTAGGCCGCATACGCGCCCACGGCCATGAAGGCACCGGTGCCGAGCGAGATCTGGCCACAATAGCCCAACAAGAGATTGAGCCCGATCGCGGCCACCGACAGGATGAGGAAGGGGATCAAGATCGCCCGCAAGAGATACTCGTCGGCCAGGAGCGGAATGCCGACCCAGGCGATCGCCAGGATGACGGCGATGCCGATCTTGTCCTGACGCAGACGGAAGATCGCCTGGTCTTCGGCATAAGAAGTGCGGAACTGGCCCGTCTCGCGGTAGATCACGGCATCAGACCCGCTCGATGATCTTCTCGCCGAAGAGGCCCTGCGGCCGCACCAGGAGTACGGCCAGGGCCAGGACGTAGGCGAACCAGTATTCGATGCCGCCGCCGATCAGGGGGCCGATATAGAGCTCGGCGAGCTTCTCGCCGGCGCCCACCACGAGCCCCCCGACGATCGCACCGGGGATCGAGGTGAGGCCGCCCAGGATCAGAACCGGCAGCGCCTTCAACGCGACGAGCGAGAGCGAGAACTGGACGCCGAGCTTGGAGCCCCAGGCCATGCCCGCCACCAGCGCCACGATCCCCGCGGTCGACCAGACGATGAGCCAGATCTGGTTCAAGGGGATGCCGACCGACTGCGCGGCCTGGTGGTCGTCGGCGACGGCGCGCAGCGCCCGACCGATCTTGGTGCTGTGGAAGAAGATCGAGAGCGCGAGCACGAGGCTGCCGGCGATCGCCGCGGCGAAGACGTCGATCGGGCTCACCAGGATCCCGCCCGGAAAGACGTTCTCGAGCAAGAACCAGGGCGAGGCCGGGATGCCGAGATCGAGCTGGTAGACGTTCGAGCCCCAGATCGTCTGGCCGAAGCCGTCGAGGAAGAAGGTGACGCCGATCGTCGCCATGAACAGGATCAAGCCGTGCTGACCCACGAGCGGCCGGAGCACCAGCCGCTCCACCGCCCAGGCGACCGCGATCATGATCACGATCGTGAGGAGGAAGGCCAGAGGAAAGGGCAGCCACTCGGAGAGCCGGACGAGCGAGAGGGCGGCGAACAGGACCATCGCACCCTGGGCGAAGTTGAACACGCCCGAGGCTTTGAAGATCAAGACGAACCCGAGGGCCACCAGAGCGTAGAGCACGCCGCTCATGAGCCCGCCCAGGAGGACCTCGAGGACCGGGCCGAGCTCAGCCATGGGACACCCCGAGATAGGCCTCGATCACGGCCGGGTCGTTCCTGACCTCCTCGGGGGTGCCGTCGGCCAGGAGCTTGCCGTAATCGAGCACGACGACGCGGTCGGAGATGTCCATCACCACGCTCATGTCGTGTTCGATCAGCGCCACGGTCGTACCGAACTCCTCGTTCACGTCGAGGACGAAGCGGCACATGTCCTCTTTTTCTTCGAGGTTCATGCCGGCCATCGGCTCGTCGAGCAACAAGAGCTCGGGCTCCATGGCGAGCGCGCGCGCGAGCTCGACCCGCTTCTGCAGGCCGTAGGGCAGCTTCCCCACGGGCGTGTGGCGGATGTGGCTGATCTCGAGGAAGTCGATGATCCGCTCGACGAAGGCGCGCTCGCGCAGCTCCTCGCTGCGGCCGCGGCCGATCCACAGCGCCTGCTCGAGGAAGGATGCGCGCATCTTGAGGATGCGGCCGGTCATGATGTTGTCGAGCGTGCTCATGCCCTTGAAGAGCGCGATGTTCTGGAAGGTGCGCGCGATCCCGCCCTTGGCCGCCTCGTGCGGCCGCATCCGCGCGCGGGCCTGCCCCTTCCACAGGATGCGGCCCTCTTGCGGGTGGTAGAAGCCGTTGATGACGTTGAGCATCGAGGATTTGCCGGCGCCGTTGGGGCCGATGATGGCGCGGATCTCGCCTTTGCGGATGTCGAAGGAGACGTTGCTCAGCGCGCGCACGCCGCCGAAGCGCAGCGAGATGTTCTCGACCGCGAGCAGGACCTCGCCGATCCGGCGCGCGCGCCGCGGCGGTGCGCTCGTCAGGCTCTCGCGCGGGCTCTCGGGAACCGCGGCCAGCGCCATCTCAGGCCGCCCGGGCGAGGCGCTGGTGGGCGCGGGTGTCGCGGATCTCGAGCTCGGCCTGGATCCGGCCCTCGCGACCGTCCTCGAAGCGGACCACGGTGTCGACGCGGACCCGCGCGCGCTCGGCGTAGATCGCCTCGATGATGGCGGCATAGCGCTCGTCGATCACCCCGCGGCGCACTTTGCGCGTCCGGGTGACCTCGCCGTCGTCCGGGTCGAGCTCCTTGTAGAGCACGACGAAGCGGCGGATCCGCTGGCTCTCGGGCAGGCTCGCGTTGACCTTCTCGACCTCCTCGCCGAGCAGGCCCAAGACCTCGGGGTTGGCGGCCAGGTTCTGGTAACTAGTGAAGCCGATCTGCCGGCTCTCGGCCCATTTCGAGACCATCGAGTAGCGGATGCAGAGAATGGCGGCGATCCAGGGCCGCCGGTTGCCGAGGACCACCGCTTCGCCGATGTAGGGCGAGAATTTGAGTTTGTTTTCGATGAACTGCGGGCTGAAGCGGACGCCAGCGGTGGTGCGGGCGATGTCCTTGACCCGATCGATCACCACGAGCCGGCCTTTGGCGTCGAGATAGCCGGCATCGCCCGTGCGCATCCAGCCGTCCTCGGTGAGTGTTTCGCGGGTGGCTTGCTCGTTGCGGAAATAGCCTTTGAACATGCCGGGGTGGCGGGTGACGATCTCGCCGACCCCGTTCTCGTCCGGATCCTCGATCCGGATCTCGGTGTCGGGAAACGGGACGCCCGAGCTGTCGGTGTCGAGCTCGTCGTCGCGCTGGAGCGTGTAGGCGCCGGCGAGCTCGGTCTGGCCGTAGAGCTGGCGCAAGGGCACCCCCATCGCGAGGAAGAACTTGAAGGTGTCCGGCCCGAGGGCGGCACCGCCGGTGGCGGCCGAGCGGACTCGGCTGAAGCCCAGGCGGTCCTTGAGCGCGCCGAACACCAGCAGGTCGGCGAGCCGCGCCCGGCCGCCGCGCTCGACCGCTTCGGTGCCGGTCCGCACCGCCCAGTCGAACAGCGCGCGGGTGAGCGGGCCCGCATCCATGATCCGCGCCCGCAGATCGGCCGCGGTCTGCTCCCACACCCGTGGTGCGAGCAGCAGGTGGGTGGGCCCGATCTCGCGCAGATCCCGCATCGCGGTCTCGGCACTCTCGGGAAAGTTGGCGCGGATCCGCGACAGGAGCGGCATCGCCACGACGTAGACCTGCTCCATGATCCACGGCAGCGGCAGAATGCAGACATATTCGTCCTCGGGGCCGCGCGGGTCGACCTCGAGATAGGCCCGGATGTGGCGCAGGAACGGCTCGTGCTGCAGCATCGCGAGCTTGGGGTTGGCGGTCGTCCCCGAGGTGGTGCAGAGGATGGCGACGTCCTCGCCCCGGCCGCGGGCGACCTCGTCCTCGAACCGGCCGGGCGCGCGCGCGGCGAGCTCCCCGCCGCGCTCGAGGAGCTCGCGCCAGGAGACGAGCCGGGGATCGGTGTATTTCCGCATACCGCGATCGTCGTGGTAGACGATCGCGCGCAGCGAGTGCGCGGCGCGGCCGATCGAGAGGACCTTGTCGACCTGTTCCTCGTCCTCGCAGACGATCGCCGCGGCCTCGGCGTAGCCGATCAGATACCCGGCCTCGGCGGCGAGCACGTCCTCGTAGATCCCGAGCGTCATGCACCCGAGCGCGTGCGCGGCGAGCTCGCTCCAGACCCAGTTCGGGCGATTGCGGCCGAGCAGGGCCACGACCTCGCCGCGGCGGATACCGAGGTCGGCGAGGCCGAGCGCGATCCGGCGCACCTGCTCGCGATAGTCGCGCCAGGTGTAGACGTTCCAGATGCCGAACTCCTTCTCCCGCATCGCCGGCTCGTCCGGCCAGCGCTCGGCATTGTGGAGCAGGAGCTTGGGAAAGGTGTCGAGGCGGTCGATCGCGGCGCTCGTCATCGGCCCTTCGGCACCCCGACGCCCGCGGGCCGCGCGCCCACCGTGCCTGCCTGCCGCATCGCTCTAGGTAGATCCTCCCTGGCGGCCCGGCGCCTCGGCCGTGCCATCCTCGCTGTCGCTCGGGGCTATACCAGCCCCGGCCCCCTGCGCATAGCAGGGTTGCGAGCTCGGCGGCTGCGGCGTAGGGCGCCCGGGGGCTCAGGCGGCGAGGCGGCGATAACGCCAGAGCGTCGCGGGCGGCAGGTTGCGCAGCACGTAGCGAACGAGCTCGGCGCGGATGCCGAGGCGGCGGGCCGGGACGGGCGGCACGGGCGCATAGCTGTACTGGAGCATCACGCCCGGCTCGCGGAGGGCTGCGAGGCCCTGCTCGACGATCGCTTTCTGGAAATCGAAGGGCATCCGCACCATCGGCAGGCCGGAGACGACGGTGGCGACGTCGTCGATGCCGAGTTCGGCCAGGATCGCATCGAGCCTCGTCGCATCGCCCTGGACGACGGTGCAGCCGGGCAGCCGGCGGCGGAGATAATCGGCCAGCGCCGCGTCGAGTTCGACCACGACCAGCCGATCGCGCGGGATCCCGCGCTCGATCAGCCCCTGCGTGATGGCGCCGGTGCCGCCGCCGAGCTCGACCACGTAGCGGCCGGGCGACCACACCGCCGCTTCGGCGACGGCCCGGGCGAGCGCCGGCGAGGACGGCTTGATCGAGCCCATCGAGCGGGGCGAGCGGAGCCACTGGCGAAAGAAGAGCTCGCTCTCCTTGACGAGGTCGGCCTGCTGCATCGGCGTGTTCCCGGGGGCGACGGCGAACCGGGGGCGGTCCGGTCCGGCGTCGAAGTGCCTCACGATCGGCCCGCGCGGTCCGCCTCCACGGGTCCGCGAGCGATCATCTCGCTGGATATCGCCGGCCCGGCGGCTCCGCAAGCACGCAAGTGTCACAGCGCGGTCACGCGATGGTCGAGCAGCCGTCAACGGTCGCGGACCGCAAGGCCGTCGAGCGCGTGCACCGCGACCACGAGCGGGGCGAGCTCGCTCGCCGAATGGCCGTGCAGCTCGGCGGCGAGCGCACGCCAGCGGGCGAGGCCCTGGACGCGATCCTCGAGGAACCGGTCGACCGCCTCCCGCGCCGCGCGCGGGTCCTCGCCGCGGATGCCGAGCGAGACGGCGTCGTGGACCAGCCGGCGCAGCCCGGCGGCGATCCGATCCTCGAGGGCCGCGACCGCCATCCGTTCCCAGGTCGTGCGCGCGCCGGGTGCCTCGAGCCGGCTGCGCAGCCAGGCGAGGTCGATAGCGGCATCGAGCGCGGCATGGACGCGCGCCACCGTCAGCGCATCGGTTCCGCCGGCGCTCCGTGCGATTTCGGGATCGAGCGCCACGATCGCGACTTCGCCGGCCATCGGGAGAAACGGCAGCGCGGCGGCCCGCTGGGCGAGCGCCGGATCGAGCCCGGCCGTGCGGTAGCGATGCTCGGTCTCGGCGAGCCGCGTCGACGCCTCCTCCGGCAAGACTTCGGCGAGTCGGGCGGCGACCGTGGCGACGATCGGCCGGTAGGCGCCGACGATCTCGCGGATCACGAGCGGTCGCGGCATGTTGGCGAGGAACCAGCGCGTCCCGTCGAGAAGCACGCGGCGCAGCGCTACGAGGAGCTCGATCTGGAGCTCGGCCGGCACGGGCGGGCCCAAGCGCTCGATCGCATCGGCGAGCGGCTCGAGCTCGAAGGTGTCGCGGGCGACCACGAACGCGAGCGCGATGTCCTCGAGGCCGGCGGCGGTGAGGTCCTCGAGCTCGCTCTCGAAGACCTCGAGGCCGCTGTTGACGAGGCTGTTGGCGAGCCGGGTGGCGACGATCTCGCGCCGCAGGCGATGGCGGCCGATGTGCGCGGCGAAGCGTTCGCGCACGGCACTCGGAAAGTAGGCGGCCAGCTCGCCCGCGAAGTAGGCGCGATCGGGCAGGCCGCTCTCGAGCAGATCGGTGTAGAGGCTCGTCTTGGCGTGGGCGAGCAGCACGGCCGCTTCCGGCCGGGTGAGGCCCTCGCCCGCGGCGCGGCGGCGGGCGAGCTCGGCCTCGTCGGGCAGATGCTCGAGGGCGGGGTCGAGCCGGCCCTTGCGGGCGAGCTTGCGCATCAGGCGCGCCTGCGCGTCCAACAGCTCCGGTGCTAGCGCTCGGCCCATGCTCAAGGCCAGGTTCTGCAGCACGTTGTCGCGCAGCACGAGCTGCGCCACCTCCTCGCTCATCGCGCGCAACAGCTCGTCGCGCTGGCGCAGCGTGAGCTCGCCCTCGGCCACGACCGAGCCCAAGAGGATCTTGATGTTGACTTCGTGATCCGAGCAGTCGACCCCGGCCGAATTGTCGATGAAATCGGTGTTGATGCGGCCGCCTTTGCGGGCGAAGGCGATGCGGGCGCGCTGGGTGAAGCCCAGATTGCCGCCCTCGACGACCACGCGGCAGCGCAGATCCTCGGCATCCACGCGCACGCCGTCGTTGGTCCGGTCGGCGGCGTCGGCGTGGCTCTCGGCGCGGGCCTTGACGAAGGTGCCGATGCCGCCGTTCCACAAGAGATCGACCGGAGCCCGCAAGATCGCCTGGACGAGCTCGGCCGGCGTGAGCCGCTCGGCCTCGATGCCGAGCGCCGCGCGCGCCTCGGGCGCGATCGGCACGCTCTTGGCGGTGCGCGGCCAGACGCCACCGCCGCGCGAGATCTTCGAGCGATCGTAATCGTCCCAAGACGAGCGCGGCATCGCGAAGAGGCGCTGGCGCTCGGCGAAGCTCTGGGCCGGATCGGGGTCGGGATCGAGAAAGACGTGGCGGTGGTCGAAGGCGGCGACGAGCCGGATCTTGTCGGACAATAGCATGCCGTTGCCGAACACGTCGCCGGACATGTCGCCGATGCCGACGCAGGTGAAGGGCTCGCGATCGGGGTCGAGGCCGAGCTCGCGGAAGTGGCGGCGGACCGATTCCCACGCCCCCTTGGCGGTAATGCCCATCTTCTTGTGGTCGTAGCCGGCCGAGCCGCCCGAGGCGAAGGCGTCGTCGAGCCAGAAGCGATAGCTGCGCGCGACCTCGTTGGCGATGTCGGAGAAGGTCGCCGTGCCCTTGTCGGCGGCCACGACGAGGTAGGGATCGTCGTCGTCGTGGCGGACCACCTCGGGCGGGGGGACGATCCGCTCGCCCTCGCGGTTGTCGGTGAGGTCCAAGAGGCCGCACAAAAAGGTGCGGTAACAGCGGATCCCTTCTTCTTGGAGTGCTTGGCGATCGCCCGAGGCGGGCGGGCGCTTGACGACGAAGCCGCCCTTGGCGCCGACCGGCACGATGATCGCGTTCTTGACCATCTGTGCCTTCATGAGACCCAGGATCTCGGTGCGGAAATCCTCGCGCCGATCGGACCAGCGGATCCCGCCGCGGGCGACCTTGCCGCCGCGCAGATGCACGCCCTCCATGCGCGGCGCGTAGACGAAGATCTCGTAAGCCGGGGCGGGCTTCGGCATGCCCGGCACCCGCTTCGGGTCGAACTTGAACGCGAGATGCTCCTTGAAGGAGCCGCTCGTCGGGTCGCGCTGGAACCAGTTGGTCCGCAGCGTCGCCCGGATCATCTCGAGGAAGCCGCGCAAGATCCGGTCCTCGTCGAGCGAGACCACGCGCTCGAGGGCGGCGCCGATCGAGGCCTCGAGCCGTGCCACCTCGGCTGCCCGATCGGCTTGCGCCGGATCGAAGCGCGCGCGGAACAAACGCACGAGCTGGGCGGCGAGCTCGGCATTGGCGAGCATCACGCTCTCGATGTAGCTCTGGCTGAACGGCACGCCGAGCTGCAGCCAGTAGCGACAATAGGCGCGCAGGACGACGACCTCGTGCGCGGAGAGGCCGCGGGCCAGGACGAGCCGGTTGAAGCGATCGCTCTCGATCCGCCCGAGGAAGGCGTCGAGGAAGGCGTGCTCGACCGCCTCGCGAACGCGGTCGACGTCGACGTCTTCGGCGACCGTCGGGCGGACGCCGAAATCGTGGATGGCGAAGGCGCGGCCGTCGGCGTCGTGCGCGAGCGCCGGCTCCTCGCAGAAGACCTCGAGCCCGAGCGATTCGAGGATCGGCAGGGTGGCCGAGAGATGGAGCGGCTCGTCGGCGCGGATCAGCTTGAAGCGCAAGAGCTCGCGGTCCTCGAGCCGGCGGTAGAGGCGGACCGCGAGCGGCCCGATTTCGCCCCGGGCCAGGCGATCGAAGGCGCGGATGTCGGCGATGGCGGCGCGGGCCGGCACGGTCTCCCGGTAGGAGGCGGGAAAGCCGTTGCCGTAGCGGCGGAACAGGCGGTTGCCCTCCTCCTCGCCGAGCTCGCGCACGAGCGCCGCGGCGAGCCGTTCGGTCCAGCTCTGCGCCGCCTCGGCCACGAGCCGCTCGAGCCGGTCCGGCTCGATCCGCTCGGGCAGGCCACCGGGCGTATGGATCGTGAGCAGGATCCGGGCGAGGCGGGATTCGGAGACGAAGGCCTGGAACTCGCTCTCGCTGCCGCCGAGCTCCCGCTCCAACAGACGCTGGGCGCGCTCGCGCAGGGCCGTGTTGTAGTGCTCGCGCGGGACGAAGAGGAGGCAGGAGACGAACCGTCCGAACGGATCGGGCCGGACGAACAGGCGGACGCGCGCGCGCTCTTGCAGATGGAGGATGTCGATCGAGGTCCGGTAGAGCTGCTCCGCGTCCATCTGGATCAGCTCGTCGCGCGGCAGGGTCTCGAGGATGTGGGCCAGGGCCTTGGCGGCGTGCCCACCAGCGGGCAAGCGCGCGCGATCGAGGACGGCTGCGACCTTGCCGCGCACGAGCGGCACCTCGCGCACGCTCGCCGCATAAGCGGAGGAGGTGAAGAGCCCGAGGAAGCGATGCTCGCCCGTGACCGTACCGTCGGCGCCGTAGCGTTTGACGCCCACATAGTCGAGCCAAGCCGGGCGATGGACGGTCGAGCGCGAGTTGGCTTTGGTGACGACGAGCGGTGGTGCCGGCGCCATGGCGGCCTCGCGCAGCGGCGCCGGCAGGGCCGCAAAGCTCGCCGAGCGGCCGCCGGCCGCCTGTCGGGCGAGGATGCCCAGGGCACTGCCGGCCTCGCGCTCGAGCTGCGGCCCGTCTTGTTCGCGCACGAGCCGATAGCTCGCGGCGCCGAGAAAGACGAAGTGGTCGTCGACGAGCCAGCGCAGGAACTGGCGGACCTCCTCGAGCTCTCGGGCGGGCACGGCCGCAGCGGGCGGTCGGCATTCCTCGAGGGCGCGATCGACCCGTGCCCGCATCGCCGAAAAATCCCGCACCGCGGCGCGAACGTCCTCGAGCACGCGTCGCAGATCGGCCTCGAGGAGCGCGAGGCGGGTCGGATCGCTCAGCCGGTCGACCTCGACATGCATGAAGCTTTCGACCGTCCCATCGGCGGCCCGCGTTTCGGGCACGTCGACGAGGCGGCCGGCCGGATCGCGGCGGACCGGCACGACCGGGTGGACGGTGAGGTGGACAGCGAGCTGGTGGCGGTCGAGTTCCATGGTCACGCTGTCGACCAGGAACGGCATGTCGTCGTTGACGATCTCGACGATGGTGTGGCTCGACTGCCAGCCGTGCCGTTCGAGTTCCGGGTTGTAGACGCGCACCAGCGCCGTTCCCGCCTGCCGCCTGAGGCCGAAGCGGAGATGGGCGAGGGCCGCGCCGTAGAGATCGAGCGGGTCGAGGCCCAACAGATCGCCGGGCGGGATGCCGCCGATCCACAGAGCGAGGAAGCGGCGGGCGAGGTCGCGTTCGGCCGGATCGAGCCGCTCGTCGACGGTCTGCAGCACCTTGGCCACGAACTCGCTCAGCCTCGGCTCGACGAGAGGGGACATGGCTCGCCTCCCGGTTTCTCGCTCGCCGGGGTTGAAGCACGGCCGGGTTAAGAAAGCATCAACCAGCCCGACCGCGCCCATGGGCGCGCCGATCGATCGGGCCCGAGGCCGGCCGTGCGACGGCCGCCTCTTGGACGGCCGCCGGCGCGGCGGTCGACCGCGGCCGGCCTAGCCCCTGCCGCGCAGCCCGAGGATGCGCAGCCGGAGCGCGTTGAGCTTGATGAAGCCCTCGGCGTCGCGCTGGTCGTAGACCGTATCGGCTTCGAAGGTCGCGAACTCCTGGCGATAGAGGCTCACCGGGCTCTTGCGACCGACCACGCTCGCCTGGCCCTTGTAGAGCTTGAGGCGGACCGTCCCGGTGACGTGCTCCTGGCTCTTGTCGATCAAGGCCTGGAGCATCTCGCGCTCGGGGCTGAACCAGTAGCCGTTGTAGATGAGCTCGGCGTAGCGCGGCATGAGCTCGTCCTTGAGGTGTGCCGCACCGCGGTCGAGGGTCAGGCTCTCGATGGCGCGATGGGCCAGGAGGAGCACCGTGCCGCCGGGGGTCTCGTAGACCCCGCGCGACTTCATGCCGACATAGCGGTTCTCGACCAGATCGAGCCGGCCGATGCCGTTGGCACCGGCCAGATCGTTGAGCCGGCGCAGGAGGTTGGCGGGCGACAGGCGCTCGCCGTCGACGGCTACCGGATCGCCCCGCTCGAAGCCGATCTCGACATAGGTCGGCTTGTCGGGCGCGAGCTCGGGCGAGATCGTTCGGGTGAACATCTCTTCCTCGGGCTCGACCCAGGGGTCCTCGAGCGCGCGACCCTCGTAGGAGATGTGCAAGAGATTGGCGTCCGTGCTGTAGGGCGGCTCGCCGCGCTTGCCGCGCGGGATCGGGATCTGGTGGCGCTCGGCATAATCGATGAGCCGCTCGCGCGAATCGAGGTCCCATTCGCGCCAGGGGGCGATCACCTTGATGTGCGGATTCAAGGCGTAGCAGGTGAGCTCGAAGCGGACCTGGTCGTTGCCCTTGCCGGTGGCACCGTGGGCGACGGCGTCGGCGCCGACTTCGGCTGCGATCTCGATCAGCCTTTTGGCGATCAACGGCCGGGCGATCGAGGTGCCGAGCAGATACGCACCCTCGTAGAGCGCATTGGCGCGGAACATCGGGAAGACGTAATCGCGGACGAACTCCTCCTGGAGGTCCTCGATGTAGATCTTCTCCGCCCCCATCATCTCGGCTTTGGCGCGGGCGGTCTCGAGCTCCTCGCCCTGGCCGAGATCGGCGGTGAAGGTCACGACTTTACAGCCATAGGTCTCCTTGAGCCAGCGGAGGATGACCGAGGTGTCGAGTCCACCGGAATAGGCGAGCACCACCCGCTCGACCTTGCCCTTCATCGCCGCTCTCTCCGCTGATCGTCCGGACGAATGGGAGGCCCGGCTGCCGGTCGCGAGCCTCACGCCGTGGTGTCGACCTTGCCGCCCGGCTCCTGGCTCGCCGCCTGCGGCGCCACCGGGGCCTTGGCGACCCCCACCAGTGCCGGGCGCAGCAGCCGATCGTCGAGCACATAGCCGGGCTGGAGAACCTCGGCAATCGAGCCCGGCGCGAGTTCGGTGGTCGGCACCTCGAACATCGCCTGGTGCAGGCTCGGGTCGAAGCGATCGCCGGGCTTGGGCTCGACCTTGCGGATCTTGTGGCGCTCGAACAGCGCGAGCAGCGTGCGTTCGGTCATCTCGACGCCGAGCACGAGGGTCTGGAAGAGCGGGTCGCGGCCCTCGCTCGGCCCCGGCACGGCGGCCAGCGCCCGGCGCAGATTGTCGGCCACCTCGAGAAGGCCGCGGGCGAAGGCGGTGATCGCGTATTTGCGCGCCTCCTCGATCTCGCGGTCCTTCTGCCGGCGGATGTTCTCGGCCTCGGCCAGGGCCCGCATCAGCCGATCGTTGAGGCTCGCGATCTCGGCGGTGAGGCTCGCGGTGTCGGGCGCGGCGGTCGTCGCCTCCTCCGCCGGCTCGGGTGGCCGGGGCGCGGCGCCGGCGGTCGAGGCGGGCCGCTCGGACGGCTGCTGGCCCTCGTTGTCGCGGTTGTTCATGGCTCGAGCTCGCTTTCGGGTGTACCCAGGATCCGGCTCACGACACGGGCGGTGTAGTCGACCACGGGAATGACGCGGGCATAGTCGAGCCGAGTGGGACCGATGACGCCGATGGCACCCACGACACCCGAGCGCCGACCGTCGCCCGCGCGGTAGGGGGCGACGATCGTCGAGCAGCCCGACAGGCCGAAAAGCTCGTTCTCGCGGCCGATGAAGATCTGCACGCCCTTGGCGTTCTGGGTCAGCTCGACCAGGCGGAGGATGTTCTTCTTGGCCTCGATCGTCTCGAACAGCGCGCGGATGCGCTCGAGGTCGACGAGGTTGGTGACGTCCTCGAGCAGATGCGCCTGGCCGCGCACCAAGAGGATGCCGCCCTCGCGCTGGATGTCCTCGGCCCAGGTCGCGAGGCCCTGGGCGACCAGGCGCTGGGCGAGCTCGTCCAGCTGGGTGCGGCGCTCCTCGATCTCGGTGCGGATCAGCCGGCAGGCTTCTTCGAAGGTGCGGCCGGCGAGCCGGGTGGTGAGGTAGTTGCTGGCTTCGGTGAGCAGCGAGACCGGCATCCCCACCGGGACCTCGATCACCCGGTTCTCGACGAGGCCGTTGTCGTTGACGAGGATGACGAGCGCCCGCCCGGGCGAGAGCGGGACGAACTCGACGTGGCGGAACGGCCGGTCGCCGGTCGGCGCGGCCACGAGCCCGGCGCAGCGGGCGAGGCCCGAGAGGATCTCCGAGGCCTCGCGCAACACCGCCTCCACGCTGCGGCCGCGGCCGGCCAGCCGGCTCTCGATCGCGCGGCGGTCCTCTTCCGCGAGCGGTGCCGATTCGAGCAGACCCTCGACGTAGAGGCGAAGTCCGGCGTCGGTCGGCAGACGTCCGGCCGAGGTGTGGGGAGCGAACAGCAGGCCCGCTTCCTCGAGATCGGCCATGACGTTGCGGATGGTGGCGGGGCTCAGTTGTTCGTCGAGCCGGCGCGAGATCGTGCGCGAGCCGACCGGCTCGCCGGTCTCGACATAGGTATCGACGATCTTGCGGAAGATCTCCCGCGATCGGGCATTGAGCTCGACGATCATGCGATCTCGGTGCGTGCGCGGTCCGACGGCCGCCGGTATGTAGGGAGCCGGCGGGGACGGGTCAACGCGGGCGGACCCGGCCGCCTGGGAGCGTCGGGGCCGTGCGCATTCGCGAGATCCGGGTCTATCGTGTCGAGCTGCCCCTCGTGGAGGGGCGCTACGCCTGGTCGGGCGGTCGATCGGTCGAGGTCTTCGACAGCACGCTCGTGGCGGTGGCGACCGAGGACGGGCTCGTGGGCTGGGGCGAGGCCTGTCCGCTGGGTCCTGCCTACCTGCCGGCCTACGCGGCCGGTGTCCGCAGCGGGCTCGCCGAGCTCGGCCCGGCGCTGTTGGGCGCCGATCCGCGCGAGCTCGCCGTGATCGAGCGGCGCATGGCCGCGGCGCTGAAGGGTCACCCGTTCGTCAAATCGGCGCTGGACATGGCCTGTCACGATCTCGCGGCCAAGGCTGCGGGCGTGCCGCTCGTGACGCTCTTGGGCGGGCGCAGTGGTGCGGCAGTCGAGCTCTACCGCGCGATCTCCCAGGACACCCCCGAGGCGATGGCGGCAGCGGTG
>JANWZN010000046.1 GCA_025054575.1 Geminicoccaceae bacterium | reverse complement strand
GGCAACAGCAGCTCGAGCGCGCGATCCTGGGCCTCGCCGAGGCGATCCGGCGCACACCCGGCGATCACGACTGGCTCATTCTGGTCGAGAGCTTCGCCGCCACCGCGGCTTCCGAGCGCGGGGTCGAGGTCGAGGCCTGGGAGAAGGCGCTCTTGCGCCTCGCGGTCGTGGTCGACGGGCTCGCCCGTCGCGGCCTGCCGGCCGAGCGGCTCGCCTCTCGCTTCCAGGCCGGCATGGCACCGCCCGATCAGCGGCTGGGCGAGGGGCGGGTGGTCGAGATCAAGCTCGTCTGCTGCTTCAAGGCGAGTTGACGGCCGTGGGGCGGATCGTGCCCCCGGCCGTCCGGGAAAGGACAGGAGAGGATGCGCTGGCACTTCCTGACGCTCGACGTCTTCACCGACCGGCGGTTCACCGGCAACCCGCTCGCCGTCCTGCCCGAGGCGGCCGGGCTCGATGCGGCGCAGATGCAGCGCATCGCCCGGGAATTCGGCTGTCCCGAGACGGTCTTCGTCCTGCCGCCCGACGATCCGGCCCATCTCGCCCGGCTGCGGATCTTCACCCCCGCCCGCGAGGTACCGTTCGCCGGCCATCCGACGATCGGCACGGCGCTCGCCCTCGCGCGCCTCGGTCGGGTGCAGCCCGACGAGGAGGGACGCGCCCGCATCGTGCTCGAGGAGCTCGCGGGACCGGTGCCGGTGACGATCGCCTTCGAGGGCGGTCGCGCGATCCGCGCCGAGCTCACCGCGCCGCAGCGGCCGAGCCACGGGCCGCGCCTCGAGCCCGCACCGATCGCCGCGGCCCTCGGGCTCGAGCCCGGCGATCTCGCCGCCGACGGCCCGACCCCGTGCACCGCCTCTTGCGGCCTCTCGTTCTTGATGGTCGAGCTCGGCTCGCGGGACGCACTCGCCCGCGCCCGGCTCGACGCTGCCGCCGCAGAGCCGTTGCCGGAGCCCGCGGTCTATCTGTTCACCCGTGCTACGGACGTGCGCGGGATCGAGGTCCGCGCGCGGATGCTCGCGCCGCGCCTCGGTGTTGCCGAAGACCCGGCCACGGGCTCGGCCGCAGCCGCGCTCGCGGGCCTCTTGGCCGCGACCGATCCCCGTCCCGACGGCGATTTCGCCTGGCACATCGAGCAGGGGGTCGAGATGGGCCGGCCCTCCTTCTTGGCCGCGCATGCGCTCAAGCGGGCCGGCCGGGTGATCGAGGCGCGGGTCGCGGGCGGTGCGGTCGCGGTCATGGAGGGAACGATCGAGGTCGGCTGACCGTTCGGACCGCCGAGCGCCCATCGGCCGCGGCGTCGTTCGGGCTCGTCGCTAGCTTCGCGGCTGCAAGAGGCCGAGTTCGCGAAAACTCGTCCAGCGCCCGCGGCCGACCACGACGTGATCGTGCAAGGCGATGTCGAGCGTGGCGAGGGCCCGATCGATCTGCCGGGTGAGCTGGATGTCGGCTTCCGAGGGCGAGGGATCGCCGCTCGGATGGTTGTGGACCAGGATGATCGCGGAGGCGCCGTGATCGAGACAGGCGCGCAAGACCTCGCGCGGATAGAGCGGGGTGTGGTCGACCGTGCCGCGTGCCACGACCTCGTCGCGGATCAGCTGGTTCTTGCGATCGAGAAAGAGGATCCGGACCTGCTCGACCGGCTCGTCGCGCATCGTCACCGAAAGATAGTCCAACAGCGTGTTGAACGAGCCGATGATCGGCCGCTGCTTCAACGGCTCTTGCAAGAGCCTCGCCACCGTCGTGCGCAGCATCCGAAAAAGCCGCGGCACCTCGCGCGCCACCCCGGGGACGGCCAAGAGGTCGGCCTCCCGCGCCGCGAGCACCGCACCCAGGGTCCCGAAGCGGTCGAGCAGGCGCGCCGCCACCTCGTGGACCGCCGCGTGCGGCGCCACGAGATAGATCAAAATCTGCAACAGCTCGCCGTCCTCGACCGCGGAAGGAGCGCTGTCGAGGAGCCGGGCGACGAGGCCGTTCGGCCCCGCCGGAGCGTAGGCCTGGTCGAGGAAGACCGAAAGCCCGCTCTCGGCGAGCCCCGGCAGCCGGACCCGATCCGACGTCTCCGGTGGCGACCAACCCACCTCCGCCTCCCGCCCTTCCCGCTCGAGCCGCTCGAGCACGCCGCGATATTGCCGCTCCGCCTCGATCAGCTGCGCCAGCATGGCACCCCCCTCGCCGAGCTCGTTCACCGCTGTTCTCCTCGTCCGGCGCCCTTCCTCGGTCGGCTCGCCGAGCGCTGGCACCTCACCGTTGGTGGACGAAGGGCTGATTAAACCATTGGTTGATAAGCGCAATGTGGTTTCTCACGCGGTCCGCTCGAGCGCCGACCCGAGACCTCGATCGACGTCTCAGCTCTTCTGGCTAACCAACGTCCGTGCCGAGCGAAAACGGCGGTTCGAGTGGATCGGGGCCGGACCGGTGCCGCCGCTCGCTCAATCGTAGGTGACGAGCGTGCGCGCCACCGCCCGGTCGAAGCCCCGGCTCGCGGCAAGGAGCTGGCGCGCATAGGGCTCGCGCAAGTTCGCTCGGGCCAGATCGCGGGCTGCGACCTCCTCGACGATCCGCCCGTTGTTCATGATCGCGACCCGCTCGCACATCTGGGCCACCACCGCGAGATTGTGGCTCACGAAGATCCAGGCGAGCCCGTGCGCCTCCTTGAGATCGAGCAGAAGGTTCAAGATCTCGGCCTGGACCGAGACGTCGAGCGCACTCGTGGGCTCGTCGAGCAGCAACAGGGCCGGTTCGACGATCAGCGCCCGGGCGATCGCCACCCGCTGGCGTTGGCCGCCCGAGAGTTCGTGCGGGTAGCGGAAGCGGAAGGCGGGGCCGAGGCCGACCTCGTCCAGGATCCGCACGATGCGCGCCTCCCTCCGGTCGAGCCCGTGGATGGCGCAGGCCTCGGCCAGCACCCGGTCGACCGTGTGGCGCGGATGGAGCGAGCCGTAGGGATCTTGGAAGACCATCTGCACGCTCTTGCGGAAGCCCTTGTCGCGGCGTGCCCCGAGCGGCCGGCCCGAAAGCCGGATCACCCCGCCCGTGACCGGGGCGAGGCCCGCGATCGCCTTGAGCACCGTCGACTTGCCGGAGCCCGACTCGCCCACGAGCCCGAAGGTGCCGCCCGCCGGCAGCGCGAAGTCGATGCCCTTGACCGCGCGGTGCGCGCGCGCCCCGCGGCCCCAGGTCACCTCGAGCGCCTCGACCTCGATCACGCGCCCTCCGCCCAGCTCGGGTCGCGCAAGAGCGTGGGCAGCCGGCGAACGGGTGTCTCGAGCTTCGGCAGGCAGCCCAAGAGCCCCCTCGTGTAGGGGTGGCGGGCGGAGGCGAGGTCGCGCGCGGCGCAGGTCTCGACGATGCGCCCGGCGTACATGACCAGCACGCGGTCGCAGAAGGAGGCCACGAGCTCGAGATCGTGGCTGATGAAGAGGAGCCCCATGCCGCGCGCCGCGACGAGATCGTCGAGGATCGCGAGCACTTGCATCTGGACCGTGACGTCGAGCGCCGAAGTCGGCTCGTCGGCGATCAGAAGCCGCGGCTCGGCCACCAGCATCATGGCGATCATGACACGCTGGCCCATGCCGCCCGAGAGCTCGTGCGGGAAGGCGTGGAACACCCGCAGCGGCTCGCGGATGCGGACCGCCTCGAGCATGGCCAGGGCCCGCTCACGCGCCTCGCGCCGTCCGATCCGGCGGTGGCGGCGCAGCGCCTCGACGATCTGGGCGCCGACCCGCATCACCGGGTTCAAGGAGAATTTCGGGTCCTGCAGGACCATCGAGGCGCGGCCGCCGCGCAGATCGCAGAGCGTGCGGGAATCGGCGCGCAGCACGTCGATGCCGTCGACGAGGAGCCGTGCGGCTGCGACCTCGCCCGGCGGCGGCACGAGGCGCAGAAGCGCCCGGCCGAGGGTGGACTTGCCGGAGCCCGATTCGCCGACGATGCCGAGCCGCTCCGCACCCATCGCGAAGGAGACGCCGCGGACGGCCTCGACCGGCCCGCGCGGGGTCGGGAAGCGGACCCGCAGATCCTCGACCTCGACCAGGGGAGGTGCGGCGTCGACCATCAGCCGGCCCCGCGCTTGGGGTCGAGCACGTCCCGGAGCCCGTCGCCCAAAAGGTTGAAGCCGAGCGAGACGAGGAAGATCGCCGCCCCCGGCATCGCCGCCACCCACCACTGATCGAGGACGTATTGCCGGCCGGTGGCGATCATCGCCCCCCATTCCGGCGCCGGCGGCTGCGCGCCGAGGCCGAGAAAGCCGAGACCGGCCGCGGTCAAGATGATCCCGGCCATGTCGAGGGTGAGGCGGACGATCACCGAGGACAGGCACAAGGGCACGACGTGACCCAACAGGATCCGCGGCGTGGAAGCACCCTGGACGATGGCCGCGGCGATGAAGTCGCTGTTGCGGATGGTGAGCGTCTCGGCGCGCGCGAGCCGTGCGTAGGGCGGCCAGGCGGTGACCGCGATCGCGAGGATCGCGTTCTCGATCCCGGGCCCGAGTGCCGCGGCCAAGGCCAGGGCCAGGATCAGCCGCGGGAAGGCGAGGAAGACGTCGGTGAGCCGCATCAAGACGGTGTCGACCCAGCCGCCCAGATAGCCTGCGACCGTGCCAACGAGCAGGCCCAAGGGGCCCACGATCACGACGACGATGCCGACGATCGCGAGCGTGATCCGCGAGCCCCAGACGATCCGGGCCCAGATGTCGCGGCCGAGCTCGTCGGTACCGAGCCAATGCTCGGCCGAGGGCGGGGAAAGCCGGTTGGCGAGGTCCTGCTCGAAGGGCGAGCGGCCGGCGATCCAGGGGGCCGAGAGTGCGACGAGCACCAGGAGCAAGACGAGGCCGAGGCCCAGCATCGCCATCGGGTTGGCGCGGAAGGCGCACCAGGCGAGCCACCAGGCTTGCGCGCGCGCTTGTGCGCGCGAGTGCGGCACGGGCTCCGTGAGCCAGGCCCGCAGGCCGCTCACGTCCGCGCCCTCGGATCGAGCAGGCGATAGAGCAGATCGGAAAGAAGATTGAGCCCGATGAAGACGCAACCCACGACGATCGTGCCGCCGAGCACCGCGTTCATGTCGGCGTTGAAGAGCGAATCCGTGATGTAGCGGCCGAGGCCCGGCCAGGCGAACACGGTCTCGGTCAAGACCGCCCCCTCGAGCAACGAGCCGTAGGAGAGGGCGATGACGGTGACGAGCGGCACCATGCAATTGCCGAGCGCGTGCCGCCAGACCACCCGCCATTCCGGCACGCCCTTCACGCGCGCGGTCGTGACGTATTCCTGGCGCAGCTCGGCGAGCATGAAGCTCCGCGTCATGCGGCTGATGTAGGCGAGCGAGAAATAGCCCAGCACCGAGGCGGGCAGGATCAGGTGGCCGAGCGCGTTTTCGAAGATCTCCCACTCGCCCGCGAGCGCCGCATCCACGAGCAGGAGGCCCGTGGTGGGCTCGAGCAGGTCCTCGAAGGCGACGCCGAGCCGGCCCGGGCCCTCGACCCAGCCGAGCTTGGCGTAGAACAGCACGAGGCCCATGAGGCCGAGCCAGAAGACCGGCACGGAATAGCCCACGAGGCCCAACAGGCGCACGAGATGATCGGGCCAGCGGCCCTGGTGGACCGCGGCCACGACACCGGCCGGCACGCCCAGGAGCACGCCCAGTAGCGTCGCGGCGGTGGCGAGCTCGACCGTGGCCGGGAAGAAGCGGGCGATGTCGGCGAGCACGGGCTGGCCGGTCAGCGCCGAGCGGCCGAAATCGCCGGCGAGCACCTTCTGCAGATAGAGCAGGAACTGCTGCCAGATCGGCAGGTGCAGCCCGAGTTCCTGGCGGACCCGCTCGTAGACTTCGGGCAGTGCTCGATCGCCCACGATCTTGAGGACCGGGTCGATCGGTACCACCCGCCCGATCACGAAGGTGACGGCGAGCAGCCCGAAGAAGGTGAGGGCGAGCGTGCCGAGGGTGCGCAGAACGAGCAGCAAGACGCGCAACGCCGCTCCCGCTCACTCCCGAACGGCGAGGGGGAGCGCGCGCGGGCGCGCTCCCGATCGCCCGCGCCTCACTTCTGGACGAGCCGGTAGAAGGTCTGGTCGGCGAACGGGCCGGCCACGAAGCCCTTCACGTTGGCGCGCCGCGCCGGCTGGTCCTGGGCCTGGAACATGATCACGAACGGGCTGTCCTCCTGCACCGCCTTCTGCAGCTCGAGATACATCTGCAAGCGCTTCTCCGGGTCGCGCTCGCGCGCCGCCGCATCGGTCTTCTTGGTGAGCTCGGGGATCTCCCACGAGTTGCGCCAGGCGAGCGGCTTGGATTTGGCGTTGTCGGAATTGTCCGGGTTGCGGGTGAAGGTGTCGGCGTTGCTGTGCGGGTCGACATAGTCGGGCGACCAGTACAGGAACACCATCTGATGGTTGCGGGCACGGTACTTGGTGATGACCTGCTTCTGCTCGCCCGGGATGATGTTGACCTTGATGCCGGCCTGCCCCATCGTCGCCTGGACCGATTGCGCCACGTTGATCGACGGGTAGGAGTTCGAGGCGTCGAGATTGACCTCGAAGCCGTTCGGATAGCCCGCCTCGGCCAACAGGGCCTTCCCCTTGGCGACGTCGAGCCGGAACGGCGTGTCGGTCAAGGAGCCGGCGAAGCCCGAGGGCCAGAAGGCCTGGTGCACCTTGAACCGGCCCTTGAGGAAGCTCTCGGTCATGCCGTGGTAGTCGACGAGCCAGCGCATCGCCTGGCGCACCTTCGGGTTGCGCAGGCGCTCGTCCTTCTGGTTCAAGGCCATGTAGTAGACCTCGGCCTTCGGGCTCGATTCGACGATGATGTCCTTGTTGCCGGCCAGGCCCGCGATCTGGTCGGCCGAGAGGTTGCGGGCCATGTCGACATCGCCCTTCTCGAGCAGGAGCCGCTGGGTGGCGGGCTCGGGCACGTGGCGGATCACCACCCGCTTGATCGAAGGCGCGCCGCGCCAGAAGGTCGGGTTGGCCTCGAGCACCACGCTCTCGTTGGGCTTCCAGGAACGCAAGGTGAAGGCACCCGAGCCGGCATAGTTGGTTTTGAGCCAGCCATTGCCGAGATCGCCGTCCTTCTCGTGCTGGAGGACGACCTTCTTTTCCACCACCGAGGCGATGTTGGCCGAGAGCGTGGAGAGCACGAAGCCCGCGCCGAAATCCTCGGTGATCGTGATCTGAAGCGTCTTGGGGTCGAGTGCTTTGACGAGCTTGTCGACGTTGTCCTTGTCCCAGCCCAATTGCGTCAGGATGAAGCCCGGCGACTTGTTCATCTTGACGCCGCGCTGGAGCGAAAAGGCGACGTCCTCGGCCGTGACCGGTGCGCCCGAGGCGAACTTGGCCTCGCGGATCTTGAAGGTGATGGTCTTGCCGTCGTCGCTGACCGTATAGCTCTCGGCTGCCGCCGGCTTGAGGTTCACGAGATCGGTGGCGTCGAAGTTCATCACCCGTTCGTAGGAGTTGGCGTTGATCTCGTTGCCCGAGAACTCGAACGACTCTTGCGGGTCGAGGGTGATGATGTCGTCGATCTGCTTGGCCATCACGAAGGTGTCGGCCGGCGTCGCCGCCGCCGCCGGCCGTGCCCCGAGCGCCAGCGCCACCGCGGCCGCGCCGACCACAAGCCCCGTCCCGATGCGCATGGCGCCTCCTCTTCTCGCAGCTCGGGCGACCCTCGCCCCCTGCGTCCCCGAATAGCGAGGCTGCGGCCGCGCCCGGCCGCCGTCAAGCGCCGCCCGCCGGCCGTGTCGGCGAGGGCGGCGGGCAGGCGGCGAGTGCTGCGGTCAGCTGCGAGCGGGTCGCGGCATCGGCGCTGCCTGCGCGCAGTGCCGCCATCAGCTCGCCGAAGTCGCCCAGATCGGTCACCGTGCGCGCGATCCGGTCGCCGGCGCGGGCCAGCAGGTTCGCCCGGTCCTCGCTCGAAAGCGCCGGGGCGGCCGCAGGCCCGGTTGTCGGCGCGAACCAGCCGGCGACGAACTGCTCGGCCGCCCGCCGGCGCGGTGCCATGGGCGTGCCGTCGGCGGCGCAGCCGGCCCGGCCGGCGAGCTCGGCGAGCGGTGCGCGCAGCGCGTCCGCCCGGTCGCGGGCGGCGAGTGCCGCACCCAGTTCGGCGAAGGCGGCCTCGGCCTCGGCGAGGCCCGCTTCGGTCAGGATCGGCGGGCTCTCGGCGGCGAACCGGCGGCGCAACTCGTCGAGGGCGAGCGGCACGCGCGGCCCCTCGAGCGGGCGGGCGGCGCGCGCGACCCGGAGCACGAGATAGGTCTGCTCGCGCCAGGTGCAGTCCGGCGGCAGCTCCGCCTTCTCGCAGTCCGGCCGATTGTAGGCGAGCCTGCCCGACTGCGGGTGGAAGCGCAGCGCGTTCCAGTCGGTATCCCGGTCGCGCTGCTTCTGGCGCACGAGCACGATGTCGGCGGGCACGAGCGGCACGCCCGCGAGCCCGTCGCTGCCGGTCGTCCCGAGGGTCAGCGTGTAGTGGAAGGCCGGATCGTCCTGCCGGTCGGTGACGAGCGTGCCCGCGAGCCGGGCAAGGGGGGCGGCGAGCGGTGCCGCGGCCGGCCAGGCGGTGCCACCCAGGGCCGCGAGCACGCTCAACAGCCGGCGTGCCTGGTCGCCCGGCTGGTCGAGCTCGACGATCCAGAGATCGATCCTTAGCGGGAACCCCCGATACTCGGCCGGCCCCCAGATCGGCAGGCCGGGGCCGACATTGAGGAACTGGCCCTCGACCACGTCGTCGCTGAAATAGACCACGCGCGCGTTGGCGAGCGCGTCGGCGCCGAAGCGGTCGGGCGTGCGGCCGTCGTCCTCGAAGGCCGAGACGACGATCGCGATCTCGCCGTTGGGTCGGCCGCCGCTCACCGCAGGGTGGCCGAAGACGGCCCAGAAGTCGGCCACGAACGCGGTTTCGAGCACGATCTGGACGATCTCGCCCTGGCCGATCGGCAGCTCGCCGGGATCATCGGGCTGCAGCTTGACCCAGGCCGGCCCCACGGGCTCGCGCCGGGCGAAGCGGAAATCGATGGCTCCCTCGTCGCTGACCGCGCCGCAGCCCGCGAGCAGGAAGAGCGCGGCGGCCGCGAGGCTCGCCCGGGCGGTCGCTCTCATGGGCGGATCCAGAAGCCGTGCTCGCGGGACCGCCTGCCGGTCCACGAGCGGGTGGTCCCGAGCAAGCCGTAGCGAACGTCACGGGCGCCCGCTCGGCTCGGCAGCGGCAGGCTCACCTTTCCATCGCTCCGGCCTGCGGCGAAGCCGCCGTGCTCGAGGGCGGCGACTCGGTCCTGCTCCGCCATGTCTCTCTCCCCGATCCGCCCGCCGTCACGACCCCGGGGCTCATGAAGCCGTGGCCCGATCCCGAGTCCGTGTCAAGGCGCGATCGGGCGAGCACCGCTGCGGCTGCCGCCGACAAGCGGACGGGGCGAGCCGGCCGGTCTGTGCGCGACCAGCGGGCGAGGCCGCGGCACGGTGCCGGAGGCGCCGGCTCAGATCCAGAGCTTGATCTTCTGGTGCTCGAGCCGCCAATGGCCGGGCGGTACGGCGAGCCGCACGCCCGCCGCAGCGGCCAACAGCTCGGCCAGTCGGGTGCGGGCCTCGCGCGCCGGGCCGGGCCGGGTGGTCTCGATCAAGACGACCGCATCGCACACGCCCACCGTGCGACCGCGGCTCTCCGCGGTCTCGAGCGTCGAGCCGGCGCGGCTCGTCTCGAGCCAGTGCACGCCCTGGATCGCATGCTCGAGCGCGAGCGCGGGGAGCAGGCCCGCAACGAGCGTCCGGCGCAGCGCGGCGAGAGCGTCGGGCTCGGCGTCGATCCCGGCGGCGACCAGCTCGGCCCCGTCGCCTTTGGCCTGGCTGAAGATCTTGCGCGTGAGGCTGCGTGTGGTGTTGTAGAAGAACGGCAGCGCGCGCTTGGTCCATTCGGTCGGGTTGTTCAGGCGGTTGAGATAATCCTGGCCGACCTGCACTTCGGGGCTCACCGTCTCGTACTGCATGTAGAATCGCGGGCTCCCCTCGACCGCGACATAGCGCCGGCCGCGGATGAAGCCCGGGATGCCGACCCGCTCGGGGACGTGCTCGTTGTCGTGCCAGCCGTAGAAGGTCTCGAGCCCGTCTTCGCGAATGTCGGCCCAGATCGCGATCACCCCTTCGCCGAACAGACTCATGCCGATCCTCCCCTTGCGTTCGCGCCACCGCCGCTGCGGCCGACGCCCGCGAGCCGCGTCCGCCCCGGCCCGTGCAGCACGCCGCGGTCGAGGAACACTTTGGTGATCGCCTCGACCACCGCCGCGAAGGCGGCGTCGCGGCGCGCCCCGAGCCCGCGCGGCCGGGCGAGCGGCACCGGGACGATTCGCTCGATTTTCCCGGGCCGCGGCCCCATCACCACCACCCGGTCGGCCAGCGCCACCGCCTCGTCGATCGCATGGGTGACGAACAGAACGGTCTTGCCGGTGGCGAGCCAGAGCTCCTCGAGGTCGATCCGCAGCTGCTCGCGGGTCAAGGCGTCGAGCGCGCCGAACGGCTCGTCCATCAAGAGGATGTCCGGATCGAAGGAGAGCGCACGGGCGATCGAGACCCGCTGCTGCATGCCGCCCGAGAGCTGCCAGGGATAGTTGCGAGCGAAGCCCTCGAGGTCGACGAGCTTCAAGTATCGCCGTGCTCGTTCGCTTCGCTCCGCCTTCGGCACGCCCATGATCTCGAGCGGAAGGGTGAGGTTGGCTTCGACCGTCCGCCAGGGATAGAGCGCCGGTGCTTGGAACACGTAGCCGTAGCGCCGGGCCAGCCGCGCCTCGCGCGGTGGCAAACCCTCGACCAGCAAGCTGCCGGCGGTCGGCGTTTCGAGGTCGGCCACGAGCCGCAGCAAGGTGGTCTTGCCACAGCCCGATGGCCCGATGAGGGCGACGAACGCGCCCGGCTCGATCACCAGATCGACCCCGGTCAGCGCTACGACCTCGCCGCCGGCGGTGCGGTAGGTCAGCCCGAGCCCGGCGGCCGCGATCGCCGGCGGCGCGCCCGTGGTGCGGTCGGCCGCGAGCACGGTCGACACCGCAGGCGAACCGAGGACAGCGGGCCCGCTCACTCGGCCCTGGCGAGCGCGAGCGCCGCCTGCAGCAGCACCTGGCAGCCGGCCGCCAGATGCTCCGGTTCGGCCCATTCCTCCTCGTTGTGCGACAGGCCGTCCCGGCACGGCACGAAGATCATCGCCGTCGGCACGACTCGCGCAGTATAGCAGGAATCGTGGCCGGGCCCCGAGACCATCTCGCGCCAGGGGAATCCGGACCCGATCGCCGCCGTGCGGATCGCCGCGATACAGGACTCGTCGAACCGCACCGGCGGAAAATACCAGATCGGATCCAGCCGATAGGGCAGCCCGTCGCGAGCGCAGGCCTCGGCGAGGATCGCTGCGACCCGGCGGTCGAGCTCGTCGAGCACGGTCGCGTCCGGGTGGCGCAGATCGATCGTGAAGAAGACCTCCCCGGGGATCACGTTGCGCGAGGGCTTGGCGATCTCGAGCACGCCCACGGTCGCAACCGCGTGCGGCGCGAACTCGCGCGCGAGCCGGTCGAGTCCGTCGACCACCCGGCTGGCCGCCACGAGCGCGTCCTTGCGCCGCGGCATGGGCGTCGAGCCGGCGTGGCTCTCCTTGCCCCTGATCGTCACTTCGTACCAGCGGATGCCCTGAGCACCCGTGACCACCCCGATCACCTTGCCCTCGGCCTCGAGGATCGGCCCCTGTTCGATGTGCAGCTCGAGATGGCACTTCCAGCGCTCGGGCGCGCACGGGATCGTCCCCTTGTAGCCGATCCGCTCGAGCTCTTCGCCGAAGCGCTTGCCGTCCCGGTCCGTGCGGGCGTAGGCCCACTCTTTGCTGAACGCCCCGGCGAAGACGCCGGAAGACAGCATCGCCGGGGCGAACCGGGTGCCCTCCTCGTTGGTCCAGTTCACGACCATGATCGGATGGTCGGTCTCGTAGCCCGCGTCGTTCAAGGTTCGAACGATCTCGAGACCGGCCAGGACACCGGCCACGCCGTCGAATTTGCCGCCCGTCGGTTGGGTGTCGAGATGGCTGCCGATGACCACGGGCGGCAGATCGCTGCGCTTGCCCGCTCGCAGCGCGCGCATGTTACCCATCTCGTCGACCGTGACGCTGCAGCCCGCGGCCTCGCACCAGCGCTTGAACAGATCGCGGCCCTCGCGGTCGAGATCGGTCAGCGTCTGACGGTTGCAGCCGCCTTTGGGCGTGGCGCCGATCGTCGCCATCTCCATGAGCGTGTTCCAATAGCGCTCGGCATCGATCCGCAGGTTGCCGGCCCCGGCTGCGCTCACGGCTGTCCTCCCGAGCTTCGCTGCGCGGCCATCCCTCGCGCCGGTCGGCGGGCCGGTCAAGCGCCGAGCGGGCGCGGGGGCTGGACCCGCGGCGGTGAGCGCGGCAGCCTATCGGCGAGGGGAGGTGCGGGGTGCGAGCAGGCGCGAGCAGCGAGGCCGCCGGCGCGGAGGCCGGCATGGGTGGCGGGCCCGAGCCGTTGCGCACGCTGCCCGAGACGGGGGCCGAGGGCTCCGAACGAGAGGCGCGCGCCCAGACGCTCGCGATCACGCTCCATCAGCTGCGGCTGTTCTGGACCCTCGCGCACGCCCGCTCGCTCACCCAGGCGGCCAAACAACTCGGCATCTCCCAACCCGCGCTCTCGCAGGCGCTCGCCAAGCTCGAGCGGCTGTTGGGCCAGCGGCTGGTCGATCGCCAAGCGGCGAAGCTCGAGCTGACCGATGCCGGGCGGTTCCTGCTCGAGCGCGCGGGCCGCCTGCTGGCCGAGGCCGATGCGCTCGAGAGCGGGCTCGCCGCCTACAAAGCGGGCTTGCGCGGGCGCGTCTCGGTCGGGGTGCTGGCCTCGATCGCCCGCACGCTGCTGCCACCCGCGCTGGAGCTGGCCCGACGAACGGTTCCCGAACTCGCCCTCGACGTCCACGAGGTCGCCCCGCAAGAGGCGATCGAGGGGCTCTACGGTCGCACGCTCGAGGCCGCCGTCGTCTCGGAGACGGCGGTCGCGAGCGATCATTTGCCGTTCACCCGCATCCCGTTGCGCGAGGACGGCTACGCGCTCGCCGTGCCGGCGTCCCTGCGGCTCGACGACGTCCTCGAGCCCGAACGCGAGCTCGATGCCGAGGCGCAGACCGTGCTCGGCCGGACGATCGAGTTCAATTTCGGCACCTTGCACGCCGACCGGGTCGCCGAATGGTACCGCCGCGTCCTGCCCCGGGCGCGGACGCTCGCGCGGGTGCGGACCTACGAGACGGCCCTCGCCATGGTCGAGTCCGGCCACGGCGTGGCACTCGTGCCGCAGCTCACCGCCCAGCTCGCCGGTCGCATGCTGTTCGCGGTCCGGCTCTACGCGGTTCCGACGATGGAGCGCCGCCTGGTCGCGCTCGTGCCCGGCCATCGCCGGCGGATGGAGCCGCTCAACACCTTCCTCGAAGCCTTGACGGTCGCCGCGCGCGAGCTCCGCGTCGTCCCGGTCGCCCCCCCACCGCCCTTCGTGGTCGCCCGCGCCGCGGGCTGAAGTACGAGCGCGCTCGTGGGCCCGGCCGAAGAAACGGGCCGCGACGGCCCGCACGAGCCGACCGATCGCCCGGCCGAACCATGGCACCCACCGCGCGCCGATCGCGCCGACAAGATCGCCCACGAGCCCGCTCCCTCGCGCCACGCCGCGGAGGATAGGCACCATCGGTTAAGCGGGGGTTAAACACGCGCGGCGGCGAGGCTCGCTCCGCGGCCGAGCGAGCCCCCATAATCGCCCGCGCATGCGCGCGAAAACTTGTCGTAGGCCGGAGCGATCACCATACCCCCTGAAGCCGCCCGGCTCTTCGGGTGGCGAACCCAACACGATCGGGGAGTGGATCGATGCGCAAGAAGTGGACCCGTCCGCAGGTGACCAGCCGTCCCGTCGGGATGGAGGTCACCATGTATCTGCCGGCCGAGCTCTGAGATCGGCCGTCGCCGCCCGCGGACGCAGCCTTGCGCGCGATCGTGCTCGGTGCCGCCGCGGGCGGCGGCTTTCCTCAATGGAACGCGGCCTCCGAGGCCTGCCGGCGCGCCCGGGCGGGCGACCCGGCGGCGCGGCCCGCCACCCAAGCGGCGCTCGCGGTCAGTGCCGAGGGTGAACGCTGGCTCGTCGTCGAAGCCTCGCCGGATCTGCGCCAGCAGATCGAGGCGACCCCGGCGCTCTGGCCGCGACGCGCACCGCGTTCCTCGCCGATCGCCGCGGTACTGCCCACCAACGGCGAGATCGATTCGATCGGCGGGCTTTTGCATCTGCGCGAGGGCACGGCCTTCGCGCTCTGGGCCCATCCGCGCATCCTCGCGCTTCTCGATGCCAACCCGGTCTTCGAGGTGGTCGACCGCCGGATCGTGCCGCGCCGGCCGCTCGTGCTCGACCGCTGGGTGAGCATCGAGGACGCCGCGGGCGCCCCGCTCGGCCTCGAGGTGCGCGCCTTCGCGGTCGCAGGCAAACCACCGCTCTTCCTCGAGAAGGCCGCCCGGTCCGGCCCGCCGCCCGCCCCCGAGCCGGGCGACGTGATCGGCCTCGAGATCCGTGCGGGCGGCCGCCGCCTCGTCTGGATCGCCAATTGCGGCCGGCTCGACGGCACGGTCCTGGAACGCTGCGCCGGGGCCGATCTCCTCTTCGTCGACGGCACCCTCTGGCGCGACGACGAGCTGCTTCGGGCCGGGATCGCGGCGCGCACCGGCCGCGAGATGGGCCATGTCGCGGTCGACGGCCCGGAGGGCGTGCTCGCCCGCCTCGGCCCCGTGCCGGCCGGCCGCAAGATCCTCGTCCACATCAACAACACCAACCCCGTGCTGCTCGCCGACGCGCCCGAGCGCACCCTTGTCGAGCGCGCGGGCTTCGAGGTCGCAACCGACGGCCTCGCGATCGATCTTCGAGGAGACCAGCCTTGAGCCATCTCGACCCGTTCCGCGAGCTGCAGTCGGCGGAGGAGCTGGAGGCGGCGCTGCGCCGGATCGGTGCCGAGCGCTACCACATCCACCACCCCTTCCACCGGATGCTGCACACCGGCCGCTGCACCAAGGGCCAGGTGCAGGCCTGGGCCTTGAACCGCTACGTCTACCAGAGCCGCATCCCGATGAAAGACGCGAGCCTGATCGGCCGCTGCCCCGACCGGGAGTTGCGCCGGGAATGGCTCGTGCGGATCCTCGACCACGACGGGTTCGGCCAGGAGGAGGGCGGCATCGAGCGCTGGCTCCGCCTCTGCGAGGGCCTCGGCCTGGAGCGCGACTACGTGGTCTCGGAAGAGGGGGTGCTGCCGGCCACGGTCTTCGCGGTCGAGGCCTATGTCCGCTTCGTGCGCGAGCGCAGCCTGCTCGAGGCGGTCGCCTCCTCGCTCACCGAGCTGTTCGCGCCGGCGATCCACGAGGAGCGCATCCCCGGCCTGTTGCAGAACTATCCCTTCGTCTCGGAGGAGATGGTCGCCTACTTCAAGAAGCGGCTCGGCCAGGCGCCGCGGGACGCCGGCTTCGCGCTCGACTACGTCAAGCGGCACGCCGATACGCCCGAGAAGCGCTTCCTCGTCTGCAAGGCCCTGATCTTCAAATGCGACGTGCTCTGGGCCCAGCTCGACGCGCTGCACCATGCCTATGTCCTGGGCGGCGGGATCCCGAAGGGCGCCTTCGTGCCCGTCGACCACGCGCCGGCTGCGAGGGCGGCATGAGCTTCGCCCGTGATGACCGGCTGGCGATCGCCCGCGGCGTGCGGGTCCGCTTCGATCCGGTCCGCAACTGCCACGTGCTGCTCGCACCCGAGCGGGTGCTCTTTCCCTGCCCGACCTCGGTCGAGATCCTGGGCCGGCTCGCCGAGCCGCGGCCGTTCGGCGAGCTCGTGGCCGGGCTCGCCGCCGAGTTCGACGCGCCCGAAGAGGAGATCGCCCGCGACGTCGAGGCGCTGTTGAGCGACCTCGTCGCCCAGCGGGTGGTCCGTGTGGAGGGGAGGTCGGCGTGAACGCCGTCGCCCGCGAGCCCTGGCGCGAGCCGCCGATCGGCCTTCTGGCCGAGCTCACCCATCGCTGCCCGCTCGCCTGCCCCTACTGCTCGAACCCGCTGGAGCTCGCCGCGCGCGAGCGCGAGCTCTCGACCGCGAGCTGGCTCAGGGTTCTCGATCAGGCGGCCGAGCTCGGCGTGCTGCAGCTGCACCTCTCGGGCGGCGAACCCACGCTGCGGACCGACCTCGAGGCGATCGTCGCCCGCGCCCGCGCGCTCGAGCTCTATTCCAACCTCATCACCGCCGGGGTCGGCGTCTCCGAGCGGCGGCTCGAGGCGCTGGCGGAAGCCGGCCTCGACCATGTCCAGTTGAGCGTGCAGGACGTCGACCCCGAGGGCTGCGATCGCATCGGCGGCTTCAAGGGCTCGCTTCGGCGCAAGATCGCCTTCGCCCGCGCGGTCCGCCGCCTGGGCCTGCCCTTGACCCTGAATGCCGTCGTCCACCGGCACAATCTCGACCGGCTCGAGCGCTTCGTCGAGCTCGCCCTCGAGCTCGGCGCCGACCGGCTCGAGGTGGCGCACGTCCAGTATTACGGCTGGGCGCTCGCCAACCGGGCGGCCCTCATGCCGACCCGCGCCCAGCTCGAGCGCTCGGTCGAGATCGTGAAAGAAGCCCGCGAGCGGCTGGGCGACCAGCTTCTGATCGACTTCGTCGTGCCCGACTACTACGCGACCCACCCCAAGCCCTGCACCTCGGGCTGGGGCCGGGCGGTGATCGTGGTGGCCCCCGACGGCCGGGTGCTGCCCTGCCACGCCGCGCACGTCATCCCCGGGCTCGTCTTCGCCAATGTCGAGGAGAAACCCTTGCGCTGGATCTGGCAGGAGAGCCCGGCCTTCCAGCGCTTCCGCGGGCTCGAGTGGATGCAGGAGCCCTGCCGCTCCTGCCCGCGCCGCGAGATCGATTTCGGCGGCTGCCGCTGCCAGGCGATGCAGCTTCTGGGCGATCCCGAGGCGACCGATCCGGCCTGCACGCTCTCGCCGCACCACGCCCGGATCATGGCCACGGCCGAGGCCGAGGCGAGCGCGCCGCCGCCACCCTTCCGCTACCGGCGGATGGAGCCGGTCCCGGCCTGAGCTGTGGCCGGCGGCCGGGTCGCGCGCGCGGCGCTCAGGCGGCCTTTTTGAAGTTGGCCAGGGGCCGCGCCGCCCCCGGGCCCGGGCGCTGGTCGGCGGCGGGCATCGCGCGCGCCCGCCGGCGCCGTCGCATCAGGCCCATGAGCACGTAGCTCGCCATCACGAGGCCACCGCCGCCCGCCACCGCGATCGCCGCCAGGATCACCCAGTCGATCGGCCCGCCGATATTGGCCGGACCGGAATTGGTGAACCAGAAGACGAACGCCATCGCGAGCACGGCACCCAGGGGTGCCGTGAGCTCGGCGCGCAGGAAGCGTCGGGATTCGAGCCGGCGCTCGCGCACCACCATCACGACGAATACCAGGGTCACGAGCAGTGCCGCGGCCACGAGACCCCAGAACAGCTCACGGCCGAACATCTCTTCGAAGACCGCGAGAAAGGTCGAGAACGAGAGCTCCTTCACGACGTACCTCCCTCGGCTCAGGCCAAACCGCGCAGCATCGCGTTGTAGGTCGGCTTCAAGGCGATCTCTTTCATGAGCCAGGAGATCCAGAGCTCCTCGAGCGGCGCGATGACGCCCGGGAAGCTCGGGGTCAGATTGTCCTTGTAGTCGAACTCGATCAGCATCGCCCGCCCGACCCGCGTGATCAGCGGGCAGGAGGTGTAGCCATTGTACAGCTCGCGGCCCTCGCGGCCTTGGATTTGGGCGACGAGATGATCTTCCACGACCGGGACTTGCCACTTGACCGAGGCCGCGGTCTTGCCCTTGGGCACGCCCGCCACGTCGCCGATCGCGAAGATCTCGGGATAGCGGCGATGCCGCAGGGTCTGTTGGTCGACCTCGACCCAGTACTGACCCTTCCACTTGTCGGCCCATGGCAGGGGCGAGTTGCGAACCACCTCGGGTGCGCGCATCGGCGGAACGACGTGGAGATAATCGTAGCCGAGCTCTTTCTTGCCCTCCGGCGTGTCGAAGACGGCGATCCGGCGGGCCGGATCGATCGCCTTCAGCACGTGCTCGTAGCGTGTTCCGATCCCGCGCTCGCCGAACAGCATGCGGACCTTCTCGGAAACGATCGGCACCGAGAACAGAACCTTGCTGTTCGAGCAGTAGACGATCTCGGCGTCGTCGCGTTTGCCGGCGGTCGTGACGATGTCCTCGACGAGGAAGGTATGCTTGATCGGCGCACCGGCGCACTTCATCTCGGTGTTCGGGCGCGTCAGGATCGCCGTCCCGCCCTTCTGGGCGAAGGCGTGCACCGCACGGGCGGTTCGCTCGGCATACTCCGGACCGGCATAGAGCGCGCCGATCCCGTTCTCGCCCACGAGTTCGAGCGAGAAGCCCTCGATCGCCCCCCAGTTCAGCTCGAGCCCCGTCGCGACGATCAGGAAGTCGTAGTCGAGCGCCGTGCCGCTACGGGTGGTCACGCGCCGCGCCTCCGGATCGATCTCGGCCGCCTCGTCCTCGAGCAGGCGCACGCCCGCCGGCAGCCAGTCGCGCGTCCGTCCGTCGACCACGTAGGAAGCCGGCTTGAGACCGGCGGCGACGAGCGAGAAGCCCGGCTGGTAGAGATGCTCGCGGCGCTTGTCGACGAGCGTGATCGAGGCCCCGTCGAGGCGACGGACCAGGCGGTTGGCGATCGCCGTACCGGCGGCACCGGCACCGAGCACGACGATCCGGGCCGAAGAGCGCACCGGCGCCGTCGCGCTCGCCGGCTGGGTCGCAGCAGCCAGGGCGAGCCCGCCCGCCAGCAGCCTCAGGGCATCCCGACGCGGAACAGCAGGTAAGACGGACATCGCCCGTACCCTCCCTCGATCCGTGGCGCAGCCGTATAACAGATGTCACTAATTTAGAGAAATTATCATTGCGCGCGCCGGGGCGAAACGTCGCGGCCGCTGCCTCGGCCGGAACGGGCGGCATCGGGCCGCGGCCTTCCCGCGCTCGACAGACCTCGCGGCGGATCGTCGCCTCGCTCGTCGGCGACGAAAAGGGAGGCATCCGACGCGGCGGCGGGGGCTCGTGGTCCTGGCGGCGTTGCTGTCCACGGCGGGCGCGTCCGCACCCGTCGAAGCGGGGGGCGCAAGGGTCTCGAATGGTCGGACGGTCATCCCATGACCGCCGACGATTTCGTCTTCCGGTTCGAGGACATCTACGAAGACGAGGACATCGTCCCGACGCCGATCCCCGCACCGAGGCCGCAGGGCGAGCCCGGGGCGGATCGCCGAGGTCGACGATGTCACGGTCGATTTCGAGTTCGACGTGCCCTCTGTCTCTTCGAGGATCCGATGGCGGGCGACACGCCGGTCGGCGGCGGCCGGGCGGTGCGCCAGTCGAACGAGCGCCGCCACGGCGCCTGCGCCCCGACCCATGATCTCGAGCACTTGTTGCCGAGATAGGCGGGCGGGGCGGAGGCCGCCAACCCCGCCGCCAAGCCCGAGGGCTTCGACAATGGGCTGGCGCGCCTCCGCTTCGAGAAGGACCGGCCCCTCGATCCCGAACCCCCGGTTCTCGGGCCCCGGTGCACCACCCGGCCGACCGACGACCCGACCCGGGTGATGGAGCGCAACCCTTTCGATTGGGCGGTCGACACCGGGGGCAACCAGCTGCCCTATCTCGACGGCGTGGTCATGACGCTGGCCGAGAACCTCGAGCTCCTCGATTGGCGCGCGATCGCCGGCGCGGACGACGTCCAAGAGCGGCACGTCGCCATCGGCGAGCTGTCCGTGATCCTCGAGAACCAGGTCAAGGGCAACCACAAGGTCCATCTCGACCTGGCCTTCAACGGGGCGGGAGCGATCGTCCGGTTCGACCAGAACGACAAGCCCGACTCCGAGATCGCCAAGTGGCTCCAGAACGCCGATTTCCACCGCGCGCTCTCGCTCGCGATCGACCGCAACCAGCTCGACGAGACCTTCTGGCTCGGCACCGCGGTGCCGGGCTCGCCCGCCCCGGCCGAATCCCTGCCCTATTTCCCGGGGCCGGGCCGGCGCGAGAAATGGTCCTCCACGATCCCGCGCAGGCCAACGCGCTGCTCGACAAGATCGGCCTGTCCAAGCGCGACGCCCAGGGCTTCCGGGTGCGCACCGACCATGGCGGGCGGCTGCGGCTGCAGGTGATCGCCGTCCAGGCCTTCCTGCCCTGGCCCGAGATCGCCGAGGTGGTGGCGTACCAGGAGGCCTTCACGGGCCCCGAATACGGCAAATGATACGCCCCGACCGGCGCCCAGGGCACCGAGCCGGACGATGCGCACCTGCTCCCGTTCGTCGCGCCGTTCCGCCGCACCACCTCGCAAAAAGCCCCGGCGCGGATCGAGACCGCCGAGGCGATCCCGCGGATCCCGATCGACCCGCAATACGGCATCGGCACGGTCGGCCAGTCGGCCGCACTGATGGGCGTCCGGCTCGTCGAGAGCAATCTGGGTAACGTGCCGGCCCGCACCTGCATCGCCCAGCATTGCCGCACGCCGGGCGGCGCACATCCCGAGACCTGGTTCTACAAGAACTGATGGCGGCCTGTCTCGCAGCGCGGCTGCTCCTGGCCCTGATCACGATCTGGGCGATCTCGGTCGTGACCTTCG
>JANWZN010000045.1 GCA_025054575.1 Geminicoccaceae bacterium | reverse complement strand
GCCGTTCGCGCCACGGCTGCCAAGCCCGGTGCCAAGGCGCTGGTCACGGCCGAGGGCATCGTCGCGGGCTGGATCGGCGGCGGCTGTGCCGCAGCCGCGGTCCTGCGCGCCGCCAGGGCCGCCCTCGCCGACGGCCGCCCGCGGCTCGTCTCGGTCCGCCCCGAGGACGAGCTCGCCCGCGACGGCGCCGCTTGGGGCGAGGAGCGCGAAGGCGTGCTCGTGGCGGCCAATCTCTGCCCGAGCCGCGGCACGCTCGACGTCTTCGTCGAGCCCGTGTTGCCGCCGCCCGAGCTCGTGCTGTTCGGTGCGAGCCCGGTGGCGCTCGCCACGGCCGAGCTCGCGCTGCGGCTCGGCTATCGCGTGCGGGTCGCCGCCGAGGATCCCGCGGCGGCGGGCTTTCCGGCCGAGGTCGCCCCGCTCGATGCCGCCGCCCCCTCGCCCGCGCTGCGTTTCGTGCTCGTGGCGACGCAGGGCCGAGGCGATCGCGCCGCGCTCGAGCAGGCGATCGCGATCCCGGCTCGTTGGCACGGGTTCGTCGGCAGCCGCGCCAAGCTCGCGGCTCTCGCCCGCGTGCTCGATCGCCCCGATCTGAGCGAGCGCGTCGAATGCCCGGCCGGCCTGCCGATCGGCGCGATCGAGCCCGAGGAGATCGCGCTTTCGATCCTGGCCCGACTCGTCGAGCTGCGCCGGGCCTCGCGGCGGGATCTGGCGCCGACGTTCTGAGCCGCCTCAGGCCTCGACCACGAGCCGCCCGTCGAGCCGGGCGCCGTGCTGGGGCCGCAGCACGCCGAGCTTGCGGATCTGGGCCACGACCTCGTTGCGGTAGACGAAGCCCGTGTCGCGCTTGGCGTGGCGGGTCAGATCGTACCCGCGAATGCCGCCGAGCCCGGCGATCTCGCGGCCGTTCCAGGCCTCGGCGAAGCCGCCGTTGCCGATGTAGCTGCCGAAGAGCACCCGAAAGCGGCGGTCGCGCACCTCGGCGAGCGGCCGCCCCGCGATCTCGATGTCGACCGCGCGCGCGTCCCTGGCCGAGCCACGAAGCGCGATCCGGTAACGGAGGCCGCGCGAGAAATGGAGGAAGCCGCGCGAGACGTAGCCCTTGAGGTCGACCGGGTTCGGCCCCTCGAGCTCCTCGGGGCGGACGATCCGCTGCGCGTTGCTCGCGAGGATCGCCTCGATCTCGGCGCCGGTGAGCTCGAAGATCTGGACGCTGTCGGTGAACGGCATCACCGCGAACCAGTCCGAGAAAGTGATCGGGCCTTTGGGCGGGACGCCGGCCACGAGGCCCGTGGCGTTGAACACCGCGATGTCGACCGCACCGTCCGGGAAGGCCTCGGCCGAGCGCGCGACCATGAGGTCATTCATGAGGTTGGCGATCGCGGTCTCGCGCAGGTAGCGGTCCTGGATCGTCCGCTCGGTGCCGATTTCCGGCCCGGCGTCGACCTCGCCGATGACCGCCCCGAGCCGCTTGTCGAGACGCGCCAACATGGGTGCCACGACGACATCCTGGAACGCCTGGTCGACGTCCTCTGGCTGCTGCACGGTGCGCGCCTTCGGATCGTCTAAGGGGATCCGCCGATCGGCCCGCTTGAGCGTGTAGAGCCGTGCGGCGAGCTCGCGCGGCGCCGGCCGGCCGACCTCGAGCTCGACCACGACCTCGCCCAGATGCGAGCCGTGCGCGCCCGCCTGCGCGATCACCACCCGCCCGTCCAAAAGATTGCGCGGCTCGAGCGCCTCGGCGTTGAGCACGGTGTGGGTGTGCCCGCCGAGGATGACGACGGTCTTGTCGGTGAGCCGCAGCGCCGCCTCGGCGATCGCCGTGTCGCCTTCACCGATCGCCCGCTCGGCGCCGGCCTTGCCCGACCGGTCGAGGCCCGCGCCGTAGCCGAGATGCGAGAGGATCACGACCAGATCCGAGGCCTCGGCCACGACCGGCAGGATCCGGCCCAACACCGAAAGCGGCGAAGCCACCGCGAGGCCCGGGTTCTCGCGCGTGCCGACCCTCGTGTCTTCGGCCGTGGTGAGGCCGACAAGGCCGATGCGAAGGCCCTTGGCGAGAGCGATCACGGCACCGTGGTGGAAGACGCCATGCGGCAAGTCGACAGCGCCATGGATGTTGGCCGAGAGGGCCGGGACCGCCGGGTGGCGGCGGAGCGCTTCGCGCAACAGCGCGGTGCCGCGGTCGAACTCGTGGTTGCCGAGCGCCATCGCATCGACCCCGGCCACGGCGAACGCCTGATAGGCGGGATGGACGATCATCTCGGCCGCGGAAAATCCCAAGAGCTCGTCCATCACCCCGCCGGTCTGGTCGTCGCCCGAGGAGGTGAAGAGCACGATCTCCTCGGGACCGGCGGCGGCCCGGGCGGCCCGCACGAGCTTGACCATCTGGCCGAAAGCGTGGGTGTCGCCGCGGACCGCGTGCGGGCTCGTGAGGTAATGGTGCAAATCGTTGAAGTGCAGGAGCCGCACCCGCCGCCGCGTCCCCGCCGGCAGCGCCGGCAGGAGCGGCGCCACCGGCGCGCCCGCGATCGCATCGCCGCCGACCGCCCAGAGCGCGTCGAGGGCACCGGCCGGATTGGGCGCGAGCCGCATCGCCTCCGCTGCAGCCGCCGTCGCCGGCAGGAGCATCCCGCCGCCGACCGGAACCATCGCCGCCAGGGGCAACAAGAAGGTCTCCCGCCGTCGCATGCTCGTCCCTCCGGATCGCCACCGAGGCGGCTACGAGCGCTTCGCGGCAGGTTCGTGACGGCGGCCGCCCCCGCGACCCCCTTGCCGGCGCCGGCCATCGATCGCCTGCCTGCGCGCTCGGGTCGCGCCGAGGGCGGTTGCGCGCCGGCTCGGCTCGTTTAAGGAGAGCGATCGAAGTCCGTTCGCCACCCGCGGCGGGTCGAAGGAGCGCTCGTGTCGGTCGGTTTCGCCCCTCGCCCGCGCATCGTCGCGTGCTTGTTGCTGGCCGCCCTGCTCGCCGCCTGCGAGCGCGAGGCCGAGATGCCGGTACCGCAGGTGCGGCCCGTGCGCGCCATCGAGGTGCAGCCGCGCGAGGTGGCCGAGCCGGTCGTGCTCACCGGCCGGATCGCGGCGGCCGACGAGGTGGCACTCGGCTTCCGGATCGGCGGTCGGCTCATGGAGCGGCCGGTCGCGATGGGTCAACGGGTCGAGCCGGGCCAGCTGATCGCCCGCCTCGAGCCGCAGAACGAGCTCAACGCGCTGCGCACCGCCGAGGCCAACCTGGCCGCCGCCCAGGGCCAGCTCGACGAGGCCCGCTCCGAATACGGCCGCCAGCGCCATCTCGAGGAGCGCGGCTGGGCCGCGCGGGCGGTCTACGAGCGGGCGCGGCAGGCCTTCCAGACCGCCCAGGCGCGGGTCGAGGCCGCCAAGGCCCAGCTCGAGCTGGCACGCGACCAGCTGAGCTTCACCGAGCTGCACGCCGACGCGGCGGGGGTGGTCGTGGCGGTCCTCGCCGAGCCGGGCGAGGTGGTCGCCGCCGGCCGGCCGATCGTCCGGCTCGCTCGCGAAGGCGGGCGTGACGCGGTGTTCGACGTGCCCGCTTCCGTTATCCGGCGGGCCCCGCCCGACCCGCTGATCACGGTCGAGCTCGCCGGCGATCGCAGGATCCGCGCCAAGGGCCGGGTCCGCGAGGTGGCACCCGAAGCCGACCCGATCACCCGGACCTTCGAGGTCAAGATCGGGCTGATCGACCCGCCGCCTGAGATGCGCCTCGGTGCGACCGTGATCGGCCGGATGGAGACGGCAGCGAGCGAGGTTTTGGAGATCCCGGCGAGCGCCCTCTTTCGCCACGAGGGGCGGCCTGCGGTCTGGGTGATCGACCGTGCCACCTCCTCGGTCCAGCTCCGGCCGGTCGAGGTGGCGCGCTACGAAACGGCCAAGGTCGTGCTCGCCGCCGGGCTCGAGCCGGGCGAGCGGGTCGTCACCGCGGGCGTCCAAGCACTCCATCCGGGCCAGAAGGTGCGGCTCGCCGGAGCCGGCCCGTGAGCGGAATGAACCTCTCGGCCTGGGCGCTGCGCAACCGCTCGGTCGTGGCCTACCTCATGCTGCTCGCGGTGGCGGCCGGGGTGATGGCCTTCCTCAAGCTCGGCCGCAACGAAGATCCGGCGTTCACGATCAAGACCATGGTCGTGCAGGCGGCCTGGCCCGGGGCGACCCTCCAGGAGACGCTCGACCAGGTGACCGAGCGGATCGAGCGCAAGATCCAGGAACTCGAGGGCCTGGACGTCGTCCGCAGCTTCACCCGCGCCGGCCTTGCGACCGTCTTCGTCGACCTCGAGGGCGCCGTCCCTGCGGCCGACGTGCCGAAGGCCTGGCAACGGGTCCGAAACGACATCGGCGACATCTGGCCGCGCATGCCGCAAGGCGTGCAGGGCCCCTTCTTCAACGACCGCTTCGGCGACGTGTTCGGCATCATCTACGGCTTCACCGCCGACGGCTTCTCGCACCGCGAGCTGCGCGACCGGGTCGAGGCCGTCCGCTCCGAGCTCCTGCGCGTGCCGGACGTCTCCAAGATCGAGCTTCTGGGTGCGCAAGACGAGGTCGTCTTCATCGAGTTCTCGATGCGCCGGCTCGCGAGCCTCGAGCTCGACCGCCAGGCACTCCTGGCCGCGATCGCGCAACAGAACCTCGTCCGCCCGGCCGGCATCGTCGAGACCGGCGAGGAACGGATCGCGCTGCGCGTCACCGGTGCCTTCGGCGACGAGCGCGACATCCTCGACATCACCTTCACCGCCGGCGGCCGTCGCCTGCGGATCGGCGACATCGCCGAGGTGCGCCGCGGCCTCGCCGATCCGCCCCAGCCGCTCTTCCGGGTCGGCGGCAAGCCGGCGATCGGGCTCGCCATCGCCATGCGCGAGGGCGGCGACATCCTGGCGCTGGGCAAAAACCTCGAGCAGGCCATGGCGCGGATCACGGCCGAGCTGCCGGTCGGGATCGAGCCGCATCTCGTGGCCGACCAGCCGCGGGTGGTGGAGGAGGCGATCGCCGACTTCATGACCTCGCTCTGGCAGGCGGTCGCGATCATCCTCGCCATGAGCTTCTTGAGCCTCGGCGTGCGACCCGGCTTCGTCGTCGCCTTCGCCATTCCCTTGACGCTCGCGATCGTCTTCGCGGTCATGCTGGCATTCGGCATCGACATGCAGCGGATCTCGCTGGGCGCCCTCATCATCGCACTCGCCCTTCTGGTCGACGACGCGATGACCACGACCGATGCCACCGTCACGCGCTTGGCGGCCGGCGATCCGATCGACAAGGCTGCGACCTGGGCCTTCGGTGCTTATGCCAAGGCGATGCTCGCCGGCACCCTCGTCACCATCGCGGGCTTCGTGCCGATCGGCTTCGCCGCGAGCTCGGCCGGCGAATACACCTTCACCCTCTTCGCCGTGGTCGCGATCGCGCTCGTCGTCTCCTGGTTCGTGGCGGTGCTGTTCACCCCGTTGTTGAGCACCGTGCTCCTGAAGCCGCCCAAGGCCGGTGCGCCGAGCGGCCCCGATGCCGCGACCCGAGCCTATCGGGCGATCCTGGCCTTGGCCTTGAAGGCCCGGTGGCTGACGATCGCGGCGACACTCGGCGCCTTTCTCGCCTCGGTCTGGCTCCTGGGCTTCGTGCCGCGGCAGTTCTTCCCGGCCTCCGATCGGCCGGAGCTCGTGATCGACCTCACGCTCCCGCAGAACGCCTCGATCTATGCGAGCGAGAAGGTCTCGGCCGAGGTCGACCGGATGCTCGAGGGCGATCCCGACGTCGCCCGCTGGAGCACCTATGTCGGCCGCGGCGCCATTCGCTTCTACCTGCCGCTCGACGTCCGGCTCGCCAACCCGTTCTTCTCGCAGCTCGTGGTGGTCGCCAAGGACACAGCCGCCCGTGATCGCCTCAAGGAACGGCTGGAGCGCGAGCTGCCCGAGCGGTTCCCCAACCTCGTGACCCGCCTGTATCCCCTCGAACTCGGCCCGCCGGTAGGCTGGCCGATCCAGTACCGGGTCGTGGGCCCCGATCCCGAGACCGTGGCCACGATCGCCCTCGAGCTCGGCGCGGTCGTGGCCGCGAACCCGCTCACCACGGATGTGACCTACGACTGGATCGAGCCCACCCGCGAGGTCCGCGTGCGGGTCGACCAGGACCAGGCACGGCTTTTGGGCCTGAGCGCGGATGCGATCGGCCGGGTGCTGAATACCGTCGTCTCCGGCCTGCCGGTGACCCAGATCCGCGACGACATCTACCTGATCGACGTGCTCGTGCGCGCCACCGACGAGCAGCGAGTCTCGCTCGCCACCTTGGGCGAGCTGCCCATCCCGGTCCCCGACGGCCGCACCGTGCCCTTGAGCCAGGTGGCGCGGCTCGAGATTGGCCAGGATTTTCCGCTCGTCTGGCGGCGGGACCGGCTCGCCTCGCTCACCGTCCAGGCCGACCACGTGGCGGGCGTGCTGCCCGCCGAGGTGGTCGGTTCCCTGGCCGCGGCGATCGAGCGGGCGCGCGCGCAACTGCCCGAGGGCTTCCGGATCGAGGTCGGCGGCACGGTCGAAGAGAGCGAGACCTCGCAGGCTTCGGTCTTCGCGGTCGTGCCGGCGATGATCCTGATCATGCTCACGGTCTTGATGTTCGAGCTCAAGAGCTTCCAGCGCCTGTTCATCGTCTTGAGCGTGGCCCCCTTGGGCCTGATCGGGGTGGTGGCGGCCCTTCTGCCTTCGGGCCGGCCGCTCGGCTTCGTGGCACTCTTGGGCGTGCTCGCGCTGGTGGGCATCATCATCAAGAACGCCGTCATTCTCCTGAGCCAGATCGAGGCCGACCGTGCCGCCGGCAAGTCGGTCTACGATGCGGTCGTGAGCGCCTGCACGATCCGCTTCCGGCCGATCGTCTTGACCGCGATCTCGACCGTGCTCGGGATGGTCCCGATCGCGCCTACGGTGTTCTGGGGGCCGATGGCGTTCGCGATCATGGGCGGGCTGTTCGCCGCCACGCTCTTGACCCTGATCTTCCTGCCGGCCCTCTACCTCGCCTGGTTCGGCCGCACCGACCGCAGGCGGGGCGAGCCCGCGGCGGCGACCCGTGGCGAGCCCGTCGCCGCCGGCTGAGGCGCCGGGCCGGGAGATCCTCCTCCAGCGGGCCTATTGGCGGCTCTTCTGGGGCCAGGCGTTGGGCCTGATCGGCACCGGTGTGGCGACGGTCGCGCTTGCCCTCCTCGCCTATCGGCTGGTCGGTCGCGACGCGGCCGCGGTCTTCGGCACGGCACTGGCCATCAAGATGGCGACCTACGTGTTGGTGACCCCCATCGCCGCGGGCTTCGTCCGCCGGCTGCCGCCCGGCCCGCTTCTAGTCGCCCTCGACCTCGCGCGGGCCGCGCTGTTGATCGCCCTCCCCTTCGTCCAGACCGTGCCCGGCCTCTTCCTCCTCATCCTGCTCTTCCAGGTCGGCTCGGCGCTGTTCGTGCCGACCGCCCAGGCGGTGACCTCCGAGCTTCTGCCGGACGAGCAGGACTATGCCGAAGCGCTCGCCCGCTCGCGGCTCGTCTACGAGCTCGAGGGCGTGCTGAGCCCGGCCGTCGCGGGGCTTCTCCTCTTCCTGTTGGACGCACCCTTCCTGTTCGACGTCGCGGCCGTGGCCTTCGTGGCCTCGGCCGTCCTGCTCGCCGGTGCGGGTTTCCCGCGACCGGCGCCCGGCCGTGCGGGGGGCCCGCTCGACTCCGTTCGCCGCGGCCTTTCGACCTTCCTGGCCGAGCCGGCGCTGCGCGGCCTCACCGCCTTGAACCTGGCGGCAGCGCTCGCGACCGCGACCGTCACCGTCGTCACCGTTCACCTCGTCCGCACCGAACTCGACGGTACGGAGCGGATGATGACCGCGGCGCTGGTCGCAGCCGGCGCGGGCTCGATGGTGGGTGCGGTCCTCGTGCCGATGCTCACCGACCGCCTGCCCTTGCGCGCCACGATGCTCGCGGGCGGCTTCGGGATCGGCCTCGTGTTCCTCCTCGGGACCGTGGGGCCGGGCTTCTGGACGGCGCTTCCGCTCTGGGCGGCCCTCGGCCTCGCCGGCGCGCTCGCGGTCACCCCGGCCGGCATGCTCTTGCGCGCGCTCGCCCCGCCCGGCGAGAAGCTCGGGCTCTACGCGACCCACTTCGCGCTCGCCAACGCCGCCTCGATGCTCGCCTATCCGGCCGCCGGCTGGCTTTCCTCGGAGCTCGGCTCGCGCCCGACGCTCGCGATCTTCGCGGCCCTGGCGCTCGCCGGCGTCGCGGCCGCGAGCCGCCTCTGGCCGCCGAGCGAGCCGCACGCCGCGGCGCCCGTGCGACCCTTCCTCCCTCGCCGTCCCTGAGCGCACGCCGCGAACGAGCGCAGGCCTCAAAAGGCGCCGACCGTCGAGCCCAGGGCGAGGACGAGCAGGAGTGCGAGCACGGGCCCCACGATCGCGACCACGAAGAGCGGCCCGTAGCCCTCGCGGTGGCCGACCCCGCACAGGGCGAGGAGCGTTACGACCGCGCCGTTGTGCGGCAGGCTGTCGAGCGTGCCGGCACCCATGACCGCGATCCGGTGCAAGAGCGCAGGCTCGATCCCCTCCGCCTTGGCCGTGGCGAGCAGGCCGGGCCCCAGTGCGTCGAGCGCGATCGTGAGCCCGCCCGAGGCCGAGCCCGTGAGGGCCGCGAGCGTGTTGACCGCCACCGTCATCGAGACGAGCGGGCCGCCGCCTATGCCCATGACCGCCTCGCGGACCGCCGCGAAGGCCGGCATCGCGGCCACCACCGCGCCGAAGCCCACGAGGCTCGCCACGCTCAGGATCGGCAGCACGGCGGCATTGGCCCCGGCGTCCATCGTCTTGCGCAGATCCGGCACGAGCCGGCCGGAGGTGACGAGCAGCAAGAGGATCGCCGCGGCGAGGCCGACGATCACGGCCCACACCCCGGCGACCGAGCCGAGCGTGGTCGGCCCGAAGCGCGGCTCGGCGAGGAAGCTCGTATCGAGCCGCGGCAGGACGACGAAGGCCATCACGAAGTTCACGACCACGACGACTGCGAGCGGGAGCGCCGCGAGCGCCACCGACGGCCCCTCCCGCGCCGGCTGCGAGCGCTCGATCTCGGCCGGGTCGAACTCGCGCGCGAGCGTGACCATCTCGCGCAGCCGGTCGTCGACCGGGCCCGCCGCTACGGCCCCCGCCGCCGCGCCGGCGCCCACCGGTGCCACGGTCGCAGCCGCGGGCAGGCGGCGCGCGGCGGCCTCGAGCCGGGACAGCCACCAGAGGCCGAAGCCGAGCATGACGGCGGCCGCGAGGATCCCGAGCCCGGGCGCGGCGAAGGGGGTGGTGCCGAGCACCGGCATCGGGATCGCGTTCTGGATCGCGGGCGTGCCGGGCAGGGCGGACATGGTGAAGGTCGAGGTCCCGAGCATCACCGCAGCCGGCATCAGCCGGGGCGGCACCGAAGCGCGGGCGAAGAGCTCGCGCGCCATGGGCACGAGCACGAAGAAGGCGACGAAGAGCGAGACGCCGCCATACGTGACGACCGCACCCGCGAGCACGACCGCGAGGATCGCCCGCTCGGCGCCGAGCCGCTCGCTCATCGCCCGGGCGATCCGGCTCACCGCCCCGCTGTCCTCCATGAGCTTGCCGAACACGGCTCCCAAGAGGAACAAGGGGAAGAACTGGGCCACGAAGCGGGCGGCCGAGCCCATGAAGGTCTGGGTCCAGTGTGCCAAGAGCGGCTCGCCCGCGAAGGCCGCTGCGACCAGTGCCGCAAGCGGGGCCAACAGGAGCACGCTCCAGCCGCGAAAGGCGAGCAGGACGAGGAGCCCGAGCCCCAGCAGGATGCCGACAAGGCCCATGGGCTCAGACCCCCTCGAGCAGCACGTCGACGTTCACCGACGGCCGCACGCCGAGATTGTCCCCCTTGGTCTCGAGGAAGGTGGAGGCGGTCCGGCGCCCCTCCTCGAACAACATCTCGAGGAACGCCCATTCGGCGTTGAGCTTCGAGGAATAGCCGAGCTCGACCATCATCGGGCTCGTGATCAGGTGCAGCCGCATCGCGGCCCAGTGCCGGGTCTCCGGATCGTCGATGTCGGCGATGCGGCGCAACAGCGCCATCATCCGCAGTTCCTTGATGAGCACCGCGTTGAACGAGACCTCGTTGAGCCGGTTGAGGATGTCGCGCGCGGTCCTGGGCGTGCCCGGCCGCTCGACCGGGTTGATCGCGACCAGGAGCACGTCGTCGGCATCGGTCTCGCGAACGAGCGGGGTCATCGTCGGATTGCCAGAGTAGCCGCCGTCCCAATAGGCCTCGCCGTCGATCTCGACCGCCTGGAAGAGGAACGGCAGGCACGCCGAGGCCAAGAGCACCTTGGGGCTGAGCTCGGCGTTCTTGAACACCCGGCCGCGGCCGGTGCGGACGTTGGTCGCGGTCACGAACACCTTGAGCGGCGAGCGGGCCAGCCGCTCGAAGTCGATCGCCTCGGCGAGCACGTCCTCGAGCGGGTTGAGGCCCAAGGGATTGAAGTCGTAGGGGCTGAACAGCCGCGAGGCGAGGTCGAGGGCGATGAAGGCGGGCGAGCTGTCGAGCGTCCAGCGGCCCATGAGCACGTCCAAAGGCCCGCGTCGGAAGGGACTGGTGACCGCCGCCTCGGAGACCGCCTTCCAGAACCGAGCGAGGGCGGCGCGGCCACCTTCGCGGCCACCGGCCACGAGCCCGTCGGCCAGCACCGCGGCGTTCATCGCACCCGCCGAGGTGCCGGAGACGCCTTCGATCTCGAGCCAGTCCTCCTCGAGCAGGCGGTCGAGCACGCCCCACGTAAAGGCGCCGTGCGCCCCGCCGCCCTGCAGCGCCAGGTCGATCTTCACGGGCGGGCGCGCTCGCCCCGCCGTCGTTCTCGCACGTGCCATCGGGGCCGCTCCTTTCCGGTCGATCGGCGGCAGGGAACCATGTTGCGCTGCGAAAAGCGAGCGGCGTTCCGCCGCGGACGCGCGGTTTACGGAACCGGCTCGGCCGGCTCGCTGCCCAAAAGGCCCGCGAGCCAGCGCGCCGGCCGGTATTCGGCTGCGAAGGTCGCGATCGCGATCAGGATCGGCACGCCGATGAAGGCCCCCGGCAGGCCCCAGACCAGTGCCCAGAAGAACACGGCGAGGAGCACGAGGAAGGGCGAGAGGCCGAGCTGCGAGCCGGCGAGCCGCGGCTCGAGGACGCTGCCGAGCAAGACCTGGACGAGGTTGAGGCCGAGGAGCACGAGCAGCACCGTGCCGAGGTCCTGGAACTGGACGATCGCGAGCGCGGTCGGCAGGACGGTGGCGATCAGCGGCCCGATGAAGGGGAGATAGTTGAGGGTGAAGGCCATCACGCCCCAGACCGGCGCCAGCTCGAGGCCCAAAAGGGCGGCGAAGCCGCCGACCGCCAGGCCGGTGAGCGCGCTCACGAGCGTGCGGACCAGCATGTAGCGGCGGAGCTTGGCTGCCAGCACGGCGCTGCCGCGCAAAAGAAGCGCACCCAGCTCCCTCCGCTCGAGCCGGGCCAGGCGGCGGCTCGCGGGCTCGACCTCGAGGAGACCCAGCGCCACGAAGACGAGGGTGACGACGGTGAAGCTCGCCAGATCGCGCAAGCGGCCGCCGAGCTCGCCCGCGAGGGCGAGCAGCCGGCCCGGGTCGGCGCTCTCGCGCAATAGGCCGCGCGAATAGAGCCCGTGTTGCTCGAGCCAGCCGCCGGCCCGGTCGTAGAGCAGCTGGAAGCGGTCCAGGTTGGCGACCAGCCAGTCGGCCGCGCGTGCCAAGCCCCAGGCGATCGAGCCCACCAGCAGGACCGCCACGGCGATGCAGACCGCGAGCGTCGCGAGCAACGCAAGCGCCTTCGGCAGCACCCGCTCGAGCGTCGCCTGAAGCGGCCAGGCGAGCGCCACGACCACGAGCGCGAAGGCCACGGGTGCGGTGACCGAGGCGGTGGCGTAAAGCGCCGCCAGCACGAGGACGAGGGCCGCGAGCGCGGCACTCGTCCGGATCGTGCGGTCGGCGGCGAGCGGCACGAGCACGTCCGACGGCCGAGCCGGGCTCAGGCGCCGCGCTCACGCCGCCACTGCTCGAACAGCGCCCGCTCCTCGATCTCTCGCTCGGTCTCGGCCTGTTGCAACCGGCGCTGGCGCTCGAACTCGAGCTGGCGGCGCTTGGCCGCGTCGCGCTCGGCCTCGCGCTCCTGCCGCAGCCGCTCCTCGCGCTGGCGGTCGACCGTCATGTTGCCGGCGAGCCCGCCGACCCCGGCGCCGATCAGCATGCCGGTGGTGCTGTTGCCGAAGATCAAGCGGCCGACACCGGCGCCGGCCGCGGCACCGGCTGCGGTGCCCACACCGGGCGACGCGGTGCCGCCCCCCGTCTGCTCGCAGGCGGCGAGCCCGGCGATCAGCGCGCCGGCGACCAGGAGCCGGAGCGACCCGAGGGCGGCGTTCGCTCGATCGAACCTCATCGCACAGCCTCCAGTTCCTTGCGCGCGCCTGCGAGCATCTCCTCGAAGCTCAGGGCACCGTCGCGGTTCGTGTCGGCCGCCTCGAGGCCCTTGAGCTTGTGCCGCATCACCTCGGAAAAGGTCAAAACCCCGTCCCTGTCGGCGTCGACCCGGTCGAACAGCTTCGGGTCGTGCTCGCCCAGCTCGGCGCGGGTCAGCCGGCGGTCGCGGTTGCGGTCGAGCGCACTGAACGCGGCCGCCGCGTCGCGCGCCATCTCGGCCTCGCTCACGAGCCCGTCGCCGTCGCTGTCCGCCGCCTCGAAGGCCAGCCGCTCGGGCGTCGTGCCGCCCGAGGGTGGTTGCGCCACGGCCGCCAGGGCGCCGAAGCCGATGGCGAGCGCGCCGCCGCACAGGACAGCGGCCGCGACGGCGCGGCCTCGGCGCCGCGCCGACCGTTCCCGGGTTCCCATCCTCGTTCTCCCCGATGCAAAGGGTCGTCGGTGTCGATCGGGTACCCGGCTCGACTTCGCCGCGCCGCTGCCCGTCGTTTCCTTCTAGCTTGCGCGCTCGCGACCGCAACCCGCCCGCCCGTTTCGGGCCGAGGCGAGAGGTCGCGCCTGCGCGAAGGCCGCGAGCAGCCGGGCCGCGGCCCGCGGGTCGGCGACCGCGAGCGCGGTCGAGAGGCCGTCGGCGACCAGTGCTTCGGGTGCGAGAACGGTCACGGGTTCGTCGCGCGCGGGCGGCTCGCCGGTGCGCGCGTCGAGGATCCGCGGGCGGCCGTCGACGATTGCGCGCGAGGTGGCGACGGCCCCCTCGCTCAGGGCGGACGGGGCCGCTCCCTCGCGGGCGATCCGCCAGGGCCGCCCCTCGGGAGCGCTGCCCAGCACGCGCAGCTCGCCGAGGTCGACGAGCACCTGCTCGACCCCGTGCGCGCGCAGCACGGCCGTCGCCCGATCGGTCAGATGGCCCTGGGCGATCCCGTCGAGGGTCACCGCCATGCCCGGCCGGTGCAGGACGACCGCCTCCGGGCTCGCCTCGAGCTGCCGCCAGTCGACGAGCCGGCGGGCCGCCGGTCCGCAGCTGTCCTCGACGGCGGTCGAGGCGGTGGGCGCCGCGCTCGGCCGACGAACGCGCCCATCCGCGCAGCCTCGCGCATGGCCGTCTTCTCCTCGCCCTCGTCCTGCTGCTGATCGCGGCCGCACCGCTGTGCGCCCGGGAGCGGGGGCCCGAGGATTTCCGCCGCGCCCTTCCGGGTGCGGATGCCTTCGGACCCATGGAAGGGAACCCGCCCGCCGCCACCGCCTATCGGGCGGGCGAGCCCGTGGACCGGGTCTTCTCGTCCCGGCTCGCGGTGCGCTCCACCGGCTGTTCGGGCGCGCGGCTCCAGCTCCTGGTGGGCCTCGACCGCGAGGGCCGGATCCCCGGTACGGCGATCCTCGAGCAGAAGGAGCCGATCCTGATCACCGGGCGCGACATGCGCGCGCCGATCGCGGTCGGCCACGGCGCCGGACTTTTTCCCGATGGGGCGACCCGGGCGACCGCTTCTACGTGGTGCTCGACGGCTGGGTCCGGCTCTATCGCGAAACGCCCGACGGGGCCGAGATCACGATCGCGCTCTTCGCCCGCGGCGAGAGCTTCGCCGAGGCGGCGATGCTCGGCCCCGGCCAGTTCCCCGTCTGTGCGGTCGTGGCCGAACCCTCGCGGCTTCTCGACGTGCCGGCCTCCTCCTTTCTCGGCGCGCTCGAGGCCGACCGCATGCTCTGCCGCAACCTGATGGCATCGATGGCGCGGCGGCTGCAGGCCTTCGTCCGCCAGATCGAAGCGCTCTCGCGTCGCTCGACCGTCGAGCGGCTCGCGGCTTTTCTCGTCGAGCTCAGCGAAGGCCGCCGGCCGCCGGTCGTGATCGAGCTCCCGCTCGACAAGACGCTCGTGGCCGCCCGCCTCGGCATGCAACCAGAGAGCCTCTCGCGCGCCTTCGCGCGGCTGCGGCGCCTCGGGGTGACCACCGTCGGCCACGCGGTCCGCATCGAGGACGTCGACGCGCTCGAAGGCCTCGCCGAGCCGGACTCTGCGTGAGTAGCACGACCTCGCGGCCCGAGCCCGGCGTGGCCCTCGCCGAGGCGCGCCCGCACTCGCCCACAAGCTTGTCGTCGCTTGTTCGCCTCCGGATCGTCACGCAATCTCCGGTCGGTCCAGGGGGAACTGTCGTGCCGTCCGCCATCCCGCTGCCGCTCTCTCGCCACCGTCTGGTCTTCGCCCCCGAGGCGCCGATGCGGTTGCCGCGCTTTTCCGGCTCCGCCTGGCGCGGCGGCCTCGGCTGGGCTTTGAAGCGCCTCGTGTGCGTCATGCGGCTGCGGCCCTGCGAGGGCTGCCCGCTCGAGCGCTCCTGCATCTACCCCTCGGTGTTCGCCGCCCGGCCGGACGAGGACGCCGCCAAGATGCGGCTCTACGAGCGCGTTCCCAATCCGTTCGTGCTCGACCCGATCCACCCGCCGCGGACCACCGTCGGGCCCGAGGACCGGGTGGTGCTCGATCTCGTCCTCGTGGGCCGCGCCTGCCGGCAGATCGCCTATCTCGTGCGCGCCCTCGACCAGGCGGGCGAGGCCGGCATCGGCCCCGACCGCGGCAGCCTGCGCCTGCTCTCGGTGCGCGAGGTCGCCGAGCCCTGGGCGCCGCTCGAGCTCGAGCCGGCCGAGCAGGCGATCGTGGCCGAAGGCCGGGTGCCGGCCCTGCCCGCCCCCTGGCCGCGGGTCGAGCTGCATTTCACCACACCGCTGCGCCTGCAGCACGAGGGCCGGCTCGTGGGCCCGCATCTGTTCCGCCCGTCCTGCCTCGCAACGAACCTCCTCCGCCGCGTCTCGATGCTCTGCCACCATCACGGCGAGGCGGATCTCGAGGCCGATTTCCTCGCGCTCAAGGCGCAGGCCGGGCGCATCCGTCTGCTCGATGCGCAGCTAGAGTGGACCGAGCAGCTGCGCCGCTCGGCGCGCCAGCGCGCCGTCTTGGCAATGGGCGGCCTCGTCGGCCGCCTCGTCCTCGACCTCGAGGAAGCACCCGATCTCTGGCCCTTCTTCTGGCTCGGCCAGTTCGTTCACGCCGGCAAGGGTACCACCATGGGCATGGGCGGCTATCGGCTGCGCCCGGTCGGGTGAGGCGGTTTCGGCCCGAACGATCGGCGCCCCCGTTGGACCCGCTTACCACTCGAGCCAGGGGCGGTCCTCGGTCAGCAGCGTCTCCACTACCGCGGTCGCGTAGCCGGGCCGGAACGTGCCCGTTGTCGTGTCGAGCCAACCGTCGGCGAACTGAACGCGCTCGATGCCTGCGAGCGTGTCCCGGCCCTCGGCGCTCACGAGGCCCGATACGGTCCGCTTGGTGCCCCGGCGCGTGACCGTGAAGTCGCCGGACCGGCCCAGGAACACCGCGGCGTCGAGACCCGGACCACCGTCGAGCACATCCCGACCGAACCCACCTAGGAGGACGTCGTCGCCCGCGCCCCCGGCGAGCTTGTCGTTTCCGGCTCCACCCACGACGAGGTCGTGACCCCCCGCGCCCTCGAGCCGGTCGTTGCCGGCTCGACCGCGGATCCGATCGGCATACGGGCCGCCCGAGATGCGATCCTTGCCTGGGCCGCCGTCGATTTCGTTGGGCGCGACCGTGAGGACGATCTCGCCCTCGTTCGAGTAGGCGCCGTCGAGATCCGCCACTCGGTAGCGGAAGCGGACTTCGCCCGCCGTTTCCGAATCGGGTGTGTAGATGATCCGCCCGTCCGGCTCCACGCTGGCAGCGCCCGAGGTGGGCGGCGCGACGATCCGCACGCTGCGTGGATCGAGGAACCCGTCCGGGTCGCTATCGTTGGCGAGCACGTCGATCAGGACGGGGCTGTCGGCCGGAATCCGCACGATGTCGTCTTGCGCGATCGGCCGGCTGTTCGGTTCGAGCGTATAGCGCAGCAAGGTTTCGCGAATGCCCGTCTCCTGCGGTTCGACCAGAAACCGGCCACCTTGCAGGCCGCTGGAGAGCTCGATCAGCGTGTCGAAGGCTCGGTCACCGTCGGTATCGATCCGCAGCGAGCCGGTCGCGGGATCCACCACGAGCTGACGCCGGTCGAAACGCACGCCCTCGAACAGGATCGCGTCCTCTACCGAAAAATCGCGGATCCGGTCGGCGTTCAGCTCGGCCGGCGTGCCCCCGAAGCGATCCGCACCTGGTCCACCCCAAAGCTCGTCTGCACCGAGCCCTCCCACGAGCATGTCCGCGCCCGCCTGCCCGATCAGCAGATCCGCCCCGCTGCCACCCGAGAGCTCGTTCGCGAACTCGTTGCCGATGAGCACATCGTCCCCGGAGCCGGCGGCCGCGTTCTCGATCACCACCCCCTCGGCGATCGAATAACCCCCCAGGACGGCCCCGCCATACTCTCCGTACCAGACGCGAAAAAAAAGCCGCCCGCGCCGATCCGCGGGTCCATCAACTCCCGTTCGATTTCTTCGGGCAAGCGCGCCCGGATGCCGCTTTGCTCCAACAGAGCCACGAGCGCGACGTTCTCGGGATGGTGACGCACGAGCGTGGCGTCGTTGAGATTGATCAGGGCCGAAAGGGTGGCTGCGTAGCCAATCGTGTCGATACCGCCCGTGTCCCAAACACAGTAGAAAGCCCCTCCGATGGTGACGGTGCCGTCCTCGCCATCGGCGTCTGGCGGGCCGGCGGGCGGATCGGCCAGCCAATAGGTCGTATCGCCCGCATGGGTGGCGGGGTTGGCGCCATACATGTGCTGGAGGGCGGCGATGTCGATCGCCGATGGGGTGACGGCATGCCCCATCGGCCCGGCCGAACGGCCGTCGATGCCGCCCATCTCGTACGACATCATCGTGAAGCGCTCGTTGTCGAGCGGATCGTCGGTTTCGACCACGGCCTCCGAGGTCCACGCCGTCGTGCCGTTGCCCGTGTCATGCGGGTGGGCGAGACCGAGGGCGTGACCCAACTCGTGCAAGGCGAGGTGACAGAGATAGGGCCCGTCTTCGGTTCGGGGATCGAACCCCACCGCCCAGCTCCTCAGATCCAGAGCGATGAAACTCTCGTAGCCTCCGGGCTCCGATGCTTTCGGATTGTACGCGGGATACTGGGCGAAACCGGCCATCCCGAACTCGGTCAGGTTGCTCGCCCCCACGAGCTTCAGGTCCGCCGCTTCGAAACGGTCGGTTCGTTCGAAGCGCAGCGCCGTCACCCGCTCGACTGCTGCGAACGCCAGCTCGACCGCCGCCCGGTGCGCCGCGCCAAGGGGCCGATAGTCGGCGTACACGCCCATCTCGAGACCGGCCGTCGGTGCGTCCGCCTCGCTCGCGAAAGCATAGGTCAACCGCGTCCCGTCCCAAACGCGAACACCCTCGATACCGCGGGTGATCGCGTTGTCGCGTGGCGTGTTGACCCTGCCGCCGGCCATGGCGCAGCCTCCCCAGCACCCCGGCGAGTCGCTCGCGCCATGATCGACAGTGAACGGCCCAGCGGATCGCCAGGTGAATATTCTTCTACCGACTACCCGCCACGGTCCGCGTCATCAAGAACGTGTTCGGCGTATTGGAAGCCTTGAGTTCTACTTCAGAATTTGCGACCTGGTGCCCGCCTTCCCCCTCAAACCGTCCGCGTCCGCCAGTCCACCGCCTGCTCGAAGGCGTGCGCCGCCCGATAGATCGTCGCCTCCTCGTAATGCCGGCCCACGAGCATGAGCCCGACCGGCAGCCCGTCGAGATGGCCGCAGGGCAAGGAGAGTGCGGGATGGTGCGTGGCGTCGAAGGGTGCCGTGTTCGGCAGCATCTCGAAGGCACGCTGCAGGACGAGCTCCAAGGGCGCATCGGCCGGCGGGATCGGCGGTGCGGTGATCGGCAGGGTCGGCATCAACAAGAGATCGACGTCGCGCAGGGCCTCGTCGTAGGCACGCCGCAGCCGACGCACCAGGTTCTGCGCCTTGGCGTAGTAGCGGCCCCGGTGCTCGCGCACCATGTACCAGCCCAACAACATCGTGTTCTTGAGCGAATCCGAGAGCTCGTTCGCCCGCTCGCGCCACTGGCTGTGCTTGTCGAGCAGGCTCAAGAGATAGAGCCCCTGCCAATTGAAGCCGAAGCCGTTGCCGAGCATCATCTGCATCGTCGCCCCTTCGGCCGCCACCGGCAGCCAGATCGCAGGGCCCTGTCGGTGCAGCGGAACGGAGACGGGCGCCACCTCGGCACCGAGCCTGCGGAACTCCTCGGCTGCGATCCGCACGAGCGCGTCGACCCCGGCATCCGAATTCGGGTGGTCGAAGCCTTCTTCGAGGACGCCGATCCGCAAGCCCTCCAAGCCTCGCCCGAGCCCACTCGTGTAATCGGCGGGTGGTGCCGCGTATTGGCGCGGGTCGAGCCCGTCGGGCCCGGCGATCACCTCGAGCAGGAGCGCGTTGTCGGCCACGCTCGCGGTCATCGGCCCGCAATGGTCGAGGGTCAGCTCGATCGGCATGATGCCGGTATAGGGCACGAGCCCGTGCGTCGGCTTCATGCCGACGATCCCGCAATAAGAGGCCGGGATCCGCACCGAGCCGCCCTGATCGCCGCCGAGCGCCATGTCGGCCTCGCCCGCTGCCACGACCGCCGCCGAGCCCGAGGAGGAGCCGCCCGCCATGTGGCCGGGCTTTCTCGGGTTCTGCACCGGCCCCGTGGCACTCGTGTGGCTGCCGCCCGAAAAACAGTAATATTCGCAAACCGTCTTGCCGACGATCGTGCCACCGGCCTCCAAGATCCGCGTGACGACCGTGGCGTCGATCTCCGGCACGTAGCCCTCGAGGATCGAAGCACCGTTCATCATCGGCACGCCGGCCAGGCAGATATTGTCCTTGAGCGCGATCGTCTTGCCCGCGAGCTTGCCCTCGGGCGCCCCCTCGATGCGCGTCTTCCAGTACCAGGCCCCGTGTTCGTTCTCGGCCGGGTGCGGCCGGTATCCCGGGGTACGCGGGAACGCCACCGCCGGCAGCTCGTCCGGCATCCGGTCGACCAGGTCGTAGGCCGCGATACTGGGCGCCAGCGCCGCGCGATGCTTGGCGAGCTCGGCCTCGTCCATGGTGAAGCCGAGCTCCTCGGCGAGCTCCTTCATCTGCTCGAGCGTCGGCAGCTTGATCGTGCCCAGCGTCATGCGTTCCTCCCCGGCCTGCCCGAGGTCCCAAGCTACCGCGCGAGCCGCGTGCCGACCAGCGCCGCAACGACGACCCCGACCGACAAGCTTGTCGCCCTTGCGAGGCGGATCGATGACAAGGCAACCTGCGGTCGATAGGACCACGACCGACAGGAGGCCGGAGCGAGCCGACCATGGCCGAGCCCGCACCCGATCCGCAGCTTCCACCACGGCCGGCGGCCACGCCCCTCGATCCGACCCGGCCCGACAGCTTCCCTCGCCGCGTGCTGCTCTGCGTGGTGGGTCTCACACCGCAGGTCGTCACCGAGACGCTTTGGGCACTGGCGGTCGATGCCCAGCCGCCCTTCGTCCCGACCGAGCTTTCGATCGTCACCACGAGCGAAGGAGCCGACCGGGTCGATCTCGTGCTGACCTCCGGCAAGCAGAAGCTCGACGCGCTGGCCGCCGACTATCCGGGCCGCGGCCTCGAGGGCCTCGCCCGGCGCACCACGGTGCACGTGGTCCGCGACGAGGCCGGTGCGGCACTCGCCGACATCGCCTCCTTGGAAGCGAACACCGCGCTCGCCGATCTTCTCGTGGAGGTGGTGAGAAATCTCACAGACGATACCACGAGTGCCGTCCACCTCTCGATTGCTGGTGGAAGGAAGACCATGGGCTTCCTCGCGGGATACGCGCTTTCGCTGTACGGCCGCCCGCAGGACCGGCTCTCGCACGTGCTGGTCGACCCCGCCTTCGAGCAGCACGCCGACTTCTTCTACCCGCCGCCCGAGCCCGTGGTGCTCTTGAGCCAGAGCAAGGACCAGAAGCCGATCCGCACCGATCGCTGCGGCCTCGTGCTCGCCGACATCCCCTTCGTTCGGCTGCGCGAGGGTCTGCCCGGCGATCTCCTGGAGGGCCGGGCGAGCTTCGCTGCGACGGTTGCGAGCCTGCAGGAGCGCTTCCGGCCGCCCGAGCTCGTGATCGACCTCGAGCGGCGAAGCGTGCGGGCGCACGGCCGCGAGCTCCGCTGCACCCCCGAGCTCCGCCGCACCCGCGAGCTCCGCTGCACCCGCGAGCTCCGCTGCACCCCGATGACGCTCGCTTTTTGGGCCTGGCTCGCCGAGCGGCGCTGTTCGCTCGGCGCCGCGGCCGCGGTCGGGCGCGAGGACCTTTCGGGTATCCACCGCTTCCTCGACCTCTACACCGCTTTGGTCGGCTTCGACCGCCGCGAGCGGGCAGAGAAGGCCCTCAAGCCCAGACCCGCCAAGAACTGGTTCTCCGAGCGCGCCTCGCGGATCAACAAGCTTGTCGCGCGCGCGCTCGGTCCCGCGGCGGTTCATTATCGCATCGAGGCCTCGGGCAGGCGATCGGAGACTGTCTGGACGCTCGCCACCCCGCCCGAGGCGATCCGGCTGATCGGCCTGCCCTAGGAGACG
>JANWZN010000044.1 GCA_025054575.1 Geminicoccaceae bacterium | reverse complement strand
GCCGCGCGAGCCGGAGCCGGAGCCCGAACTGCGCTTCGAGACAGTGGCCGAGCCGCCGCGTGCGCAACCGCAACCGCCGAGCCAGCCGCAGCCGCAAGCGCGTTTCGAGGCCCGCGGCGGCGGCCAGCCCGAGGCGCGCTACGGCGACCGCCGCGAGCCGCCCCGCTACCCGCCGCGCCCGTCCTTCGGCCGCGAGGGGCGCGGGCGGCCGGAAGGACGCTACGGCGAACGCTTCGAAGCGCGCTCGGCGGACGAGGGTCCCGAGCCGCCGCCGATCGCCCCCGACACCCCGGCCATCAACCTCACCGAGCTCAAGCGCAAGTCCGCCGCCGAGCTCCTCAAATACGCCGAGGAGCTCGGCATCGAAGGGGCGAGCACGCTCAAGAAGGGCGATCTCGTCTTCGCCATCCTCAAGCAGCTCGCCGCTTCCGACATCCCGATCCGCGGCGAGGGCGTGCTCGAGATCCTGCAAGACGGCTTCGGCTTCCTCCGCTCGCCCGATGTCAACTACGTGGCCGGGCCGGACGACATCTATGTTTCGCCTTCGCAGATCCGTCGCTTCGGGCTGCGGACCGGCGACACCGTCCACGGCCTCGTGCGCGCGCCCAAGGAAGGCGAGCGCTATTTCGCGCTGTTGCGGGCGGACACGATCAACTTCGACCCGCCCGAGGTCGCCCGTCACCGGGTCCACTTCGACAACCTGACACCCTACTACCCGACCAAGAAGCTCAACCTCGAGATCCCGGGCCAGAAAGATCTCTCGACCCGGGTGATCGAGATCGTGGCCCCGCTCGGCAAGGGACAGCGTGCGCTCATCGTCGCCCAGCCGCGGACCGGCAAGACGATGCTGATGCAGAACATCGCGCACGCGATCATGCACAACCACAAGGAGGTCTTCCTCATCGTGCTGCTCATCGACGAGCGGCCCGAGGAGGTGACCGACATGCAGCGCACGGTCCGCGGCGAGGTCGTCTCCTCGACCTTCGACGAGCCGGCGACGCGGCACGTGCAGGTCGCCGAGATGGTGATCGAGAAGGCCAAGCGGCTCGTCGAGCACGGCCGCGACGTGGTGATCCTGCTCGATTCGATCACCCGCCTGGCGCGCGCCTACAACACGGTCGTGCCGTCCTCCGGCAAGGTCTTGACTGGTGGTGTCGATGCCAACGCGCTGCAGCGGCCCAAGCGGTTCTTCGGCGCCGCCCGCAACATCGAGGACGGCGGCTCCTTGACGATCATCGCCACCGCGCTGATCGACACCGGCTCGCGCATGGACGAGGTGATCTTCGAGGAATTCAAAGGTACCGGCAATGCCGAGATCGTGCTCGATCGTCGGGTCGCCGACAAACGCGTGTTCCCGGCGATCGACATCCAGAAGTCCGGCACCCGCAAGGAAGAGCTGCTCGTCGACAAGGCGATCCTCACGCGCATGTGGGTGCTGCGGCGGATCCTCAATCCGATGGGCACGGTCGACGCGATCGAGTTCCTCCTCGACAAGATGAAGTACTCGAAGACCAACGAAGACTTCTGGAACTCGATGAACCAGTGAGGCCGGTCCCCTCGTCGCGGCGCAACGGTCTGTTACACGCAAAGGGGTGTCGCTCGGCACCGGGCTGCCCTACATAGCGGCGGTGGGGCCACGCGGCCCCTGGGGAACCGCCTTGCTCCGCTCGCTTTTAGCCGTGCTCGTCGTTCTGCTGCTGGGCTCCGCCGCGGCCGGTGCCTATTGGCACTATGTCGCCCTTCCCGCCCAGCAGAAGCAGCAGGCGCCCGGTCCCGGCGGCCGCGGCGGGGGCGGGCCGGTCCCGGTCGAGGCGATGTCCGTCAAGGTCGAGCCGGCCGAGACCGCGGTCGAGGCGGTGGGCACGCTTCTGTCGAACGAGAGCGTCACGGTTCGGCCGGAAGTCGCGGGTCGGATCGCCGCCTTCCACTTCGAAGAGGGTGGCCGCGTGACCGCCGGTCAGCTCCTGGTCGAGCTCGACGCCTCGACCGAAAAGGCGACGCTGGCCGAGGCCAAGGCGCGGCTGATGCTCGCCCAGAACAATCTCGAGCGCGCCCGCGAGCTCAGGCGGACCAATGTCGGGACGCAGCGCGCCCTCGACGAGGCCGAGGCCGCCTACAAGATCGCCGAGGCCGCGGTCGAGCTCGCCCAGGCGCAGTTCGCCAAGCGCCAGATCAAGGCACCGTTCGACGCCAAGGTCGGGTTGCGGCGGGTGAGCGTGGGCGAGTTCGTCACCGCCGGCACCGAGCTCACCACGCTCGAGCAGATCGATCCGATCAAGGTCGATTTCCGCGTCCCCGAGCTGTTCCTGCCGGCAGTCGCGGTCGGCAACCCGATCCGCATCAGCGTCGACGCCTTTCCCGATCGCGCCTTCGTGGGTCGGGTCACCGCGATCGATCCGGCGGTCGACGAGCGCGGCCGCGCCTTGATCGTCCGTGCGGCGATCGACAATCCCGACGAGGCGCTCCGCCCCGGCCTGTTCGCCCGCGTCCAACTCACCCTTTCGATCAAGCCCGAAGCACTCTGGATCGCCGAGGAAGCGATCGTCCCGCAGGGTCGCGAGCAGGTGGTGTTCCGCCTGGTCGACCAGGGCGAGGGCAAGCCCAAGCGGGTCGAGCGGGTGGTGGTCAAGACCGGCATGCGGCGGCCGGGCGAGGTCGAGATCGTCGAAGGCCTCCGCGCCGGTGATCTGGTCGTCACGGCCGGGGTCGGCCGGGTCCGCGACGGTGCCGCGGCGATCGTCCAGGCCCCGGGCCAAGGACCGCGGCCGGGCACGGGCGGTGGCCCGCCGACCGCCCGCGGGGCGGGTACGGCGCCGGCACCGCAGGGCTGAGGGGAGGCTCGCCCGTGCTCCTCTCCGACGTTTCGATCCGCCGGCCGGTCTTCGCCTCGGTCCTGAGCCTCGTCGTCATGCTCGTGGGCCTGATGGCCTGGAGCCGGCTCTCGGTCCGCGAATATCCCAAGATCGACGAGCCCGTGGTCTCGGTCCAGACGACCTATCGCGGCGCCTCGGCCGACATCATCGAGAGCCGGGTCACCCAGCCGCTCGAGGAGGTGCTCTCGGGCATCGAAGGGCTCGACGTGATGACCTCCTCGAGCCGACCCGAGCGCAGCCAGATCAATCTCCGCTTCCGCATCGACCGCGACCCCGACTCGGCGGCGGCCGACGTCCGCGACCGGGTGGCCCAGGCCCGCGCCCGGCTGCCCGAGGACGCCGACGAGCCCGTCGTTCGCAAGGTCGAGGCCGATTCGCAGCCGATCATCTACATCGCGCTCGCTTCCGATCGGCACGGGCCCATGGAAGTGAGCGAGATGGCCGATCGGCTCGTCAAGGATCGGCTGCAGAACCTGCCGGGCGTGGCGGAAGTGCGCATCTTCGGCGAGCGCCAGCCGGCGATGCGGATCTGGCTCGATCGCCTGCGGCTCGCGGGCTACGGGCTCACGCCGCAGGACGTCGAGGACGCGCTGCGCCGGCAGAACATCGAGATCCCCGCCGGCCGGATCGAGAGCCGCGGCCGCGAGTTCGAGATCCTGGCCGAGACCGATCTGCGCACGGTCGAGCAGTTCAACAACCTGATCGTCCGCGACGCCGACGGCTATCTCGTGCGCCTGCGCGACATCGGCGAAGCGCAGATCGCGCCCTTGAACGAGCGCGTGACCTCGCGCTTCAACGGCCGGCTGTCGACCTCGGTCGGTGTCGTCAAACAAGCGACCGCCAACCCGCTCGAGGTCGCGGCAGCGGTCCGCGAGGTCTTGCCGCAGATCCGCGAGATCCTGCCCGAAGGTGTCGTCACCGAGATCGGCTACGACAGTACGATCTTCATCGAGCGAGCGATCGGCAACGTCTACAAGGCGATCGTCGAGGCGATCGTGCTGGTCGTGCTCGTCATCTTCTTCTTCTTGCGCTCGCTGCGGGCGACTTTGGTTCCGCTCGTCACCATCCCGGTCTCGTTGATCGGCGCCTTCGTTTTCATGTGGGCGCTGGGATTTTCCATCAACACCTTGACCCTGCTCGCGATGGTGCTCGCGGTCGGCCTCGTGGTCGACGATGCGATCGTCATGCTCGAGAACATCGCCCGCCACATCGAGATGGGCAAACGGCCCTTCCAGGCGGCCCTCGACGGCTCCCGCGAGATCGCCTTCGCGGTCGTCGCGATGACCATCACCTTGGCCGCGGTCTACGCGCCCATCGCCTTCCAGACCGGCCGCACGGGCCGGCTCTTCGTCGAGTTCGCGCTCACCCTCGCCGGGGCCGTCCTGGTCTCGGGCTTCGTGGCACTCACGCTCTCGCCCATGATGTGCTCGCTGCTGTTGAAGCACCAGGAGCGACACAATCTCGTCTATCGCGGCATCGAAGCCTTCTTGAACGGGCTCACCCGCGCCTATCGCGCGAGCCTCGCCTTCGCCCTTTCGGTGCGGCCGGCCGTCGTGACGCTGATGCTGCTCGTGGCCGGCTTCGCGATCGTCCTCTTCCGCGGCCTCCCGGCGGAGCTCGCCCCGACCGAAGACCGCGGCACCGTGGTCACGATCGGTGTCGCACCGGAAGGGAGCACGCTCGCCTACACCGACCGCTTCGCCCGGATGATCGAGGCCGCTTACGCCCAAGAGCCGCTCTTCGAGCGGATCTTCGTGGTGATCGGCTTCGGCAACGACGTCGCCCGCGTGCTCGGGTTCGGGCGGCTGGTCGACTGGGACGAGCGCCAGGTCAAACAACAAGACGTCACCCGCGCGCTCGCCCCCAAGATGTTCCAGATCCCGGGCATCATGGCCTTCCCGAGCAACCCGCCCTCGCTCGGCCAGAGCCCGGTGAGCAAGCCCGTGGCCTTCGTCCTCCAGACCTCGCAGCCCTATGAGGTGCTCGAGCGCGCGGTCGACCGGTTGATGGCGGCGGCACGCCGCAATCCCGGCCTCGTCAACCTCGACAGCGATCTCAAGCTCAACAAGCCGCAGATCGTGGTGACGATCGACCGCGAGAAGGCGGCCTTGATGGGGATCGATGTCCGGACGATCGGCCAGACGGTCGAGACCATGCTGGGCGGGCGCCAGGTCACCCGCTTCAAGCGCGAGGGCAAGCAGTACGAGGTCGTGGTCCAAGTGAAGCCGCAGGACCGCGCCACGCCCAACGATCTGTCGCAGATCTTCGTCCGCGGTGCCGGCGGGGTGATGGTGCCGCTCGCCAACCTCGTCACCATCGAGGAGCGAGTCGCCCCCAAGGAGCTCAACCACTTCAACAAACTGCGCTCGGCCACGATCACCGCCACGCTCGCCCCGGGCTATTCCTTGGGCGAGGCCTTGGCCTTCCTCGAGGCCGCAGCGGCCGAGCTCGATCCCGGGATCGTCACCGATTTCGACGGCCAGAGCCGCGAGTTCAAACAATCGGCGACCGGCTTGTGGGTCGTCTTCCTGTTGGCGCTCGCCTTCATCTATCTCGTCTTGGCCGCGCAGTTCGAGAGCTGGGTCGACCCGTTCGTGATCATGCTGACCGTGCCCTTGTCGATGACGGGGGCCCTCCTCGCCCTCCAGCTCACCGGCCAGAGCCTCAACGTCTACAGCCAGATCGGCCTCGTCACGCTCGTGGGCCTGATCACCAAGCACGGCATCTTGATCGTCGAGTTCGCCAATCAGCTGCGCGCCCGCGGCCGCACCATCCGCGATGCGGTGCTCGAGGCCTCGGTCCTGCGCCTGCGCCCGATCCTGATGACCACGGGTGCCATGGTGCTGGGCTCCATCCCGCTGGCTCTCGCGACCGGTGCCGGTGCGGAGGGTCGTCAGGCGATCGGCTGGGTGATCGTGGGCGGCCTGCTCATGGGCACCTTCTTCACCCTCTACGTCGTGCCGGTGGCCTATACGATCTTCACCCGCCGCACCCTGCCGCGCTGGGTCCGCGAGCAGGCCGAACGCGAGCGGCGGGAGGCCGAAGCCGCCGGTGCCGCACTGCGGCCGCTGCCGGCCGAGTGAGCCCGCGGCCGGCGGCGCGCGGCTCAGCCCGAGGCGTACTCGGCGAACCGGTAGGGGCCCGGCCAGTCGCCGATCGGCACGAGGTGGGTGACGAGCCCGCCGCCCGGAACCCGCGCGTGCAGATGGAAGCCCGCGGGTTCGAGCGTGAAGCAGGAGGGTGCGCCCGCTTCGAGCGCGAGTTGGACCTGGTGCGCGGTCGACGGCGCGATCGAGGCCAGCGTCCCGGCCCACAGCGTCTGCACCGAGCGGTGGACATGGCCGCAAATCACCCGCTCGACCCGGCCGTGGCGGCGGACCAGGGCCTCGAGCTTCTCGGGCTCGGCCAGGGCGATCCGGTCCATGAAGCCGATGCCGGTGGCAAAGGGCGGGTGGTGCAGCGCCAGGATCACCGGCCGGCCGCGCGCCGCCTCGAGCGTCGCCTCGAGCCAGGCGAGCCGCTTCGCGCAGAGCGCCCCGCCGTCCTCGCCCGGAACGAGCGTATCGAGGCCCACGAGCACGAGCTCGCCGAGGTCGACCGCGACCTGCAGGAAGAGGGGATCCTCGGTCGGGCAGAAGCGGGGGACGAGCGCGTCGCGGAACGGGCCGCGGGCGTCGTGGTTGCCGGGAAGGGCGATCACCCGCATCGGCAGCCGGGCGAGCTCGCGGGCGATCCGCGCGTATTCTTCGGGCCGGCCCTCGTAGGCGAGATCGCCCGTGAGGATCACCACTTCCGGCGCTGGCCGCAGGGCCAGGAGCGCGTCGACCGCACGCGCGAGGGCGCCTTGCGTGTCGACGATGCGATAGGCCGGGCGACCGGCGCTGACGTGGCAGTCGGAAAGCTGGGCCAGCAACATAATCCCCACTCCCATGGCGCAGCCGCTCCGCTAGCCCGTCGCGCCGGCCGGCGCCAGCGTCCGCGTGCCGACCTGCCGCGTTGGACGGTGCTCGGGGAGCGTCTATAAGGCTGCGAACCCCGCCGGACCGGGGCGCTCCCCGCCGCGCGGCCCCAGGACTCCGCAGCTCGAGGTTCCCGCGATGAAGATCACCGGTTCCGACAGCCTGGGCGCCCGCCGCACGCTCCAGGTCGACGGTGTCGCCTACGATTATTTCAGCCTGGCCGAGGCGGCCAAGAAGCTGGGCCCGATCGAGCGGCTGCCCTGCTCGATGAAGGTTCTCTTGGAGAACCTCTTGCGCTTCGAGGACGGCCGCACGGTCACCGTGGCCGACCTCGAGGCGGTCGCGCGGTGGCTCGAGACGCGGACCAGCGAGCACGAGATCGCCTATCGTCCCGCGCGCGTGCTGATGCAGGATTTCACGGGCGTGCCGGCCGTGGTCGATCTCGCCGCCATGCGCGACGCGATGGTCGCCCTCGGTGGTGATCCGCGCAAGATCAACCCGCTCGTCCCGGTCGATCTCGTCATCGACCATTCGGTCCAGGTCGACGCGTTCGCGAGCCACGACGCCTTCGCCAAGAACGTCGAGCTCGAATATCAGCGCAACGGCGAGCGCTACGCCTTTTTGCGCTGGGGCTCGCAGGCCTTCGACAATTTCCGGGTGGTCCCGCCCGGGACCGGGATCTGCCACCAGGTCAATCTCGAATATCTGGCGCAGGTCGTCTGGACCGCGCGCGAGGGCAACCGGCAGATCGCCTATCCCGACACGCTGGTCGGCACCGACAGCCACACCACGATGGTCAACGGCCTGGCCGTGTTGGGCTGGGGCGTGGGCGGGATCGAGGCCGAAGCGGCGATGCTCGGCCAGCCGATCTCGATGCTGATCCCCGAAGTCGTGGGCGTGCGGCTCACCGGTCGGCTGCGCGAAGGTGCCACCGCCACCGATCTCGTGCTGACCGTCACCCAGCTTCTGCGCAAGAAGGGCGTGGTCGGCAAGTTCGTCGAATTCTGCGGGCCGGGGCTCGATCATCTGCCGCTCGCCGATCGCGCCACGATCGCCAACATGGCCCCCGAATACGGCGCCACCTGCGGCTTCTTCCCGATCGACCGGATCACCCTCGACTATCTCGAGCTCACCGGCCGCGATCCGGCGCGCATCGCGCTGGTCGAGGCCTATGCCAAGGCGCAGGGGCTGTGGCGCGAGCCCGGCACCCCCGATCCGGTCTTCACGGACCTCTTGGAGCTCGACCTCGCCACGGTCGAACCCTCCCTCGCCGGCCCCAAGCGGCCGCAGGACCGCGTCCCGCTCGCGGCTGCGGCCAAGAGCTTCGAGGACGCCTTGCCGAGCCTCCTGGGCGGGGCCGATCCGCAGGCCGCCGTCCCGGTGGCCGGCACCGACTACAGCCTGCGCCACGGCGATGTCGTGATCGCCGCGATCACCTCCTGCACCAACACCTCGAACCCGGGTGTCATGGTGGCGGCCGGCCTCGTCGCCAAGAAGGCGGTCGAAAAAGGTCTCGATCGCAAACCCTGGGTCAAGACCTCGCTCGCCCCGGGCTCCAAGGTCGTCACCGATTATCTCGCCAAGGCCGGCCTGCAACCGCACCTCGATGCGATCGGCTTCGATCTCGTGGGCTATGGCTGCACGACCTGCATCGGCAATTCCGGACCTCTGCCGGAGCCGATCGCGGAGGCGATCGACAAGGGCAAGCTCGTGGTCGCAGCCGTGCTCTCCGGCAACCGCAACTTCGAGGGCCGGGTCCACGCCCAGGTCAAGGCCAACTATCTGGCCTCGCCGCCGCTCGTGGTGGCCTACGCACTCGCGGGTTCGATCCGCCGCGACATCACCCGCGAGCCCCTGGGCACCGGCAAGGACGGCGAGCCGGTTTACCTGGCCGACGTCTGGCCGAGCCCGCAGGAGGTCGACGCGGCGGTCCACGCGGCGGTCACCGCCGACCTCTTCCGCAAGTCCTACGCCCAGGTGTTCGCGGGCGACGAGCATTGGGAGCGGATCGGTCCCAAGGAAGCCGGCCTCACCTATGCCTGGGACGATCGCAGCACCTATGTCCGCAAGCCGCCCTATTTCGACGGCATGAGCCGCGAGCCCGCGGCGGCACTCGCCGATATCGTGGGTGCCCGGATCCTGGCGCTTTTGGGCGACAGCATCACCACCGACCACATCAGCCCGGCCGGCAACATCGCCAAGAACAGCCCGGCTGCCGAATATCTCCAGAGCTATCAGGTGCTGCCCAAGGACTACAATCAGTACGGCGCCCGCCGCGGCAATCACGAAGTGATGATGCGCGGCACCTTCGCCAACATCCGCATCAAGAACGAGATGCTGGGCGGCAAGGAAGGCGGCCGGACCATTTTGCACCCCGACGGCGTCGAGATGTGGATCTACGATGCGGCCATGCGCTACAAAGAGCGCGGCGTGCCGGTCGTGGTCATCGGCGGCAAGGAATACGGCACCGGCAGCTCGCGCGACTGGGCGGCCAAGGGCCCGGCGCTTCTGGGTGTGAAGGCCGTGATCGCCGAGAGCTTCGAGCGCATCCACCGCTCCAACCTCGTGGGCATGGGCGTGCTGCCGCTCGAGTTCACGGGCGGCCAGAACCGGCTCACCCTCGGTCTCGACGGCAGCGAGGTGATCGACATCCTGGGCCTCTCGGCCGGCCTGCAGCCGCGGATGACGCTCGAGGCGGTGATCCGCCGCAAGGACGGCTCGAGCGAGCGGATCCGGCTGCGCGCCCGGGTCGATACCGCCGACGAGGTCGAGTACATGCGCCACGGCGGGATCCTGCCCTACGTGCTGCGGATGCTGTTGGCGCAGGGCGAGGCCGCCGGCCGCGCCTAGCCGAGGGCAGCGGGCGGCTCGGGGGCGAGGTGGCGGACCTCGAGCCCGAGCTGCCGGCGCAGCTCCTCGGCCAGGATGGCGCGGTGGCAATGCGCCGGCTCGGCCTCGAGGCAGAGCAAGCACAGACGCCGGCCGGCTGCGATCAGCCGCGCGAGCTCGGCCAGCTCGGCTTGCGCCTCGAGGCCCGCGAGATGCTCGCGGAAGATCCGCTCGAAGGCGTCGAGCCGGCCGGCGCGCGCGGCGTCGCGACCGGCGGCGGGTGTGCCCAGACCCTTCATGTGACGATAGGCGATCCCGGCCTCCTCGAGGGCGGCCGCCAGCTGGCGCTTGGAGAAGCCCGGCCGGCGCGAGGCCGGCACGGCGCGGACGTCGACCAGGAGCTCGATCCCGGCCGCGCGCAGTGCCGCGACCAGGCCCGCGGGCGTGGCCAGGGCGTAGCCGATCGTGGCGAGCGGCGGCATCGCGCTTTGCGGCTGCGGCGTCGGTGCGGGCGTGGCGTCCATCGAACGTCTCCCGAGAAAGCCGTCTTCGGCCTCTGGCCGCGGCCTTCCTGCGCGCTAGCTTGGCGCTCGCGGCAAGGGCAGCGAGCGAGGTCGGTGATGGCGGATCGCGTGCTCGACGAAGAGGGGCGGGATCTCCTCTTCTATTCCGGGCGGACCTTTTCCTACTGGCTCGACCGCGAGGTCCCCGACTCGCTGCTCGAAGAACTCTGGCGGTTGACCAGCCTCGGGCCCACGAGCGCCAACGGCCAACCGCTCCGGGTGCTGTTCGTCAAGAGCCGGGAAGCCAAGGAGCGGCTCCGCCCCGCCCTCTCCGAGGGCAACCTGGCCAAGACCATGGCCGCGCCGGTGACCGCGATCCTGGCCTACGATCTCCGCTTCTACGAGCTGTTGCCCGAGCTCTTCCCGCACGAGCCCGAAGCCGTGGGCTGGTTCGCGGGCGCCGGCAACGAGCGCAAGGCCGAGACCACGGCCTTTCGCAACGCCACGCTCCAGGCGGGCTACTTCATCCTCGCGGCCAGGGCACTGGGGCTCGACTGCGGCCCCATGTCGGGCTTCGACAACGCCTTGGTCGACCGAGAATTCTTCCCCGACGGGCGCTGGCGCTCGAACTTCTTGTGCAATCTCGGCTACGGCGACCGCTCGCGGCTGCACCCGCGCAACCCGCGCCTCGCCTTCGCGCGCGCCTGCCGGATCCTCTGAGCCGCCGCACCGGCCATGGCGCGCGGGTGAAATCGTCGTTAGCGCGGTCCCGACCCCAGCGTCGGCATCGTTGCGAATCAAAGGCTTGCCGCCCGGCCGGCGAAGGGTTGCGCGAGGGTGGCGTTCATGAAGGCCTCTGCCCCGTTGATCCAGGACCAATTTGGTCCCGTATACTCCGGCAGAACGGTCGGACGAGACAGAGGCTCGCTCCGGCCGAGGGACGGAGGCACCATGGTGGCGTTGTCGGATACGGCGGACACCGCCCGCGCCAACCGCCGGCTCATCCGCGAATCGATGGCCGCACCGCTCTTGGAGCGCGACCACGAGCGCGAGCTCGCGGTGCGCTGGCGCCAGCAGGGCGACGAGAAGGCTCTCCACGAGCTCGTCCAGTCCTATATGCGGCTGGTCATCAGCACCGCCGCCAAGTTCAAGAATTACGGGCTGCCGCAGGCCGACCTCGTGCAGGAGGGGGTGGTCGGGCTGATGCAGGCCGCAGCGCGCTTCGAGCCCGAGCGCGACGTGCGCTTTTCCACCTATGCATCCTGGTGGATCCGCTCGGCCATGCAGGACTTCATCTTGCGCAACTGGTCGGTGGTGCGCACCGGCACGACCGCGGCGCAGAAATCGCTCTTCTTCAACCTGCGGCGGTTGCGGGCCAAGATCGAAGAGGGCACGGGCGGCCGGCTCGACGACAGCGGCCGCGCCAAGATCGCCGAGGAGCTCGGGGTGAGCCGCAGCGACGTCGAGGACATGGAGATGCGGCTCTCCGGCGCCGACCAGTCCTTGAACGCGACCATCGGGGTCGACGGCGAGGACGCCTGGCAGGACTTCCTGGCCGACGATCGGCCGAACCCGGAAGAGACCATCGCCGAACTCAAGGACGGCAAGACCCGCTCGGCCTGGCTCGCCTCCTCGCTCATGGAGCTCTCCGAGCGCGAGCGCGTCATCATCCGCGAGCGTCGGTTGCGCGAGGAGGGCAGCACGCTCGAGGAGCTCGGGGTCAAGCTCGGGATCTCCAAAGAGCGGGTGCGCCAGATCGAGCACCGCGCGCTCATGAAGCTCAAGAACGCGTTGCTGCGCCGGATCGACCACCCGGCCGAGCTCGCGCTGTTGGGTGCTTGAGGCGCACGGCCGGCCGGGGGTCCGGCTCGGGACCCTCGTGCCGGCCGCTGTGCGTGGAGCCGGCAGCTTCCCAAGGAAATCTCCCCAATATCTTGACTAACATCCTATACTTCGCGTAAGGCTCCGTCCAGCACCGGACGGAGCCCGACCTTGACCACCGCGACCGCAGCCCGCGCCGCCCCGATCGAACCCGGCCCCGCGCCCGGCGAGCCCGACCCTGCGCCGGCCGCCGCCGAGCCCGGCCTCCCCGGTCTCGAGAGCGTGCTCGCCGGCGAGGATGCGCGCGCCTACGCCGCCCTGCGCCGCGAGCTCGAGGCGCGCTGGGGCCCGATCGACGCCGCCGAGCGGACCGCGCTCGAGGCGATCGCCGCGGCCATGTGGCGCCGCCAGCGGCTCGCCGCGGTCGAGGAGCGGCTCTTGCGCGCGCTCACGGAGGGCCGTCCTGTCGGCGGTCTGCCGAGCCTGCACACGATCATCCGCTATCGCGCCCGGATCGAGCGCGATCGCGAGCTGGCCGAGGCCGAATTGCGGCGGCTGCAGGCCTTGCGGCCCAAGCTCCCGAGCTTCGAGGCCGTCCCGGCGCAGCTCGAATGGCTCGCGCGGCAGATCCGCGCCGGCAAGATCAAGCCGCGAACGGCCCAGAGCACGAGCACCGGCGCGGCGGCGACGAGAGCGGCCGGCGAGGCGCCGCCACCGCCCGCGAGCCCGGCGCGGCCACGGAGGCTCGGGCCCTTTCCGCCCGACCCGTCCGGCCTCGCCGAGGAGCCGGCCCTGCAGCGTTTGTTCGGCGCGATCGATCGGTTGGTCGCGGACGCCTACCCGCGGCCGGCCGGCTGAGGCGACGTCGCAGGCCCTGGACAAGCGGGGCCCCAAGCGCAAGATGCCGCTCGGTCGAGCGCGGCCGGTCGCGATCAGCCGGACGCGCGAGCGTGGGCCGCCCGAGGCGCCGACAGCCCGTTCGTGCCCGCGCCCCGATCCGATCGAGAGGTGCCATGCGCAACCCGTTTCGTGCCGGCGCGGCGGCGCTCGCGCTCTCCCTGCTCGCCACCGCGCCGCTCTCGGCGCGCGACAAGGACGGCAGCTTCGCCGTCAAGGGCCTCGGCAACGAGACCTGCGGCGCGCTGATGCAGGCCTTCAAGGACAAGAAGCCCGGGGTCGAGGCCTACATCAACTGGCTCGAGGGCTACTTGACCGGACTGAACGACGCCACGCCGCAGACCTACGATCTGGCACCCTGGCAATCGCCGGTCGTGCTGTTCGAGCTCACCGCCCGCTATTGCAGCCAGAACGAGGGTCACCGCCTGATCCAGGCGGCAAAGGCGATCGAGGAGGTCATCCGGCCCTTCAAGCTCGCCCAGCGCTCGCCCGTGGTCGAGATCAAGGCCGGCGAGCGGACGATGAAGCACTATCAAGAGACGGTCCGCCGCGCCCAGGACATCCTGATCAAGCAGGGCCTGTTGACCGGCAAGGCGGACGGCAGCTGGGGCCCCAAGACCCAGGCCGCCTTCGAGGCCTATCAGGAGCGCTCCGGGCTCAAGAAGACCGGGCTTCCCGACCAGGAGACGCTCTTCAAGCTCTTCTTCGAGGCGCGCCAGGCGGCCCTGCAGCAAGAGCCGCAGCAGACCCAGCCCGCGGCCCGCAGCCAGCAGCCCGCCGCACAGAGCGGGCGCACGCAGCAGGGGCAGGCGCCGCAGCGCCAACCGCAACGCCAGGGCCAGGCGCAGGGCGGCGGCCAGGGCGGGGCCCAGCCGCAGCTCGACCTCCAGCTCCGCTGAGGACCGCGATCGGTTCGGCTCAGCTCTCCCCGGCGGCGAGCCGCCGCCAGGTGGCGACGAACAGGCGCGCCCGGGCAGCGACCGTCTCGGGCGCATCGCCGGGCTTGTAGAGCGCCGAGCCGAGGCCGAAGCCCGCCGCGCCGGCGGCCCGGTAGGGCCCCATGCTCTCGGGCACGATCCCGCCCACCGGCAACAAGGGCACGCCCGCCGGCAGGACGGCGCGCAGCGCCTTGACCACGCTCGGCCCGATCATCTCGGCCGGGAACAGCTTCAAGGCGTGCGCCCCGGCATCGAGCGCGGCGAAGGCTTCGCTGGGCGTGGCGATCCCGGGCACGGTCAACAGGCCGGCTGCGACCCCGGCCCGGATCACCGCGGCATCGGCGTGCGGCATCACGAGGAGCCGGCCCCCCGCGGCCGCGAGCCGTGCCACCTCCTCCACACGCCGCACGGTCCCGGCCCCCACGAGCGCAGGGCCGCCGAAGGCACGGGCGAGCCGGGCGATGCTCGCGAAGGGATCGGGCGAGTTGAGCGGCACCTCGAGGATGCGAAAGCCCGCATCCAAGAGGGCGGCACCGATCGGCTCCGCCTCCTCCGGGCGCAGGCCGCGCAGGATCGCGATCAGGGGCGGATCGGGGAGCGGCGGGACGGCGGGCTCGCTCATCTGCTGCGGTCTCGAACGAGGCCCGCCTGCTTTGCGAGCCGGAGCTGGCCCAGCGCGGCGAGCTCGGCCGGGGCGATCGCGTGCGGCGCGCCCGCGCGCTCCAGCACACGGGCCCAGAGGCGGCACAGGCCGGGCTCGCCCACGAGCAGGACCGGTCCTTCCGGCTCGGCGAGCGAAAGGGCCTCGCGGACCTCGCAGCCGATCAGGAGACCGGAGAGGAAGCTCGCGACCGCGCCCGGGGCGAGCTCGCCCGAAAGGGCCAGGGTGCGGGCGAAGAACAGACGGCGCAGCGTGCCGCCGCGCCCGGGCTCGCCCACGAGCCCGATCGCCGCACCACGCTCGAAGGCTGCCGCGTCCTCGGCCTCGCCCTGCGCCATCCGGCCGAGGATCGAATGGTTCTTGAGAACCGCGAACAGCTCGCCGGTCATGAAGGTGGCAAAGCCCAGGACCACGCCCGCGCGCACCCGCACCCATTTGCCGTGCGTTCCGGGCAGGCACAAACAGCCGCTCGCGGGTGCCTGCTCGAGAGCACCCAGGATCTGCACCTCCTCCCCGCGCAGGACGTCGGGCAGACCGTCGCCGTCGCGGCAGAGCAGGCCTGGGACGAGATGGACCCGGCGACCGCACGCCGTCTCGAGCGGGACGAGCGCCGCCGCGAGAGCCGCGGGGCTCACGGGACAGGGCGCATAAGGCACTTCGCGCCAGCCCTGACGGCTGCCGACCATGCCCGAGGCCAGGATCGGCAGATCGGGATGGGCCTCGAGCCAAGGACCCAAGAGGCGCACGAAGGTGGCCTCGAAGCCGCCCGCGGGCACGGCGAGGATGCCGTCGGCACTGGCGATCCGGTCGAGGACGAGGCCCGCTTCGTCGATCAGGAAGGCGCGGAAGGAGGAGGTCCCCCAGTCGATCCCGATCAGGACCGGCCGGCTCACGCCCGGCCCTCGGCTGCGAGGAAGGCCTCGATCCGGGCGCGGGTCGGCAAGGGTGCGACGGCGCCGAAGCCCGTGGTCGCGAGCGCCGCTGCGGCGTTGGCGAAGCGGCCGGCCGCGAAGGGATCGCCCGTGCGCAGATATTCGGCCAAGAAAGCGCCGTCGAAGGCGTCGCCGGCACCGGTCGCGTCGACCGCGGCGACCCGGTGCGCAGCGAGCCGCTCGCGCCGGTCGGGGGTGGCGACGAGCGCCCCTTGCGCGCCCATGGTGAGCGCCACGATGCGCGGGCCGAGCGCCAGGAGGTGATCGACGATCGCCTCCGGCTCCTCGAGGCCCAGAAGGGCGCGCATGTCGTCGAGGCCGGGAAGCAGGATGTCGGCCGTGCGGGCGGCTTCGCGAACGATCGCGCGAGCGCGGGGCGCGGGCCACAGCCGCGGGCGATGGTTGGTGTCGTAGCTCACGAGCCCGCCCGCCTCCCGGACGATCTCGAAGGCACGAAAGCAGGCATCGCAGGCCGAGGTCGAGATCGCCTGGCTGATCGCCGAGGCGTGCAGGATCCGGGTCGTGCGCAGACAGGGCTCGGGCAGATCTTCGGGCGCGAGGCGGCTCGCGGCGGATCCCTGACGCAGATAGGAGAAGCTGTGGCCCTCGGGCCCGTGGCCCACGAAATAGGCACCGGTCGGTGCCGTGGGATCGCGGATCACGGCCGCATGATCGATCCCCTCGCGGGCCCAGAGCGCGATGAAGGAATCGCCGAAGGCGTCGGCACCCAAGCGCGTGAAATAACCGACCCGGGCGCCCGCCCGGGCGGCCGCGACCGCGCAGTTGGAGGTGTCGCCGCCATGGCCCAAAAGAACCTGCGGCTCGCCCGCTCGGGTCTGGTTGAGCTCGACGAGCGGCTCGCCGATGCACAGGAGATCGAGGCTCAAGGGCGCTCGCCCCGGGCGAGGCGATCGAGGGCGGCGCGATGGAGCGCCGCCGACTCGGCCGAGAAGCAGCAGAAGATCACCCGCCGCGGCCAGGATGCCCGGGCCAGGAAGTCGGCCACGGTGGCGACCGCGATGCCGGCGGCGCGCTCGGGCGGAAAGCCGTAGATCCCGGTCGAGATCGCCGGGAAGGCCACGCTCTCGAGCTCGTGGTCCAGCGCGAGCTCGAGCGATCGCCGGTAAGCCGAGCCGAGCTTCTCGTCCTCGCCGGCACCGCCGCCGTGCCAGACCGGTCCCACCGCGTGGATGACCCAGAGGGCCTTGAGCCCGTAGCCCGGGGTGATGACCGCGTCGCCCGTGGCGCAGTGGCCGATCTTGGCGCAGGCCCTGGCGAGCTCGGGCCCGGCGGCCCGGTGGATCGCACCGCACACCCCACCACCCGGGGCGAGCCGCTCGTTGGCGGCGTTGACCACCGCTTCGACGTCGAGGCCGGTGATGTCGCCCTCGACCACGCTCATGCGCTGCAAGACCGCCGGGCTTGCCGCCGTGCCCGCCATCCCCCAACCTCCCTCGCGCGCGGGCGAGCTTAGCACGGCCTCCGGCGCGGCGAGGAGGGGTGATCGCTTCGGCCCCGGTTGTGTTCTTGAGCGAGCGGCAGCGGCGCCGGCACAAGCTGCGCAACATCCTGCAATCGACCCTGCTCGTGCTCGCCATGCTCGCGATCCTGGGCGTGTGCGCGCTCGCGATCTGGGGCTGGCACGGGGTCTTCTGGACGCTCCTTCTGGCCGGCGTCTCGCTTCTCTTCATGCCGAGCGTGGCGCCGGAATGGGTGATGCGCGCTTATGGTGCCGTCCCGCTCCATCCGGCCGAGTTCCCGGACGGCTACGAACTGGTGCGCCTGCTCGCCGCCCGCGCCGGGCTCGAGCGGATGCCACGGCTCTACTGGCTGCCCTCCTCGATCCTCAACGCGTTCGCCGTCGGCCGGCCGGAGCGGGCGGCGATCTGCCTCTCGGATGGCCTGCTGCGGGCCCTGAACGGGCGCGAGCTCGCGGGCGTGATCGCGCACGAGCTCTCGCACATCCGCAACGACGATCTGTGGATCATGGGCCTGGCCGATCTCGTGAGCCGGCTCACCAGTCTGCTCTCCTGGCTCGGCCAGTTCCTGTTGTTCTTGAACCTGCCGTTCCTGCTGCAGGGCGAAGTCGTCGTCCCCTGGCTCGTGGTCCTGCTTCTCGTCTTCGCGCCGACGCTGACCGGGCTCCTCCAGCTCGCGCTGTCGCGCGCCCGCGAGTTCGACGCCGATCTCGACGCCGCCTCGCTCACGGGCGACCCTCGCGGGCTCGCCTCGGCTCTCGCCAAGCTCGAGCGCTACCAGGGCCGCTACTGGGAAGAGATCCTCTTTCCCGGTCGGCGGATCCCGGTGCCCTCCTTGTTGCGCACGCATCCGCCGACCGCGGAGCGGATCGAGCGGCTGCTCGACCTCTACGAGCGGGTCGAACCGGTCTTCGTGCCGCCGGCGCGGATCCTCGTGCCGCGCGCGCCACGGCCGGTCCGCGACCGCCCGGGGTGGCACTGGTCGGGCGCCTGGTACTGAGGCCTCGGCGCAACAGGATACCGCCCGCGGCCCGACGCCGCGCTCGACTCGCCGTGGCGGTGGCGCCATAGGCCCTGTGGCCCGGGGGAACGTCGCAGGAGACCGCCGCCGTTCGGCGTAGCTTCGGCGCGGCGTCGCGCGCCCGGGGCGCGGGGCGAGGATGCGGCGGGAAGCGGACGGCCGGAGCGGTGTCGTCGCACGCGCGGCCCAGCTCGACGGCCGGGCCCGGCTCGCGCTCGCGCTGCTCGATCGGCTGCGCGGGCGCGCCACGAGCGCCTCGCTCGCCTGGCCGGCGGCGACCGCCTGCTATCTCGCGGCCTGGCTCTTCTTGGCCTGGCCCTGGCTCTCGGGCGCGGCGCTCGTTCCCTGGGACGCCAAGACCGAGTTCTACCCGACCGTCCGCTTCCTGGCCGAGAGCTGGCACAATGGCCGCTCGGCGCTGTGGAATCCGTTCGTGTTCGGCGGCTGGCCGCTCGCGGCCGACCCGCAAGCCCTGTTCACCGAGCCTCTCTTCGCGCTCCTGGCACTCCTCGACCCGGCCCCGTCCATGGCCCGGGTCGACGCCGTCCTCCTCCTCCACCCGCTGATCGCGGGTCTGGCCGTGCTGCTCTGGTTCAAGCTCGCGGGCTGGCGGGCCGAGGGGGCGCTGCTCGCGGCTCTGGTGGCGGCCACGGGCGGGGTGGTGGCCGCGCGGCTGCAGCATGTCGGGCTGATCGCGACCTATGCCTGGCTCGCCCTCGCCCTGCCGCTCCTGCGCCTCCTGCTCGAGCAGGGCCGCCTGCGCTGGGCGATTCCGTTCGGGCTCGTCGCCGCGCTCGTGCTGCTCGGCCGCAACCAGCTCTCCTATCTCGGGGCCTGGACCCTGCTCGGCTTCGTTTTGCACAGCTGGTCGCGCGCCGAGCGGCCCTGGCCGTGGCTGCGCGCGCGGCTGCCGGCCTTGTTGCTCGCAGCCGCGATGGTGGCCGCCCTCTGCGCGGTGCCGTTCCTGCTCACCCTCGAGCTCGCCGCACTCAGCAACCGCGCGACGATGACGCTCGCCGAGGCGCTGCAGGGCTCGCTCCATCCGATCAACCTGCTCACGCTCTTGGCCGCCGACGCGACCGGCGCCCTCGGCTCGCACCTCGACTATTGGGGCCCCAACAGCCTCGTTTGGCGCTGCTGCGATCTCACCGACCGTTCGACCAACTACCTATATCTCGGGGTGGTGCCGGCGGCGCTCCTGCTCGCCCACGGCATCGCGCGCGGCCGGATCCTCGAGCCCGAGCTCCGCTTCTGGGTGCTGCTCGCGCTTTTGGCACTGGCTTACGCGCTGGGAGGCTACGGCCCGCTCTTCGAGCATCTCTTCGCCTGGCTGCCGGGGGTCGACAAGTTCCGCCGACCGGCGGACGCGGCCTTCCTCTTGGTCCTGGCACTCGCGGTGATCGCGGGCCGGCTCTTGGCCCGCGCGCTCGACGAGCCCTGCCCGCGGCCCCTGCGCGGTGCCGCGAGCGCGCTCGCGATCGGGCTCGCGATCGCCGTGGGAAGCGGCCTCTGGCTCGCGCAGGGCGTGGGCGCGCTCGACCGAGCGTGGCTGCCGATCGTGGCGTCGCTCGTGGCGATCGGCGCGATCGCGCGGATCCTGGCCGAGTTGCACCGCCGTCCGGCGCTCGTCCTTTTGGTCCTCGCGGTGGCGGTGGTCGATCTGCGCCTGCACAACATCGCCACGCCGCTCAACGCGGCGAGCCCGGCCGATCGGGCCGAGCTCGCGGCGATCGAGCGGGGCGAGCTCGCGACACTGTTGCGCTCGCTGGTCGAGGATGCGAGCGGCGGCGGCGAGCGACCGCGGGTCGAGCTCGTCGGCCTCGGCGGCTATTGGCAGAAGGTCTCCACGCTGTGGGGCCTCGACAACACGCTGGGTTACGGGCCCTTGCGCCTGCGCGCGCTGGGCGAGCTCTTGGGCGTCGAGCAGAACAGCCACGGGCCCGTCCGACGTTTCGCCCCGCTCGCCCCGGGCTACGCGGCCCCGTTGCAGCGGCTGCTCGGGGCCCGCTTCGTGGTGACGACGGTCGCCCCCGAGACGCTCGATCCGAGCCTGCCCGACGGGGCCATGCCGCTTCTGGCGCAGCTCGGCCGAGTGCGGGTCTACGAGAACCCGTTCGCGCTGCCGCGCGCGATGCTGGTCCGCCGCGGCATCGTCCTCGACGAAGAGCGGATCGTGGCGAGCGGCCGCTGGCCCGCGCTCGATCCGCGCGAGGTGGTGATCCTCGATCGCAAGCCCGCGGAGTGGAGCCGCTGGGCGACGCGGATCGACGACTGGATCAAGGAGCCCGAGGTCGAGATCCTGGCCTACGGCACGACCGAGGTGCGGCTTTTGGCGGCGACGCCGTTGCGCGCCTTCTTGGTCCTCAACGATCTCTGGTACCCGGGTTGGGAGGTCGAGGTCGACGACCGGCCGGCCGAGCTGTTGCGCGCCAACCTCCTCTTCCGCGCCGTGGCCCTGCCGCCCGGCCGGCACGAGGTGGTCTTTCGCTTCCGCCCGCTCGCGCTCGCGTTTTCGGCCGGCCACCAGGCGCGCTGAGATCGCGAGGACGGCCGCCGCGGCCGCGCCCTCCCGCCGCCCCTGGCCTCAGGCCGCGACCTTCTCGCGCGCGCTCTCCGGACGGAGATCGCTCGTGAGCCGGCGCAGCGCCGCCTCGTCGAGGGTCTCGACCTGGAGGAGCTCCTTGGCGCAGCGCTCGAGGACCTCGCGGTTGCGCGAGAGAATACCCAGCGTGCGCTCGAATTGCTGGTCGACGAGGCGGCGGACCGCGAGGTCGATCTCGCGCGCGGTGTCCTCGCTGTAGCGCCGCTCGAAGGTGAACTGCCCGGGTGCCGGCTGCAGGAAGGGGCTGCGCTCGACATCGTAGGCGACCGAGCCCAGCTCCTCGTCCATCCCGTAGCGGGCCACGAGCGCCCGGGCGATGTCGGTGGCGCGGACGAGATCGTCGGCCGCCCCGGTCGAGAGATGGTCGAAGACGAGCTTCTCGGCCGCCCGGCCGCCGAGAATGACCGCGATCTTGTTCAAGAGCTCCTCTTTGGTCATGAGGAAGCGGTCCTCGGTCGGCCGCTGAATCGTGTAGCCGAGCGCACCCACCCCGCGCGGCACGATCGAGACCTTGTGGACGGCGTCGGTCCCGGGCAGGGCGAGGGCCACGAGCGCGTGGCCCATCTCGTGATAGGCCACGATC